>NZ_MKWH01000054.1:0-75760 GCF_001899705.1 Sphingobacterium sp. 40-24 | reverse complement strand
TTTTTCATGGTTCCCTGCTCTCGCGGTAACCGTCCCTCCCTTGCGGAGTGGTGCAAAGATAGGGAGTTTACTAACAAACTTCCAAGCCTTTTGTTTATTATTTTTTAATATTTAGGTTAACTAACTGTAACATTGAATGATTCATTTATGATAGCTATGCGTTAAGCCGTCCTATCAGGTAAAATCAACCAATTAAACGGCCAAGCTGCTTGCTATAAATTTCAGTTCTCCCCTTTCCTTAACAAGCAATTTCACCGCTAAAAGAGCAAGCTAAATATATTTTTACGACCTTCTTCAATATCAAATAAGGTCGCTATAGAAACAAAAAAGGTCCAGACGAATGTCTGGACCTTCCTATATAAAATAATCGAGTAACGATTAATCTTCTTCTTTCGAAGCCAACAATTGATCGTACTCCTCGCGAGAGCCCACAATTAAATTGCTGTATTGACGGATACCTGTACCAGAAGGGATCAAGTGACCAACGATTACGTTTTCTTTCAAACCTAATAAGTTATCACGTTTACCTGCGATAGCAGCTTCGTTCAACACTTTTGTGGTCTCTTGGAAAGAGGCAGCAGAAATGAACGATTTCGTACCCAATGAAGCTCTGGTAATACCTTGCAACAATGGACTTGAAGTTGCCGGAATTGCTTCACGAACTTCAACAAGTTTTAAGTCACGACGTTTCAGACTAGAATTCTCTTCTCTCAACTTACGTAAAGAAACAATTTGTCCCGGACGTAAGTTATTGGAGTCTCCTGCATCAACGACAACTTTCTTGTCAAACAAGGAATCATTTTCTTCCATGAAATCCCATTTGTTAACCGCTTCTTTTTCTAAGAAACGCGTATCTCCTGGATCTTCGATGTTAACTTTTTGCATCATTTGGTGAACGATCGTCTCGAAGTGTTTATCGTTGATCTTCACACCTTGCAGACGGTATACCTCTTGGATACCATTCACAATGTAATGTTGCACTGCTGATGGACCTTTGATCGACAAGATATCCGCAGGAGAGATCGAACCATCTGATAATGGCATACCAGCTTTCACAAAGTCATTATCCTGAACAAGGATATGCTTAGAAAGAGGTACCAAGTATTTCTTGATTTGACCATCACGAGACTCGATAGACATCTCACGGTTACCACGTTTCACACCACCCAATGTTACCACACCGTCGATTTCTGTTACAACAGCAGGGTTAGAAGGGTTACGTGCTTCGAATAACTCCGTTACACGCGGTAGACCACCTGTGATATCTCGCGTTTTACCCGTAGAACGAGGGATTTTAACAAGGATACCACCTTCTTTTACTGTTACACCATTAGCAACTGCAACGTGAGCGCCTACTGGGATATTGTAGGTACGAATAACCTCGCCCGATTTATCAAGAATCTTGATGGATGGGTTTTTCGTTTTATCACGTGTTTCAATAATTACCTTCTCTTTGTGACCAGTTTGCTCATCTGACTCCTCACGGAAGGTAACCCCTTCGATGATTGCATCAAATTCAACTTTACCGGCAAATTCAGAAATAATTACTGCATTATATGGATCCCATTCCACCAATTTATCACCTTTAGCTACTGTACCGCCATCCTCAACGAACAACTGTGAACCATAAGGGATATTTTGTTGGAATACAATTTTATTATGTGCATCAATAATCTTAACCTCACCAGAACGTCCTAAGACTACCTGATGTGTACCATTATCATTTGTTTGCGAAACAGTACGTACGTTTTCAAATTCGATTTTACCATCGTATTTAGAAATGATACTTGAATCAGCAGCAATGTTCGATGCCGTACCACCCACGTGGAATGTACGAAGTGTTAACTGTGTACCTGGTTCACCAATTGATTGAGCGGCGATAACACCCACAGCTTCACCTAACTGAACACGCTTACCTGACGCCAAGTTGCGTCCGTAACAACAAGCACAAACACCACGCTTAGACTCACAAGTTAATACCGTACGAATCTCAATTCCTTCGATACCTGCTTTTTCGATAGTTTCAGCAATTTCCTCAGTGATATCTTCATTTGCGGAAACGATCAATTCGTCAGTATCCGGATGAAGAACATCATGCAATGGTGTACGACCCAAAATACGATCGAACAATGGCTCAACAACATCGTCATTATCTTTCAATGCTGTTGTATAAATACCACGTAAACCACCACAATCTTGTTCCACAACGATCATATCTTGCGCTACGTCATGTAAACGACGGGTCAAGTACCCCGCATCCGCTGTTTTCAATGCTGTATCGGCAAGACCTTTACGCGCACCGTGGGTAGAGATAAAGTATTCCAATACGGACAAACCTTCTTTAAAGTTTGACAAGATCGGGTTTTCGATAATCTCACCACCAGAAGTACCTGATTTTTGGGGTTTCGCCATCAAACCACGCATACCACATAACTGACGGATCTGCTCTTTCGAACCACGGGCTCCAGAATCCAACATCATGTAAACTGAGTTGAAACCTTGATTATCATTCGAAAGAATATCCATAACGTGCGCCGTCAATCTGTTGTTGATACGCGTCCAGATATCGATGATTTGGTTGTAACGTTCGTTGTTTGTAATGAAACCCATGTTATAGTTGTTCATTACTTCTTCAACCTCGTTAGTTGCTTGTTGAATCAATTCAGCTTTCGCAGCAGGAATGTTCAAATCTTCCAAGTTGAAAGAAAGACCACCTTTGAAGGCTGTTTGATATCCCAATTCTTTCATATCATCCAAGAACTGTGCTGCACGGGCCATACCCGTAGTCTTCACAATTTCACCGATGATATTACGCAACGATTTTTTAGTAAGCAATTCATTGACAAAACCCATTTCATCAGGAACAACTTGGTTGAAGATCACGCGACCTACTGTTGTTTCTAACAAGGTATCAACGATGCTACCATCTTTTTGTCTAACTTTTGTTTTTACTTTAATCCAGGCATGAAGGTCAATTTGCTTCTCATTTAATGCGATGATAACCTCTTCAGCCGAATAGAAAGTCATATCTTGACCTCTTACGGTGTGATCGCCAGCAGTTCTACGGCCTTTAGTAATATAGTAAAGACCCAATACCATGTCTTGAGATGGTACTGTGATTGGAGAACCATTCGCAGGGTTTAAGATATTGTGCGCGCCTAACATCAAGATTTGGGCTTCCAAAACTGCAGCATTACCAAGAGGTAAGTGGACTGCCATCTGGTCACCGTCAAAATCGGCGTTGAACGCTGTACACACTAATGGGTGTAATTGAATAGCTTTACCCTCTACCAATGTAGGTTGGAAAGCCTGAATACCCAAACGGTGAAGCGTAGGTGCACGGTTTAGTAATACAGGGTGACCTTTCAATACATTTTCAAGGATATCCCATACCACAGGATCTTTACGATCCACAATTTTCTTAGCTGATTTTACTGTTTTTACAATACCACGCTCGATCATCTTACGGATGATAAACGGTTTGTAAAGTTCAGCAGCCATATCTTTAGGAAGACCACACTCGTGTAATTTCAAGTGAGGACCTACAACAATTACCGAACGAGCCGAATAATCCACACGCTTACCTAACAAGTTTTGACGGAAACGACCTTGTTTACCTTTCAAAATATCAGATAATGACTTCAATGCACGGTTACCTTCTGTCTTAACAGCGTTCACTTTACGTGAGTTGTCAAACAAAGAGTCTACCGCTTCTTGAAGCATACGTTTTTCGTTACGTAAGATTACTTCAGGAGCTTTGATTTCGATCAAACGTTTTAGACGGTTGTTACGGATAATCACACGACGGTATAAGTCATTCAAATCCGAAGTCGCAAAACGACCACCATCCAAAGGCACTAAAGGACGCAATTCAGGTGGAATGATTGGAACGATTTTCACAATCATCCATTCTGGACGATTCTCGATATTTTCACGTGAACTACGGAAAGCTTCAACCACATGAAGGCGTTTTAACGCTTCATTTTTACGTTGTTGCGAAGTTTCGTTAGCAGCTTGGTGACGTAAATCGTATGACAATTGATCCAAATCAATACGTTTCAACAAATCTTCCAATGCCTCAGCACCCATCTTAGCAACGAATTTTTGAGGATCGTTATCGTCTAAATATTGATTTTCTTTTGGTAGGGTATCTAAAATATCTAAATATTCTTCTTCAGTCAAGAAGTCCATAAAGTTGATACCATCTTCTTCCTTAATACCAGCTTGGATAACCACATAACGTTCGTAGTAAATGATCATATCCAATTTCTTGGTAGGAAGTCCCAATAAATAACCAATTTTATTAGGAAGAGAACGGAAATACCAAATGTGCGCAACAGGAACTACCAAGTTGATATGTCCCATACGCTCACGACGTACCTTTTTCTCTGTTACTTCAACACCACAACGGTCACACACAATACCTTTATAACGGATACGTTTGTATTTACCACAGTGACATTCGTAATCCTTTACAGGACCAAAAATACGCTCACAGAATAAACCGTCACGTTCCGGTTTGTAGGTACGATAGTTAATCGTTTCCGGTTTTGTAACTTCACCACTTGAGCGTTCCAAAATAGTTTCTGGAGAAGCCAAGCTGATCGTAATCGAAGTGAAGTTGCTTTTAATTTTATTATCTTTTTTGTAAGACATACTTATTCAAAAGTTAAAGCTTTATAAAGAAGCTTTGAAGGACTGAGCCCTTCAAAGCCCTAATTGCTTAATTAATCCAATGTGATATCTAGACCCAATCCACGTAGCTCGTGTACCAATACGTTGAACGATTCTGGTACCGATGGTGTCGGAAGGTTGTTACCTTTTACAATAGCCTCGTAAGTTTTGGCACGACCAACCACGTCATCCGATTTCACAGTCAAGATTTCTTGAAGGATGTTAGATGCACCGAATGCTTCCAATGCCCAAACCTCCATCTCACCGAAACGTTGACCACCGAATTGCGCTTTACCACCTAGAGGTTGTTGTGTGATCAATGAGTACGGACCGATTGAACGTGCGTGCATTTTATCATCAACCATGTGACCTAATTTCAACATGTAGATTACACCCACTGTCGTTGGTTGATCGAAACGGTCACCCGTCAATCCGTTGTACAAATATGTACGTCCTGATTTCGGTAAACCAGCTTTCGCAACCCAATCCTGTACCTGATCCATTTCAGCACCATCAAAGATAGGTGTAGCAAATTTCACACCTAATTTTTGACCAGCCCAGCCCAATACGGTTTCGTAGATCTGTCCCAAGTTCATCCGTGAAGGTACCCCGAGTGGGTTCAACACGATATCAACTGGTGTACCATCTTCTAAGAATGGCATATCCTCATCACGTACAATACGTGCAACGATACCTTTGTTACCGTGACGACCGGCCATCTTATCCCCTACTTTCAACTTACGTTTTTTAGCAACGTAAACCTTAGCCATCTGCACAATTCCTGATGGAAGTTCATCACCGACAGATACTGCGAATTTATCACGTTTAAACGAACCTAACTCTTCATTAATTTTAATGTTGTAATTATGAAGGGCCATTTTGATCAACTCGTTTTTATCTTCGTCAGTTGTCCATCCCATTGGGTTGATGTTGTTGTAATCTAATTCAGCTAGAATTTTTTGTGTAAACTTAGCTCCCTTAGCAACCAACAACTCTTTATAGACATTGTATACCCCTTGGCTAGTTTTACCATTCACTACAGTGAATAATTTTTCAACCAAGCGGTCTTTCAATGATTTAACTGCTCTATCGTGAGCAACCTCTAGTTTCTCTAAAGTTTTACGTTCAACCTCTTTAGACATTTTCTTCGCACGCGAGAATAACTTCGTATCGATAACAACACCTTTTAATGAAGGCGGAGTTTTCAATGAAGCATCTTTCACGTCACCAGCTTTGTCACCGAAGATTGCACGTAACAATTTCTCTTCTGGAGAAGGATCAGATTCACCTTTAGGTGTGATTTTACCAATTAAGATATCACCGCCACCAACTTCAGCTCCGATACGGATAATACCGTTTTCGTCCAAATCTTTTGTCGCTTCTTCAGATACGTTAGGAATATCAGCTGTTAACTCTTCTTCACCACGTTTCGTATCACGAACTTCAAGTTCGAATTCTTCGATGTGAAGAGAAGTAAACCAGTCTTCTTTCGCTACACGCTCAGAAATTACGATCGCATCCTCAAAGTTATATCCTTGCCAAGGCATGAACGCTACTTTCAAGTTACGACCTAATGCCAATTCACCATTTTCAGTCGCATAACCTTCACATAATACCTGTCCTGGTTCAACTCGTTGACCTTTCTTAACGATAGGCTTCAAGTTCATACATGTATTTTGGTTGGTTTTCTTGAATTTGATCAATTTATACGTTTTGACATCATCATCGAATGATACAAGACGATCATCGTCGTTTCTGTCGTAACGGATCTTAATTTCATCAGCATCTACATATTCTACTACGCCATGACCTTCGGCATTGATCAAGGTACGTGAATCTTTTGCAACACGACCTTCAAGACCAGTACCTACGATAGGAGCTTGTGGACGCAATACAGGCACAGCCTGACGTTGCATGTTCGATCCCATCAATGCACGGTTGGCATCATCGTGTTCCAAGAAAGGAATCAACGAAGCCGCAATAGAGGTAATTTGGTTTGGAGCAACGTCCATATAATCAAGCATATTAGGCTCGATAATTGGGAAGTCACCCTCATATCTGGCTTTCACTTTCGCATCTTCGAAATTACCTTTGTCATCATACAAAGCATTCGCTTGTGCAATTGTTTTACCATCTTCATCCTCAGCAGATAAGTATACTACAGGTTCATCGACCACAACAACCCCATCTTTAACCTTACGGTAAGGAGTTTCAATAAATCCTAAGTGGTTGATTTTCGCGTGTACAGCCAATGAGGAGATCAAACCGATATTTGGTCCCTCTGGTGTTTCGATTGTACAAAGACGACCATAGTGTGTATAGTGAACGTCACGAACCTCGAAACCTGCGCGCTCACGGGAAAGACCACCTGGACCTAAAGCTGACAAACGACGCTTATGCGTGATCTCAGCAAGAGGGTTAGTTTGGTCCATGAACTGAGACAACTGGTTTGTACCAAAGAAAGAATTGATTACAGATGAAAGAGTACGTGCATTAATCAAATCTGTTGGTGTAAACACTTCGTTGTCGCGAATATTCATACGTTCGCGGATTGTACGCGCCATACGAGATAGACCTACACCAAATTGAGCATATAATTGTTCACCTACAGTACGTACACGACGGTTTGATAAGTGGTCAATATCATCCACCTCGGCTTTGGAATTGATCAAGTTGATCAAATACTTAACGATTGCGATGATATCTTCACGTGTCAGGACTTTCGTGTCATCAGGAGTACCCAATTTCAACTTACGGTTGATACGGTAACGACCTACATCACCCAAATCATAACGTTTATCAGAAAAGAATAAACGGTCAATGATACCACGAGCAGTTTCCTCATCTGGTGGTTCAGCGTTACGCAATTGACGATAGATATGCTCTACCGCTTCTTTTTCTGAATTGGAGGTATCTTTTTGTAAAGTATTATATATAATAGAATAATCGGCATTATTTGACTCATCGTCTTTGGCTAAGATAATAGACTTAACACCAGCTTCGATGATCAGATCAATGTGATCTTCTTCTAGAACAGTTTCACGTTCAAGGATAATTTCATTACGGTCGATAGATACCACTTCACCAGTATCCTCATCTACGAAATCTTCTACCCATTTTTTTAATACCCTAGCCGCAAGACGACGGCCAACATATTTTTTAAGACCAGATTTACTAACTTTTACTTCATCAGCTAGGTCAAACAATTCTAAGATATCTTTATCCGAATCGTAACCGATAGCACGCAATAAGGTAGTTACTGGGAATTTCTTTTTACGGTCGATATAAGCATACATAACGTTGTTTACGTCTGTCGCGAATTCGATCCAAGATCCTTTGAAAGGAATTACCCTTGCAGAATAAAGTTTAGTACCATTTGTGTGTCTACTTTGACCAAAGAAAACGCCCGGTGAACGGTGTAATTGCGATACGATGACACGCTCTGCACCATTTACCACGAAAGTACCTTTAGGAGTCATATAAGGGATAGTCCCTAAATATACATCCTGAACAATAGTTTCGAAATCTTCGTGTTCTTCATCATTACAAGATAACTTTAACTTAGCCTTTAAAGGAACGCTATAAGTCAAGCCGCGTTCGATACACTCTTGGATATCATAACGTGGTGGATCAATGAAATAATCCAAAAACTCTAGCACAAAAATGTTTCTTGAATCAGAAATAGGGAAGTTTTCCGAGAATACCTTGAACAGCCCTTCCTGATGGCGGTTGTCAGAAGTAGTTTCTAATTGAAAAAACTCCTTGAAAGATTCCAATTGCACATCTAAGAAATCTGGATATTCCAATACTTTCTTACTTGTTGCAAAGTTTATTCTTTCTTGTTGAATATTATTGTTTGCCAAGGGAATATGAATTTTAGTTTTAAAAAAACTGCGCTTACATTTATGCTGTAAACCACGTGTCCACTGTGCCCAGCATATACACAGCATAGTGGCGTATTGATATAAATAGGAATAGACTCTGACGAAAAATCGTCAGAGTCTAAACCTTTTCGGGCTAATTAGTTGAGATTATTTAATCTCAACAACAGCACCAGCTTCTTCTAATTGTTTTTTCAAAGCTTCTGCTTCGTCTTTAGATACACCAGCTTTTAATTCTTTAGGTGCTCCGTCAACTAAATCTTTAGCTTCTTTCAAGCCTAATCCAGCTAAATCTTTAACCAATTTAACTACAGCTAATTTTTGACCACCAGCTTCTTTCAAGATAACGTCAAATGAAGTTTTCTCTTCTGCAGCAGCAGCACCACCTTCAGCTGGAGCAGCAGCTACAGCAACAGCAGCAGCAGCAGGCTCGATGCCATACTCGTCTTTTAAGATATCAGCTAATTCTTTAACTTCTTTTACTGTTAAGTTAACTAACTGTTCAGCAAGTTGTTTTAAATCTGCCATTTTATTTTGAATTTTTGAATGTACTTTATAAAAATTGTTAATTAAATTGTAACGAATGTTTCTGTTCTAGAGGATTCGTTAACCTCTTTCTTCTAAAGCTTTTACTAAACCTGCAACAGTATTTCCTCCTGATTGAAGAGCTGAAATAACATTTTTCGCAGGAGATTCCAAGGCTGCGATAACATCCGCAATAAGCTCGTTTTTAGATTTAAGATTAACTAATGCAGTTAATTGATTATCTCCAACGAATGCAGTTGCTTCAATGAAAGCCGCTTTTAACAACGGTTTTTCACCTGATTTACGCAATTCTTTGATTAATTTCGCAGGTGCGTTAGCGACTTCTGAAAACATCATTGTAGACGCTCCTTTAAGCGTTCCAAAGATTTCTTCTTCATCAACACCAGCTTCGATTAATGCTTTCTTGATTAAAGTGTTTTTTACAGCTTTAATTTCGATGCCTTGTTCAAAACATTTACGACGAATGTTATTCACTTTTTCAACTGACAATTCAGCAGTATCGGTAATGTAGAAGTTACCGTAAGATTTAATCTGTTCGGCCAAAGCTAGAACAATTTCTTGTTTTTCTTCTTTTCTCATGATTAAATACCTGCTACTGATTTAGTCTCAATATGAATACCAGGACTCATAGTTGAGGAAATGTGAATACTTTTAAAGTAAGTTCCTTTAGCTGCAGATGGTTTCAAACGAGCTAGAGTTTGTAATACCTCTAGTGCGTTATCATATATCTTATCTGCATCGAACGACGCTTTACCAATAGAAGTATGGATGATACCGGTTTTGTCAACTTTGAAATCGATCTTACCACCTTTTACATCTGTTACAGCTTTACCAACTTCTGTTGTAACTGTACCAGTTTTAGGGTTAGGCATCAAGTTTCTTGGACCTAAAATACGACCCAATTTACCAACTTTAGCCATAACACTAGGCATAGTAATAATGATATCAACGTCAGTCCAACCACCTTCAATTTTGCTGATGTAATCATCTAAACCTACGTAGTCTGCACCTGCCGCTTTAGCTTCTTCTTCCTTATCAGGAGTACATAAAACTAAAACACGAACAGTTTTACCAGTACCGTGAGGTAATGTTGCAATACCACGAACCATTTGATTTGCTTTACGAGGATCTACGCCCAAACGAACGTCGATATCCACAGAAGCATCAAATTTGGTCAATGAGATTTCTTTAACTAAAGCCGAAGCTTCTTTCAAAGAGTATGCTTTACCAGCTTCAATTTTGGATAGTGCCGCTTTTTGATTTTTTGTTAATCTAGCCACTTTTCTTAAATTGATTTCTTAATTAATTGTTCCAAGGAGCATTACCTGATACAGTAATACCCATACTACGTGCTGTACCAGCTACCATTCTCATAGCAGCCTCTACAGTAAATGCATTTAAATCAGGCATTTTATCTTTAGCGATTGTCTCAACTTGTTCCCAAGTGATAGCCGCAACTTTTTTACGGTTAGGCTCGCCAGATCCACTTTTTAATTTAGCAGCGTCTTTCAACTGAACTGCTACCGGTGGAGTCTTGATGATAAAATCGAATGATTTATCAGCGTAAACTGTAATGACAACAGGTAATACTTGACCTGGTTTGTCTTGCGTACGAGCGTTAAACTGCTTACAGAAATCCATGATATTCACACCTTTAGCACCTAATGCAGGTCCTACTGGAGGTGAAGGATTCGCAGCTCCGCCCTTAACTTGTAATTTTACTAACGCACTGACTTCTTTTGCCATTTTGTTTTGAATTTAATTTTGTTAAATGTCTGTTAGTAAGTTGGAAGCAAATAACGTAACATTCATCGGCCAGGACGTAACACCCCAACCGAGGTGCAAAGTTAATAAGAAGATTTGAATCCTGCAAGTATCTAACTTTTAATTTTTCAGGAATTTATGTTTTTTTTATCCCTACCTAGATCCGACATCCTATTACAAAAAAATAATCTTAGCACTTTTCTAAAAATTAAGGCTAAAAAAATCGGTTTTAACGAAGTCACATCAGCTCTACTGCCTTTTAATAATCTTCAACACCTTATCCAATACCGGATCTTTCCCTTTGAATACATCATCAACATTTCGTACAATGGAAACATCCGGCATAACACCCCGTCCAGCTTCGCTTACATGATAATAAGGCTTCACGTCCATTAAGCCAAAGCGCCACCTTAAATGGGAGTTTGGCAGTTTCAGTACAGGAAGAACTCCCGCAACAGTACCACTAGCAGCCCCGCCAGTCTCTTCACCAAAGAAAACAGCACGTTTCCCAACTTTCAGATTTGTAGCAATCAAACTCGCTGCAGAAAAAGTCCCGCCATCGATCAATACAAATAAATCACCGCGATAGCGATTCGCCTTTGATTTTTCAATTTTGCTTCCCGTAAGATGGGTATAATTTATCCCATCTTTGGAAAACGTCTTTGCCCAAGATACTACAGCACTTGGTATAATAAATGGTGATAAAACGGGATAAGACCAGCCTGGCAATCCTTTTACCTGATAAAACGGCAAGTTGAACTTTGAGCTGATCACTGCCGGCTGAACAAACTGGAATTTATCCGCTTCTACCAGATAGCTATATAGTTCACGAACATCGGACAAACGTCCGCCCAGATTGCCACGAAGATCCAAGATCAGGTATTGAACCGAATTAAGCTCCAGTCGATCAAAAATCCTTCTATAGGCTTTTTTTGGACGCCCATAGGAAAAATCGACCACCTTCAATAAAGCAATACTGCTATCGCCTTTGACAGGGAAAGAGAGCTGTTTGCTCATTCTTTTTAGATTGGTATTATAGCCGAATATCTTGCGCTGCTTTTTCGTATCGGACTTCTTTTCGATTGGCTTATCCTTCTTTTCCGAAGGCTTTTTATTCGGTTTTTCCGTAGCCGCATGGCTTGTCCCGACCTTTCCCTTCTGTTCAGGTGCTTCAAATCTTCTGACAACAAACCGCTCATACGTACTATCAGCACGAGAAAACACCACAGCAATAGAATCTCGATACCCCAATTCCAATTGGTAATACCGCGGTAATAAACGTTCAAAAGCCTGATCTATAAATGTTGTATTATACCCATCCGAGGTAAAGCTTGGGCGATATTTTGTGTACAAATTTTGAGGCTGTATCCCTTCAATAGCTAGAATTTTTGAACCGACAATCAGCGTTGAATCTGCCGTTCCATTTTTTGAAAGATACAATGTATTTTCTTGCCAATGAAATCCCAATTGTGAGAAGGGGCCCTTACTTTTTTGGTAACGTACTTTATCCTTACCTTTCGGGTCAAATTTGGAAATAAGTGGGCTTAAGGTCATATGTCCCTGCCGAACTTGAGACAGAACAGCTGCTAATGCCAGCTGAAACTGGTTGGGCAGTAAGGGTTGGCGGATCGTAGAACGGAGGCTATCAAACTTAGTCTTTAATTGATCTTCCCCTATATACAAAAAAAGGTCCGGATGCATTTTCCATAAGTTACGCTCAACATAGTTGATATCTTGCTGCATAGCTTCCACTGCCAGGGGAGTCTCGATAAATCGATTATACTTCTCGACATTTGCACAGCTCAACAATGTCAGCACATAAAACAATGCGAATAGATAAATACCTGGCCTTTTCATTTATGGTAAGATACAAAAAAAAGCCTTCCAATTTTCATGAAAAGCTTTTCTCTATCGTTAATTACTAATCTTACTCTTTTTCTACTTGCATGTAGTTCAGTTCAAGTGGAGTCTTACGACCGAAGACTTTCACCATGACGATTAATTTCTTTTTATCTTCGTGGACTTCTTCGATCTCTCCAGTAAATCCGTTGAAAGGACCATCGTTTACTTTCACTGTTTCACCCACATAGTAAGGAACGTTAATGGTTTCACCTTGTTCTGCCATTTCATCCACTTTACCTAAGATACGATTCACTTCTGCTTGGCGTAAAGGGACAGCATTACCAGCTTTATCTCCCAAGAAACCAATGACGCTATTGATATTTTTGATGATGTGCTCCAACTCACCGTCAAGAGCTGCTTCCAATAAAACATAACCAGGGTAGTAGTTACGTTCTTTAGCAACTTTCTTTCCATCGCGCATCAAGTAGTATTTTTCCATTGGAATCAACACCTGAGGAATCAAGTGCTCAATACCTAAACGGCTAACTTCGGCATCAATATATTGCTTTACTTTCTTTTCTTTACCACTTACAGCACGAACTACGTACCACTTTAAACCTTGATCTGCCATAAATAAATACGATTGAAAAATTAAGAAGCAATACCGTACAAGAATTCTAACCCTACACTTGAAGCTTTATCCATTACAAAGACAACCAATGCAATAAGAAGAGACGCAACAAGCACAATAACAGCTGAACTTTGTAACTGAGACCATGTAGGCCAAGTCACTTTCTCAGTGATCTCTACATAAGAGTCTTTAAAAAAATCAAGTACTTTTGCCATTTTAGTTTATCTGTTTTTATAAGCACGGGCACCAGGACTCGAACCCAGACCAAAGGTTTTGGAGACCTTCGTTCTACCTTTAAACTATGCCCGTGTATTCTTATTTTGTGATGCAAATATAGTGTTTTAAACCACTTTCTGCAAATCTTTTTTTACTTTTTTTTATTTTAATCCGATAAATCGCTTATCGAAAAAATAAGCTAATCAACCTCAGTCGATTAGCTTATTCTATGTGATTCTAAATCTTTATTAAAGACTAGATAATTTCAGTTACCTGACCAGCACCTACTGTACGACCACCCTCACGGATAGCGAAACGTAGACCTTTTTCCATTGCAATAGCAGAAATTAATTTCACGCTGATTGTAACGTTATCACCTGGCATAACCATTTCAGTACCTTCTGGTAAAGAGATCTCTCCAGTTACGTCAGTTGTACGGAAATAGAATTGAGGACGGTATTTGTTGAAGAATGGAGTGTGACGACCACCTTCAGCTTTTGACAATACGTAAACCTCAGCTTTGAAATGATCGTGAGGAGTTACTGAACCTGGTTTACAGATAACCATACCACGTTTGATATCAGTTTTCTCAATACCACGTAACAATAAACCTACGTTATCACCAGCCTCACCGTAATCTAAGATTTTACGGAACATCTCAACACCTGTTACTGTAGATTTCAAGTTCTCAGCACCCATACCTAAGATCTCAACTGGATCACCAGAGTTGATTACACCTCTTTCGATACGACCTGTAGCAACTGTACCACGACCTGTGATCGAGAATACGTCTTCTACTGGCATCAAGAAAGGTAAGTCAGTCAAACGTGGAGGAATTGGAATGTAGTTATCTACAGCATCCATTAATTCCATGATTTTCTCAACCCACTCAGGCTCACCGTTCAATGCACCTAAAGCAGAACCTTTGATTACAGGGATATCATCACCAGGGAATTCGTAGAATGATAATAACTCACGAACTTCCATTTCAACTAAGTCTAACAACTCAGGGTCATCAACTAAGTCAGTTTTGTTCATGAATACTACTAACGCAGGAACACCTACTTGGCGAGCCAACAAGATGTGCTCACGAGTTTGAGGCATAGGACCATCAGTCGCAGCAACTACGATGATAGCACCGTCCATTTGAGCAGCACCAGTTACCATGTTCTTAACGTAGTCAGCGTGACCTGGACAGTCAACGTGTGCATAGTGACGGTTAGCTGTAGAATATTCTACGTGTGCAGTATTGATTGTGATACCACGCTCTTTTTCTTCAGGAGCAGAGTCAATTGAATCAAATGAACGAGCTTCTGACAAACCTTTATCAGCCAATACTTTAGTGATAGCAGCTGTAGTTGTAGTTTTACCGTGGTCAACGTGACCGATAGTACCAATGTTTAAGTGTGGTTTACTACGGTCAAATTTCTCTTTTGCCATGTTTATGCGAATTAGTAATTATAAATTATTTCTATTTGTTATATACTCTTGCTTAACTTTTACACAAGTACGAGCCAAAGATGGGATTTGAACCCACGACCTCTTCCTTACCAAGGAAGTGCTCTACCCCTGAGCTACTTCGGCTTACTAAAAAACCTTATTTACGTATTAATGCCCCCACCTTTAGATACATTATTATCAAAGAAGATAGAGACTAAATTTAATACTTGAAAAATTTGAGCGGAAGACGAGGTTCGAACTCGCGACCTATAGCTTGGAAGGCTATCGCTCTACCAACTGAGCTACTTCCGCTTAATAATTAGAAACTAGAGTAAATCTAACACCCTAATTAAAATAAAGTGTGGAGGGAGAAGGATTCGAACCTTCGAAGCCGAAGCAACGGATTTACAGTCCGTCCCATTTGACCGCTCTGGAACCCCTCCAGACCTGTAACTTTTGTTACATTTAGAGCCTCTTATCGGAATCGAACCAATGACCTACTGATTACAAGTCAGTTGCTCTACCAGCTGAGCTAAAGAGGCTTCTAATATCTTTATTTAAACTTACATTCTATCAACGTCTGACCAAGTATTTCTACCTTTTCAGCGAGTGCAAATATCGAATTTACTTTTGATTTCTGCAAGTTTATTTTTTATTTTTTTTCATTTAAAGAACTAAGCAAACTTTCGTTGTTTTGAACCGTTGTTCCCTTGTTTGCTGATGCAAAGATAGACACAAAACTCACTTTACAAAAATATTTGTCAAAAAAAAAAGACAGTTTTTGGCAATTATACTGATATGCAGCACAATAATTTTTGATTGCATATTTACCTGTTTTGGTTATTTGGCTAATATACTATCTTTGGGCATGCAAATTTTACCGCAATCACTTTCAAAACTTACCCGATACTCCGTACTATTTACGGTACTTTTAATGGGATCGGCCGAATTGAAAGCTCAAAATATTATTCAAAAATTGAGTAAAAAATTTCTTTCCGCTGAAAGAGATTCTACACGTTCCGGTAGTTTTATGGTTTTACCGGCCGTTGGTTATGCGCAGGAAACGGGCGTTGAATACGGCCTGGCGAGCGCTTATAATTTTTATCTGGACAAATCTGATCCCAAAATCCGCACCTCCACGGTCATGGTCATGGGAACCTTTACATCCAATAGTCAGTCCAATTTCAAACTGCAGACAGATCTTTGGACTAAAAACAACGACTACCATCTGATTAGTGAAATGCGTTACCGTAATTGGCCCTTTAACTATTATGGCGTCGGTATGGACACCTGGAAGGCAGATGAAGAACGCATTGATCAAAAATTATTTCGCGTCAAACTCGAAGCTGAGAAAAAAATCAGCAACAACCTCTATTCGGGCATCAACATTCAATACGACAACTTCACCATTCGTAGCGATAGTGCCGATCGTATTTTCAATCATTCCGATCTTATTGGAAAGCATGGCGGGCAACAGCTACTTGTAGGTATTTCGCAATTGTTTGACAATAGGGATAACGTTTCTTATACAACAAGGGGGTATTATGCTAAATTGCGACTGGCCTATGCTCCAAAGTTATGGACAAGTACTGATTTTACGGGGGCAAACCTCGACGTGGATCTGCGTGGCTTTATTCCCCTGCACAACCAAGTCACACTGGCCCTGCAAGGAATCTTTCGTTCCACATTTGGAAAAACCGTCCCATTTTACAACTACCGTGAGCTCGGTGGAGACATGATGATGCGCGGATATTACCTCGGACGTTACCGGGACAAGAATTACCTTGCCTCCCAAGCTGAACTGCGTTATCGCTTTCATCCACGCTTTGGTATTGTTGGTTTTTCAGGGCTAGGATCAACCTTTTCAAAGGAAAATAGCAGCCGATATGTCGCAAGTTATGGCGGTGGCTTAAGATATTTCTTTAGTCTCGAACACAATAGCAGCATACGCTTTGATTATTCCTTTGGCGAACAAAGACCTGGAGAAAAACGACAATCGGGTTTCTATCTGTCCCTAAGTGAAGCTTTTTAATAAACAAAAGCATCCATAAATATATGGATGCCCTTGTTTATTCTTGCCGAATGACAGCTACCTGTTCCTCTTCGCTCTCCTCTCCTGTATCCTTAAACTTCAGATAAAATATTTAATGCCTTAGGGAACGTGGCCCATGACTGCCTATCGACAGCCAAAAAATGGTCGAAACAGTAGCCTAAAATCGTATCAGAAAATGCTCTTTTCGTTGTTCTTTTCTAAAGTAAACCAACCCAATTCGGTATAGATCTATGGTAACCACAACACGATTATCCTGTTTCAGCTTGTTCCAGTAGGCTTCCCTTTTCGCTGACACATGGGGTTCGTTTATAATCAATAGATCTCGATCGCCAACATTTCCCAAAAAATTCAGGTCAAGATCGTCCAGGTCGATATAATAAATATGTCGGTACGCATAGCTTCCGCATTGGTCCTGCAGAAGACTCTGATAACTTTCGATCGGACGATCGGCCCAATAACTAAAATTGTCGTAAGCGAATGTGTTTAATAACCGATCGATTAATGCATACTTTTTCTGCTCTACCTTGCTTCCGTTTTGAATAGTTTGCGGTAATTCCGAAACGCTCTCCTTGGATGTCTTTTGATAGATCACTTCGTCTACCAATTTATAAACAAAAGGAGAATGGGTCCCATGGCGACTATGGGATACAAAATAATGCCGCCAATACTTAAGCATGTAGTTCATTTCGCTGCAAACATCGCTAAATTTTATGATTTTTCACATGGAACATCAGGTTTAATTCCACTGAATACATACGGTTAAATTAGCTAGGCTACATAATATCTTTAAAACTGGAGAACAAAAACACTCCCTTTTCCTTCCGTACTATTGAGGAAAATAGTACCCTTGTGCAAAAGCATGATCTGTTTACTTAGGGTCAAGCCGACTCCTGTACCCGTCTTCTTTGTTGTAAAAAATGGTGTAAAGATCTGCTCCTGAAGATCGGCAGGAATTCCTGCCCCGTTATCTTCAATCCTAATCTGCACCTTGCCGTCCACTTCAAGAGCAGATAAACTAATATAGGCTTCTTCCCTATTTTTAACCGCATCTATCGCATTCAACATTAAGTTAATAATAACCTGTTCGATCAAATTGACGTCGGCAGATAAAATAAGCCTTGTATTTTTTAGGATAATATCGACATCAATATTTTTCTGGATCAAGGTTGGTTCAAGCAGTTGATAGATATGTTCAAACAGCTGTGAAATTTGAATCGGTGCTAGCTGAGGCTGATCGACTTTATTGATCATGCGATAACTCTTCGCAAAATGCAAAAGTCCTTCGCTACGACGTTTGATGGTGGAAATGCCTGTTTTTAGATCATCAATATCTTCAGTTCCTTTGAAATGGTCCAAACGACCGTTTAAGGTTTCAGCCAGTGAGCTGATCGGAGCAATGGAATTCATAATTTCATGCGTCAGTACGCGCAATAATTTGTGCCATGCCTTTGTCTCAGTTTCATCAATTGCTTCATTGATATTTTGGTATACAACAATGCGAAACAAAGCATCCTGTGTCTCAAAGCTTGAGCTTTGAATCAATAATTTAATCTTCCCTTTACTTGACTGAACGGACTCCATCTGCTGCTGTCCGTTTTCAAGTAACATGGTTTTTTCATAAAGATCATTGTTTTTTTTCTTCAGTCCCGTGATGTTTCCAAGATGTGGCAAATGAAATAGCTGCTTGAAAGCATCATTCACCCACATGACCTTACCGCTATCCATCTCATAAAAGATAATCGCCGAATTCAGCATATTGATCACACGGTCCAGGTATTGATGCTGAATTTCCTGCTTAATACTGATCTCCTTATATGTTTCGTTGATCTGATTAAAGGCAAGGAAAAGCTTTCCTTCTACTGATTTTGTGTTTTTCACCAAAAAACGTCTGGTAAAATCACGGTATTTGACCGCTTCGGAAAATTCAATCAACTGCTTGGCCAAAAAATTATATTGTGCATATAGGTTAAAACCCAGGTAAAGCATCACACAGAAGATCAAAGCCGCCTGTACGTATTCACGTTTTAGTAGAAAATAAGCACTCACAAGAGCAGCTATCAACAGTAATATAATCTTGATCGCATTTAAGATTTTTCCGTGCCTCATCGACTAAATATCATATTTCTCCAAACGTCTATAAAGCGCAGCTCTTGTCAGTCCCAATTCCTTTGCTGCCTTACTGATATTTCCGTTGTAACGCTCAATCGCAGATTTGATTGCTTTACGTTCCAATTCTTCCAAATTTTGACTGCTAGCGCTAGTTTCAACAACGTGGTTATCTACTTGCTGTTCGATCGGTGAGAAGAAAAGGTCATTTCCGGCGATACTAAGCTGATCTGCCATAATAACAGCACGCTCGATGCTGTATTGAAGTTCCCGGACGTTGCCCGGAAAATGATATGCGCACATTTTTTTAACCGCATCCGGTTCAAAGCCTTCAATCCGTTTATTGTATTTTTTCGAATAGATATCGAGAAAATGATCAGCCAATAGCTTGATATCCTCTCCCCGTTCACGCAATGGTGGTACCTGAATTTCCACGGTATTGATCCGATAAATTAAGTCTTTTCGAAAACGGCTTTCATCTGCAAGCTGTTTCAACGGCACATTGGTTGCTGAGATTAAGCGAATATCCACCGGGATCGGTTGATAGGAACCCAACGGTGTCACCTGTCTATTCTGGAGTACGGTCAACAATTTAGCTTGTTGCTGCAAAGAGATATTTCCAATTTCGTCGAGGAACAATGTCCCTCCATTTGCCGCTTCAAATCGCCCTTGACGGTCTTCACGTGCATCCGTAAATGCCCCCTTTTTATAACCGAAAAGCTCACTTTCAAACAATGTTTCTGTCAGCGCCCCGACATCGACCTTGACATAAGTCCGATCTGAACGCAAGGATCTTCGCTGAATGGCTTGAGCAATGAGGTCTTTCCCTGTCCCATTTTCACCTAATATTAAAATATTTGCATCTGTCGGCGCTATTTTCTCCAATTTATATTGCAGTTCGTCCATAACAACAGAGTTACCAATCAAATCAGGACTGTTCGCACTACTGAGCAGGGAACTTTTACTTTTCTTTTCTTTGTTTTTTGATTCAGCAAGCGTGCTTTCGATCGTCGCCAATAAATGCTCATTTTCCCAGGGTTTCACGACAAAATCTGACGCCCCCTGTTTCAGCGATTTTACAGCGAGATCTACAGCTCCATAAGCGGTAATCATAATGACATGTACCTGTGGAAACTTTTCTTTAACCCGGGACAACCAATATAATCCCTCATTACCAGTATTAATTGTACTTTTAAAATTCATATCTAAAAGTACCAGATCATAAGGTGTCTTCTCCAGATGTGCGATTAAGTTCTCCGGATTGGGTTCAACTTGAATATGACTAACTTTAGGTTTAAGCAAGATTCTTGCCGCAGTTAATAAATCCTGGTCATCATCAACGACTAAAATAGATGCTTTTTTCATACTTACTGACTTCATTGAAGATACTAAGATAATTATAAATTCAATGAGCCTGCGTAATAATCATTGATATATTTTTGCAGCAGCCATTCATACTGCTTGACGACCAATTGAATCTGACTGTTGTCGAATTTCGTTTTTGCGGTCAAAAAAATCACTGAATTACTGTTTCCCAATTCGAAAACGACTTTGGCTATGCGAAAAGACTCCGCGTAGTTTTCATTTTGACTACGTAATTGTGTAATCATGTTACTTGCGTTCTGCAAATTAAAAACCGCATTGGACGTCGCCGACCGTAAAACATTTTGTTGGATCTCTTTCTGAAATTTAGCAGCTTGTAGATCTAATTTTGCCAGGCGGACGTTGTTATATACTTGCAAATGATTAAAAATGGGAATTGAGAGATTTAGAGAAATAGATTTTCCCACGTTATTACGCATTTGGGACCAATACGTTCCTTGAATCCCCAATTTTGAATAATTTGATCCTAAGCCAGCGCTCAGACTCAAAGACGGGTAATAGTATGATTTCGCAATCTTAATATCCCGCTCCGCCACTTTTATCCGATAATCCAAAGCTTTAATATCAGGCAATTGGTCGACAGCCATATCATATAATTGCTTCTCATCCAAACGCTGTCCTGTCTCATTTATTCCGATATTGTCCAATTCCCCTAATTGATTTTCCGCCATATTCAATAAGGCCGCCAGTTTCACCCGGCTACTGTATAGTAACTGACGATTATTTTCAATCGTGTTGACATCATTTGCCAGTTGTCCTTTCAAATCAAAATAATCCCCAGGGTTAATTGCGCCTTCCTTATGCATGCTCTCCGCACGTCTGACCTGCTCTCGGGTTACTTCAGTCTGCATTTCGGATTGCCGCAATATATCCTGGGCAGTCAAACTTTGAATATAAGCGGTAATAACATCTAGTTTTAGGTTATTAATCTGCGTATCAAAAGTCAATTTACCAGCTGTCTTTGCATCAGCACGCATCCGAATTTCGTTAAATAGACGAAACCCTCTAAATAACGGCAGGCTGGCTCCCAAAGAAAAATTCCCTGTTGAGTTGTTGGATGAAATATATTGAAGGGTCGAGTTATCCTGCGATCTACCTGAGGTCAGGCTATGTTGTAGGCTCGCATCGACATCGGGAAGTCTATTCGCTTTAGCCTGTGCCAAATTCACCTCAGCACGCTTCACATCGAGTTCATTCTGCAATAAGGTTGGATTGGCCTTTATGGCCAACTGGATACACTCAGCTAAGCTCCGCTTGGCAATTTGTTTATCGTCGACCGCTGCAATTGTTGCTGTCCCCGACACTCTTTCCGTTAGTTGCTGCTCCGTCTGTTGCGCCCCTGCCTTAGCATAACTCAATAAAAAGCATAATGTACTATATATATAAACTCTCTTCATATCCAGTTTTTATTTTCTTGCTGACCATCGCCATGCCAAACAACAAAAACACTAACTATCAAACAGATACAAAAAACATATTTTCAAAAATGTTCATTAATGAACAGTCGGTGTGCGTAGTTGGACAATAAAAATCCACAAGAGTATAAGTAGGAACATGATGGAAATCAAGTTCAGTATTTATTCGTTTATTCAATGGATATACATCGGAGTTTCTTCGGTTTTTATTCGCTTTCATCCGCATGAGGTCCGAATAAGGTCCCTATAAAGTCCGTATTAGTTCCGTGCAAATTAAGAGAATTGATATATTTAAATTGAAGATTCTTATCCGTTGCAACTTAATAAACTATACATAAATCAATGTGTACTCCAATAGAACTAACGTACCTTACCACAACCTGTGGTTATATTTGCTCAAAGCACTTCAGTTGCCACAATAAACAGCGAAAAACTTCCAGTTGTACGTCTTCGTACAAGAAGTGTCCGCTATCGAACACCGAGCGCCAAACAAAACAAAATAAACAACTATAAATCAGTAAATTAAATTATTGGCACAGCTTTCATAGTTACATACAAAATTGATATTAAATTATGGACAGACCTTTAGAAAAGAAGAAGTGGAATAGCAAACGTATCATGACTATTGTGGGGGTTGCTGGCTTAGCTGGCTTAATCAGTGCCAGTTTCTATTTTACCTCCGGCAAAAGCAAACTGAATGTTGAAGCTGACCGCATCTCTATTGTCGAAATAAAAAATGGAAACTTTCAAGAATTTATCCCGATAAATGGCACCGTGCTTCCTATTAGTAGTATATACCTCGATGCTTCTGTTGGCGGACGCGTCGAAGAAAAATTTGTAGAAGACGGGGCTATCTTAAAAAAAGGGGATGCAATCATGCGTCTTTCCAATACCGATCAGGAGCTTACCCTGGTACAACAAGAAACGCAAGTGCTCAATCTATTGACACAGTCACAAATTGCGCAGACCAATGCACAACAAGCATCAATTAACAACCGCAACCAAATGGCTGATGTAGAACAGGCCTATCGGGAAGCGGAGCGGATCTATAATCTAAACAGAAAATTACTTAACGAAAAAGCCATTGGTACACAAGAGTTCGAAAAATCAAAGAACGAATACAACTATCAAAAAGAACGGGTCAACTTGACCAAACAGATCCTGAAACAGGACGAAATCTCCAATGCACAAAAAACCAATCAGGACAAACAAACTTACCAACGCACTCAGAGTGCATTGGAACTGATGAAAAGGAAAATTGGCGACTTGATTGTTAGGGCACCTGTTGACGGGCAATTGACCGCCTTCGATGCAGAGATCGGGCAAAATAAAAACGCCGGGGAACGATTGGGACAAATCGACGTCTTAACAGGATTCAAAGTGCGCGCTGACATCGATGAACATTATATCAACCGTATTTTCCCAGATCTACAAGGGGAGTTTTCTATCGGTGAAAAAACCTACAAACTCCGTATCAAGAAAGTCTATACACAAGTCACCAATGGCCGATTCCAGGTTGACATGGAGTTTATCAATGATGTTCCCAAAGGGATCCGCCGTGGACAGACTTTACAAATACGTTTGGCATTAAGCGATGAAACCAAAGCGTTATTGCTGGCAAAAGGCGGTTTTTATCAACAGACCGGTGGTAACTGGATCTTCAAATTGGATAAAAATGGAAGTACAGCATATCGTGTCGATATCCAATTAGGAAGACAAAATCCGGAATATTATGAGGTTATCAAAGGTCTACAACCGGGCGATAAGGTTATCGTATCGAGCTATGAGACCTACGATAAGGTGCAAGAGCTAAATATTAAAAAGTAACATCCTAGCGGTTATCGAGCACATCATATCTCTCGATAACCGCTTTTATCATACGACTTAATTATGATTAAAAACTTTATTAAAACCGCACTTCGCAACCTTTGGAAAACCAAGGGGTACAGCTTTCTTAATATTTTTGGATTGGCGGTCGGTATCGCTGCGGCATCGTTGATTTTTTTATGGGTTGAAAGCCAGTTGGGCTACAACGATAATTTCGCCAACAAAAAGAATATCTATGTTGTCAAATCAAAACAGACTTACGATGGTGCTACTTATGTATTCGAATCGACACCTGGACCATTTGCCCAAAGCGTAGCAAAAGAAATACCCGGTATTAAGCATGCCGTTCGCATGAGCTGGAATTCGCCCATGTTATTTTCTGTAGGAGACAATAATATATTTCAGACAGGGGTATATGCCGATGGCTCCATTGCAGATGTGCTTTCCTTGGATTTTTTGGAGGGTGATCGAAATACCGCCTTCGATCAGGTCAACAATATCGTGTTATCAGAAACAGCTGCCCATAAATTATTTGGTAACCGCCCGGCATTGGGAAAAACCGTCAAAACAAACAATACTGAGCCATTTATTGTTGCAGGGGTAATCAAGGACCTACCCAAAAATAGCAGCTATGATTTTCAATGGCTGATTCCTTTCAAAAAGTTTGAAGCTGGTCAGGATTGGTTGGAAAACTGGGGAAACAATGGCGTACAAACATTGGTTCAGGTCGAAGATAATGCCAATGTTGACCAGATCAACAAACAGATGATGGATTTTGTCAAACGCAAAACCAATGGTGAAGTCACGTTCTCACAAAATTACCTCTATCCAATGGAACGTTGGATTACGTACAACCAATTTGACAATAGCGGAAATGAAATAGAAGGCGGTATTAAAAATATACGTCTATTTACCTTTATTGCTTGGGTTGTTCTATTAATTGCCTGCATCAATTTTATGAATCTCGCAACAGCAAGGTCAGAAAAAAGAGCAAAAGAAGTGGGTATGCGTAAAGTTGTTGGCGCAAGCCGCAAATCTTTAGTGACGCAATTCCTAGGGGAATCGCTCGTATTGGCAACCATCTCTTCCTTGGTAGCCTTGTTGCTGATTTACATCTTTATCGGTCCTTTCAATGCAATGATAGGCCAAGAGCTGAAGGTTAATTTATCGGCACCTTTACACCTCCTTTTTCTGTTGGTAATTACCCTTGCCTGTGGCCTATTTGCAGGTAGCTATCCCGCATTTTTCCTATCCGCATTCAAACCACTAACGACAATTAAAGGTGCGAAGCAAAAAGCCGGAAGCGGAAGTCTTGTACGCAAAGGATTGGTGATTTTACAATATACGGCATCCGTCGTTTTGATTATCTGTACCATTATTATCTACCAACAGATTCAGCACAACAAGAACAGGGATCTCGGATTTGATAAGAGTCAGGTGTTGACAACAGCGCTACAAGGCGATATGGCCAAACATCTCCCACTGATTAAAAATCAATTATTGGCAACAGGAGTTGTGCAAGAGGTCGGTGTCAGTGATATGAGTATACTCAATATCAACTCCAATACGTCCGGTTTTAGCTGGGATGGAAAAGATCCAAATGCTAGTATTTTGATTGGCATGTTACGTTCTGATGAAGGTCTTATTCCAGCTTTGGATCTAAAGCTTTCTGACGGTAGAAACTTCCATCAAAATTTTGTAGGTGATAGCACCTCGGTTATCATCAACGAAGCATTTGCAAAACTGATCAAAAAAGATGGCCTTGTGGCCGGTAGTATCATCAGTTACGGTGAGGAAAAGTTCACCATCGCCGGTGTCGTCAAGAACTTCGTTTATAACAATGTGTATGCCGATCCTGAGCCGATGCTATTTCTACCGATGAATAGAGATAATGGCATCATGACCATCAAGACAAAGGCTGGAGTAGATTTACCAGATGCCATTCAACAAATCGAGAAGGTCATCGTCAAAAATAACCCGGGCTTCCCCTTTGACTATAAATTTTTAGATGATAGTTTCAATAATAAGTTTAAAGCTGAGCTTTTTGTACAGCAACTATCCAGTGTATTTGCACTGATGTCTATCATTATATCCTGCCTAGGCCTGTTTGGTTTAGCCGCCTTTGCAACAGAGCAACGCGCAAAAGAAATCAGTATTCGTAAAGTCCTGGGGGCCTCTGTTTCGGGACTTATCCAAATGCTCAACCGTGAATTTGTTACGCTTATAGCGATCTCCTGTATCATTGCCTTTCCTATTGCATGGATGATTATGAGCAAATGGTTAACCAACTATGCACATCATGTAGAGATTTCCTGGACCATCTTTGTCATCAGTGCTGTAGCAGCAATTGTAATTGCCCTACTGACGATCAGTTCACAGGCATTTAAAGCAGCGATAGCCAATCCGACGAAGACTTTAAGAGATCAATAAACAATTAAATAAACAGAATTTAATAACAGAAATAATAACTGTCCAAGGCAATATCGCCAAGGATCCAAAACATAAAAACCATGAGCACAAAAAATATGATCAAGATCACAAACCTTCAAAAGTATTACCGCACTGAAGAAGTTGAAACCGTCGCATTAAACAACCTAAACATTCATGTCAAAGAGGGCGAGTTTGTTGCTGTAATGGGTCCTTCGGGCTGTGGAAAATCGACTTTACTCAATATTATCGGATTGCTGGATGATTTGGATGAAGGAAGCTATCTGTTCAACGAGATTGAAGTTGCCAAATTCAAAGAACGTGGTCGCTCAGATCTCCGCAAACATAACATTGGTTTTGTATTCCAGAGCTTCAATCTAATCGATGAACTAACAGTATTTGAAAACGTGGAACTTCCACTGGTTTATACCAATGTTCCAGCTGCAGAACGCAAAAAGCGTGTAGAAGAAGTTTTGGAAAAAGTCCAGATCATGCACCGCCGAAATCACTTTCCACAACAGCTCTCCGGAGGTCAGCAACAACGTGTGGCCGTTGCTCGCGCTGTCGTGAATAATCCAAAATTGATTCTTGCCGATGAGCCTACGGGTAACCTCGATTCCAATAATGGTAACGAAGTCATGCAACTCCTGACTGAATTGAACGAAGCCGGCACAACCATCGTCATGGTAACACATAGTGAACACGATGCAAAGTTTTCTGACCGTGTAATCCGCATGCTAGACGGGCAAGTGATTATGGAAACAACTTCGGTATAAAGACACACATATATAACCAAGATATTTATCCTAATAACCTATAGATGATGAGCACGATTAAATTAATTTTCAGACAACTATGGCGTAACCGTCTTTTCACATTTTTAAATGTATTTGGGCTTGCCATCGGAATAAGTGCCTGTTGGCTTATTTTCCGTATCGTCAATTATGAATTTAGTTTTGATCAGCATCATCCGAAAAGTGAGCAGATTTACAAGGTCCATACCTCCTATGAAGAAAAGGATAAATTAGATCATTTCGATGGTGTTCCCGCACCATTACCGGCATATATTAAGGAAAACTTTGTTAGTGTTGAACTGACTGTACCCATCTTTAAACAATACTTCGAACGTGTCAGCAATATTGGCGGCACGCAGAAAATAGAGTTTGAAGATCAACCCGATATCATCGGTACCACGGGAGACTATTTCAAAATGACACCTTATGTTTGGTTAGCTGGCGACCAAAGGAATATACTAAAAAATAGCCATGAAGTCATCCTGACAGAATCGCGGGCTAAATTGTATTTCCCAAACAGGTCAATAGACCAAATCATAGGACAGACTTTGTCCTATGATAGTACATTATACAATGTCACCGGCATTGTAAAAGATCTAGCCCATCCAAGCAGCTTTTTGGGTAAAGAATTTATCCAGATTCCAGAAAAGGAATGGAATAGCACAAACTGGAACAATTCAAATTCAAATTGGCAGCTCTTTATTAAGGTAAAATCATCGGCTTCCCTTCCTAACCTCATAAAGACAGCCGATAAAAAGGCCTATGAGATGACGCATGCCGAATTTGACAAGTTTGGGTTTAAAATGCATGTAAACACAGTACCTTTAAAAGACTTACATTTTACTTCTTACGCGCAAAATAATGTTAATAAGAAAATAATGTATGGCCTAATCGGCATAGGTATATTTTTGCTTTTACTCGCCTGTGTCAATTACATCAATCTCGCTACCGCCCAAATCCCACAACGCGCAAAAGAGATTGGTATCAGAAAGACATTAGGAGAAAGCCAGAAAAGAATTACAAAGTCCTTTTTGTTGGAAACATTTTGCATTACGGCTTTTTCGGTACTTTTATCATGGCCTTTACTTATTCTCATTCAAACAGTTTTAGCCTCCTATATCCCCGATCAGCTCAAGTTGTATCCCGATCCATGGGGAGTATCGCTATTTTTAGCAACACTTACAATCACGATTACCTTAATTTCCTCAGGTTACCCGATTTTATTAACAAATAAAGTCAAGATTGTTGAAGTCATTAAAATCTCAAATGCGCAAAGTCTCAAATTTGGCAATCTTTCTTTTCGGAAAATGCTCATTATATTTCAATTTTTGATTGCTCAGCTATTTGTTATTTCAACTTGCATCATTGGTCTACAGTTGAAACATGCGCTACAGAATAACTCCGGCTTCGATAAGGATGCGATTATTACCCTACGTTTCCCGAGTAAAAGCTACCAGGACAGTAATGTTGATCCTTTTGTTTTTAAGCAAGCGATTAAGCACATCACAGGTGTAGAGCAGGCTTCCTTGGGGCATCTGCCCATGAGTAACGATCATTGGGGAAATGCCTTGTTTGCGAAAAGTGATACGGGACAGGTACAGGCAGATGTACAAATGAAATTTGTCGACCAAGATAACTTTAAGCTCTATAATTTTAAAATGCTTGCTGGCCGCCCGCTGCAGTTGGCCGATACGAGCACTGGCATCGTGTTAAACTTAGCCACCGTTCAAAAGTTAGGCTTTAAATCTGCTGAAAATGCTGTAGGTAGCTTTGTCACGTACACAGACAAACAGCGGCAGATTGTGGGTGTAACCGACAATTTTCACACAAAAAATCTCCATGCAGCCATTCAACCTGTTGTCATGCTGAGCTCTATTAAAAAATGGGAATTAAACAGACTAAGCGTCAAACTCAATAGTAATTCAACTACCTGGCCGGAAACTTTAAAACAGATTGAGAAAGAATGGAAAAAATATTATCCAAAAGCCCCATTCAAATATGATTTCTATGACCAGCAAATCAAAGAACTCTATAGCAGTGATCTAAAATTCTCGAAGATTATCAATCTATTTACATCGACGACAATTCTCATCAGCTGCCTGGGATTGATCGGTCTGGTTACCATCACCACGGTACAACGTACCAAAGAAATTGGTATTCGAAAAGTATTGGGAAGCACGGTATTGGGGATTATTGGATTATTATCAAAAGATTATATCAAACTTATACTCATTTCTATTTTGATTGCTACCCCAATTGCTTGGTGGGCGATGCACAAATGGTTGGATGATTTTGCGTATAAAATAGAGCTATCCTGGTGGATGTTTATTATTCCGGCTGCCGCAACCTTACTTATTGCATTTTTTACGATGAGCTACCAATCCATAAAAGCGGCACGTGCAAATCCAGTACATAGTTTAAGAGATGAATAAGATGATAAAGAAGCTCATTAATGAACAATACAACTAACACCTGTCCCTATGATAAAGAATTATTTAATAACCGCAATTAGAGAATTAAGGAAAAGAAAATTCTATACCGCTATCAATATATTAGGTCTGTCGGTCAGTCTTACTGCAGCGATATTAATTATTTTTTGGGTACAGGATGAACAGAGCTTTGATAAATTTCACCCAAACTATGAGGCAATATATACCGTAAATTCCCATTTGGATCCAGAACATAACGGCGCAATTTGGGGCATAACTCCCGGCCCTATAGGCAACTATGCCAAAAATGCACCCAACGTAGAATTTGCAACGCGCGTTTCACAGGATTATAATGTTACCTTGGTCAACGATAAGCTGAAACGCCCTGTAACGGATATGAGTATCTATTATGTTGATGGCAGTTTTTTTAATATGTTTCATTTTCCCTTACAAGAGGGCTCCCTTGTAGGTTTTCAGGAAAATTATAAACAAGCACTGGTCACAGCATCAACAGCAGAAAAACTCTTTAGCAACCAGCAGGCCATTGGAAAGACCTTCCGTTATGGTGCAGATCTGTTCACCGTAGCCGGTATCTTAAAAGATGTTCCACAAAATTCCTCGATGCAATTCAATGTGATCATTCCATTAGGTTATCATGCACAACGGTTTACAAATTGGGGCGGTAATGGAAAATGGAAAACAATCGATGAAGACTTAGGCAATTACAGCTTCGCTACCTACGTCAAAGTAAAACCAACGGCTTCTCCTACCCTCATTGGAAAATTTATCTCGGAGAATTATACCAAAGCCCGCGATGGTGAAAATTCAACCATCTTTGTTTTAGATCCTTTAAAAACCATGCACTTAATCGCCCCGGACGGCAATAAATCGACACTTCGCATGGTGCAAATTTTTGGGATCATTGCAATCTTATTATTGGTTATTGGTGCAGTAAATTATGTCAATTTGAGTACTGCACGGGCATTGGATCGGGCCAAAGATGTTGGCATCCGAAAGATAATCGGTGCTAATCGTCTCCATCTATTCTTACAGTTTATCACCGAAACGGTTGTTGTATTCTTTTGCTCGCTCGTAATAGCTTTCATTCTTATCCTTGTACTTCATACTGGATACAATCAAATTGCACAAAAATCAATCAGCTACTCCTTCCAAAACAGTACAATATGGTTATATATAGGTGTTGCGATTATCGGCACACTAGGCTTATCCAGTATATATCCTGCGATACAACTTTCCTCATTCAATCCCATTCATTCGTTAAAAGGAAAATCAGTTAAAGGAGTTTCCTCAACGACCATGCGTAAAATATTGGTGGTTTTTCAATTTACACTTTCTGTAACACTGATTGTATGCACCTTGGTTATCCGCAATCAACTGGATTTTATCCAAAAGATCAACCTCGGATACGACCGAGATCATGTCATTACACTTGGTCTTCCTGAGGAGGCCTACAAACATATGGACGCCATACAGACCGAACTCAAAAATAACGACGCAATACAAGGAGTCTCTCTTTCAAGTGTTTACAACATGACGGATTTCGGAAATGCCACGGGCGATATAGATTGGCCTGGCAAATCCAAAGACAACAAGCTAATCGTAGCGCAAGCCAAAATTGACAAGGATTTTATTCCGTTAATGAATATACAGTTCGTTGAGGGGAAAAATTTCACAGGCCTGCCAGCGGATTCTTCCGGATATATTATCAACGAGACCTTAGCAAAACAAATGGGGTTAAAGCCGCCATATGTGGGATCCAATATGAGTTTCCACGATTTCCCTGGACAAATTATCGGTGTGGTGAAAGATTTTCACTTCAAATCCATCAAAGATAAAATAGGTCCAATGGTCTTCTGGACGCGCTGGGGATCGGGCACGCTTTATGTAAAAACAAGTACCACAAAAGCCGCTGAGGCCATCAAAGCCTTAGAGAAGGTTTATAACCGCTATCCATCAGACGCTCCTTTCAAATATACTTTCATTGATCAACAATTTGATAGTCTATACAAATCCGAACAGCGTACAGGTTTGTTGTTCAATGTTTTTGCAGGTATTGCCATTTTTATATCTGCTTTAGGTCTGTTTGCATTGGCAACTCACGAAGCGCAAATGCGTATAAAAGAAATCGGCATCCGTAAAGTTCTTGGAGCTAGCACCTTTGGTGTCGTCCGGCTATTGGGAAAAAATTTCGTACTACTCGTTTCCATTTCCATTCTGATAGCCTGTCCCATAGCGGTTTACCTGATGAAACAATGGTTAAGCAATTTTGCATATAAAACAGATCTAGAGCTGCAAACATTTGTCTTCGGTGGTATTTTGGCCTTGCTGATCGCCATTGTTACCGTCAGCTACCAGGCTGTTCGGGCAGCTTTATCCAATCCCGTAGATAGTTTAAGGGACGAATAAAAACGAATATAAGAAAGTGGATGATTGGCATGTATACACTGGCACTTAAGAAATAAAGCTATGATCAAGAATTATATAAAAATAGCCTGGCGCAATATCCAGAAAAACAGAGGATACTCGACCATCAATATCATTGGCCTTGCAATAGGTTTGGCCTGTTGCCTATTGATCGCAATTTATGTTCAGAACGAACTTTCCTACGATAAATATCACGTAAACAAAGAGCGGATTTACCGCATCGTACACGACTATAAAGATGTTAGCAGCACAGAGCAGCATCAAATCTGGGGCAATGGACCTATTGGTGAAGCTATCAAAGCAGACTTTCCAGAAATCGAGAAAGTTGTTCAATTCTCGGGTCAAACATCTATCCTGCTCAAACAGGGCGATAAAAGATTCCAGGAGGAAAATGTATTTTTCATGGACTCCACTGCATTTGATGTCTTCAGTTGGAAGGTTTTGGCCGGCGATCCTCATACAGCTTTAAAAAACGCCTATTCTGTTGTATTAACAGAAAGTACCGCAAAGAAATATTTCGGAGATCAAAATCCCATTGGCAAGACGCTGGAGGGAGGTTTAGCTGCGGGCCGTGCTGACGCAGGTCTATATACTGTAACGGCAGTAATGGCCGATGTACCTGCTAATTCACACTTTACGTTCGATGCATTGCTCTCGATGAGTACATTCCGAAAAGCACGGCCAGACGTATTTAATAAAGAAGGCTGGGATTATGTAGACTTCTACACGTACTTTCTCGCTTCAAAAGACTTTGATCCTGTAAAGTTCGACCAGAAAATACCGGAGTTTCTCAAGCGGCATCTCCCAACAAATGAAAACCCAAATGCAAAATACAATTTCCATATCGAGCCACTTCTGCAAGCTTACATGCACTCGTCTGCAGATCGTCAACCCGGCACCAATGGAAGCTATCAGAATTTATACATATTCAGCATTATTGGCGGATTCATCTTACTGATCGCCTGTGTGAACTTTATGAATCTGGCTACATCAAGGTCAATGGAAAGAGCAAAGGAAGTAGGCGTACGAAAAACCATAGGAGCAAGCAAAAGCAATCTGATCTTTCAGTTTATGTCTGAATCATTGGTTCTTGTATTCGTCAGTAGTATTTTGGCTATACTGCTCGTTATGGCCTTTCTCCCCTTTTTGGAAGCATTCTCGGGCAAACACCTCAATTATTCATCCCTGAAAAATGGGACGACCTGGGCAATATTCCTATTCACTACCATTTTTACGGGACTTCTTGCCGCCAGCTATCCCGCGTTGATTCTAGCAAATTTCAAACCGATTGCAGTACTTAAAGGAAGTTATAGCAACAGCAAAGGTGGTACATTATTACGTCGCGTATTAGTTGTTTTCCAATTTTGCCTTTCTATTGCGCTCATTGCAGGTACAGTCGTCGTCTTTTCTCAACTAGATCAATTACAGCACCGAGATCTTGGATTTCAAAAAGATCAACGGCTCGTGATAGATTATAATTTCGATGATAAGGTAAACAATAACCTGGAAGCGATAAAATCTACACTAGCAAAAGATAAAGATGTTTTGTCTGTCACTGCATCACGTACGGTACCGGGAACATTTTTTCCAAATGCAGGAACAGAAATCATGTCAGCAAACGGAACGATGAGTCAATTTGCTCCTTTCTTATATGAAGTCGATGTTGACTTTATTCCTAATATTGGTCTGCAAATGGCCGCAGGGCGTGCCTATTCCAGAGATTTCCCAGCGGACACGGCCCATTCACTTGTTATCAATGAATCCGCTGCAAAACAATGGGGCTATTCAAATCCACAAGATATTATTGGCAAACAATTTCGTCAATGGGGAAGAGAAGGAACGGTTATCGGTGTAGTGAAAGATTTCAATTACCTTTCTTTACACCGTAAGATTGAGCCTTTAGCTTTGCGACTTGAACCAAGCAGCAGCCGGTATTTAACCTTGAATATCCAACATGTAAACCAGCCTGAGACCGTCGCCAGAATCGGCAAGCTGTGGAATGAACTTGTACCAAACCGTCCATTTTTATATAGCTTTCTCGACGACAATTTCAATCGACAATATGAAGCGGATTTTAATTTTAGAAGACTTTTTACAGCCTTCTCCGGACTGGCACTTTTTATTGCCTGTTTAGGTTTATTGGGACTTGTTACGTATACAGCCCAACAGCGTACCAAAGAAATCGGTGTACGGAAAGTTCTCGGTGCATCCATCTATAATTTAATCCTCCTGCTCTCTTCCGACTTCATCAAGTTATTGGCTGTAGCGCTCCTCATCGCGACACCGCTATCTTGGATGGCGATGAAAAAATGGCTTGACAACTTTGCATACCATATTGAACCACAATGGTGGATGTTTGTCTTTGCTGGTTTTGCTACAATCACTATCGCATTAGTAACGGTGAGTTTTCAAACACTCAAGGCTGCCAAGGCAAATCCTGTAGATAGTTTAAGAGACGAATAACAATATAATTTAATCCCCATCACGATATTCCAGCTATGAACAACCTCCTATTAAAATCGGCAATTCGACAACTTTGGAAGAATAAACTATTCTCCCTATTAAATATTATTGGACTAGCCATCGGTATTACGTCATGTTGGGTCATATTTAAGATTGTCAATTATGAGTATAGTTTTGAAGCTGGAGTTCCTCAGCTTGAACGAACCTATAGGATCATTTCTCAGTTTAAAAATGATGGCAAGGATAATTACAATGGGGGATTGGCCAAGCCGTTTTATCAGGCCATCCGAAAAGAAATTCCGGGCGTGGAACTGGTCGCTCCAGCATTCAGAAATTATCAAATGGAATCTGTCACAATCAACAAGGGACAAAAAAATCAAAAACTTGTCGAGGACTTTGATGAGGCTGAAGGCAATGTGACGGAGACTACCAGCGACTACTTCAAGCTCGTTGGCTACAAATGGTTAGCAGGTTCACCAGAGAAAGCATTTTCAACTGCCAACGACATCGTATTGACAAAAAAAAGGGCAGCCATTTATTTCCCAAACCAGGCTGTCCAGGGCTTAATCGGCAAAACCATCTTTTATAACGACAGTATACCCAAAACAGTAACTGGCATTGTTGACGACCTTGGCTTCAACACGGAGTTCAATGGCACAGAATTCGTCTTGCTTAAAGAAGAAGTCTACCCACTGAATGTCTGGACGAATACCAATGGTACTGACAGACTTTATATCCGATTAAAAGATGGTGTAAAAGACCTTCCAATCCAGGCAGCTATCAATAAGATCGGACAAAAAAAATGGCAGGAATTCAGCCAGGAAAAAAAACCGAAGTTTGACTACAACCGTAAGGTCGTAGTCATGCCACTAAAAGATTCCCATTTTGCAGTACACATAAAAGAATGGTACGCCGAAAGAACAAGCAAAACCGTTATTTATGGGTTAATTGCCGTAGCTGCTTTTCTGATGCTTTTGGCCTGTATCAACTATATCAATCTTAGTACGGCACAAATACCAGCGCGGAGTAAAGATATTGGTGTCCGTAAAACATTGGGAAGTAGTCAGGGAAAATTAGTTAGCCAAATTATTTTTGAATCGCTTTTAACCATTGCTATTGCACTTGTTTGTTCGGTCTTTCTGACGAAACTGGCCTTTTTCTATTTTCAGGAAATGATTCCGGAGAAAGTAAAGGATTTTACAAGTTCGACGACATCCATGCTGTTTATCGCAATTTTACTGACCGTAACGACTTTAATTTCCTCGGCATATCCTTCTTGGTTAATTAAAAAGGTACAGCCTGTCAATTTATTTCGGGCTGGCAAGCAGTTTCAAATCGGAAAAACACAAATCAACCTTCGGAAAACATTGATTGTATTCCAATTCTTTATTGCTCAATTTTTTACGGTTTCAGCACTCATTATCGGCCAACAACTCTCCTATACCCTCAACAAAGATATGGGATTCAACAAAGATGCTGTTGTTACCTTCGATCTACCTTCCAAGCTCATCAACAAATTTTATGAGGAAAAACTGGATCAAAGTAAGAAACAAACACTCCTACATGAGATCCAAAAAATAAAAGGTGTTTCGGCAGCGTCAATCGGCAGCAAGCCCTTATCAAATAATTATTCATCATCTTGGTTTCATCGACAAGACCCTACGTTAAAAGAGAAAATTTCATCCGATATTTTCTTTAAAAATGCGGATGCAAATTATATCACTGTCTATGACATGAAGTTAATTGCGGGCACCAATCTACCACAATCCGATACTGTCAATGCTTATATTATTAATGAATCTGCTGTCAAGGCGTTCGGTTTCAATTCGCCTCAAGATGCTATTGGGAAGTCAATTGGTCAAGAAGACAGTACCTTCCCGATCGTTGGCGTTATTAAAGATTTTCATGCCCAGGAATTCTATAAAGAGATCACACCTTTGGCTTTGCGCAGTTTTAGCCGTGGTGCCTATACCTTCAATATAAAACTATCGGGAAACAGCAAAGAATGGAAAACCAGTATTGAAGCGATCAACAAAGTATATACGCAGTTTTTTCCGGAACTCCCCATAGAAATAAAGTTCTACGATGAAACGATTGCGTCACTCTATCAAAAAGAGCAAAATCTGGCCAAATTAATTAACGTGAGTACAATTGTTGCTGTTTTGATCGGTTGTTTGGGCCTCTTTGGGCTGATTACCCTTGCGGCTTTCCAACGCAGCAAAGAGATCGGTATCCGTAAAGTTTTGGGTGCAAGTATTCCAAGTATCTTTCATTTATTGGCTAAAAACTTTGTACAGCTTATTTTAATCAGCATTCTTATTGCCGCACCCTTGACCTGGTGGACCTGTAGCAAGTGGCTGGAAGATTTTTACTACCGCATCGATCTTACGGCAACACCTTTTCTATTAGGCGCTGGGCTAGCACTATCTGCGGCGGTACTGACCATTAGTTTTCAATCGATCAAGGCAGCTATCCAAAATCCCGTAAATAGCTTACGGGACGAATAGCAACACTAGAATATCAAATTGGGGTTAACAAAAAACGAAATAACAATGATTGGAAATTCACTTAAAACAGCCTATCGTTTTTTAAAAAAACATAAGTTGATCACGTTTATCAATATCACCAGTCTCGCGATTGGCATTACGGCGACGCTGGTTATTTTCTTAATGATCCAATACGACTACAGTTTTGATAAACACGTTCCAAATCAAGAACAGGTCTATCGTGTTGTCAATAATGGTGAATTTAAAAATGCCGGTGTTTACGTACCATTGGTTCGTACCATGGAATCGGAATTACCGAACTTAGAAGCAGTAGCCCCCATTTATCGAAGCCATATTCCCAAACTAAAAGTTTCAACCGCGACGGATAAATTCCAAACTTTTCCAAAAGAGCAAAAGATGGCTTTCACCAACAGTCAATACTTCGATATTTTCCCTTCGAAATGGTTGGCTGGAAGTCCTAAGGCTTTGAATTCATCCGGAAATATTATCCTTACACAGAAAACACTAGAAAAGTTTTATGGAAAAGAACTGCCTGCAAATGTAATTGGCAAAACCATCATCTATGCAGATAGTATCCCACTTCAGGTCGCTGGTGTAATCGAAAATCCACAACATAATTCGGATTTTAATTTTGATAGTTTCATCGCTGATGCGACCATCGTCCAAGACAACAACCTAAAGAAGATGTATAGTTGGGAAGCTTGGAACAGCATCTCTGATTCACATCAGGTACTCATCAAGACAAAAGCACACAGCAATCCGCATCTTTTGGAACGAAATATTGCTAATCTCCTTAAAAAATATAAATACAAAGAAGGTGAAAAAATCAACGATAAACTTGAATTACAAGCCTTATCTGATGTTCATTTCGACACGCGATTTAATTATGAAGCGACTCATCCAGAAGCACTTCGCAACCTCATTTTACTGGCATTCTTCCTGTTAGCCCTAGGGGCGGTAAATTTTATCAATTTATCCACAGCACAATCCATCGAAAGAGCTAAAGAAGTGGGTATTCGCAAGACATTGGGTAGCTCTAAGGCAACATTAATTAAACAATTCTTACTAGAGACATTTCTGATTACCTTATCGGCGACAATACTCGCGGTTTTATTGCTTCCTTTGTTCTTACATGTTTTTGAAGGATTTATTCCCAAAAACTTAAGTTTAGACCGTTTAGACAAAACCGTTATTCTTTTATTCTTATTCGGGCAGCTTATCGTGGTCACCATTCTTGCGGGGTTTTATCCAGCTTGGGTATTGACAGGATACGCTCCTGTATTGGCACTCAAAAACCAGCTTGGAAAAAACACCAATCTTTCCCGAAGCGTATGGGTCCGCAAAGCACTGACTATTTTCCAATTTGTCTTAGCTCAGGCTTTTCTGATTTGTGTACTCGTTGTCGTGCGGCAGATCAATTACGTCTCCCATCGAGACATGGGTTTTCAGAAAGACGCGATCGTCAACATCAATATTCCTGGAGCTTTCCAAAATTCTACAAAAGGTCTCGTGCTTAAAAATGAGCTCAAAAAATTGCCGGATATCAAAGCGATTAGTTTTGGGAACATTGCACCCGCGATGAACGGCTGGATGACCACAGGAATCACTTATGATCAGTCGCCAACAAAGGAATCGCTAACATTCGATAGCCGCTCAGGTGATGAAAATTATTTGGAAGTCTATCAAATTCCACTTCTGGCAGGAAGGAATATACGTTTACTGGATTCAACCAGTGAAATGCTGATCAATAGAAAAGGACTTGAGCTACTGCATATCAAAGATCCCCAGGATGCCATTGGTAAAACTTTCGAAAATGGGCAGAATATCATCGTTGGTGTAATGGAGGATTTTGATCTAGCCTCTGCCCGACAGGCGGTTAAACCAGTCTTGTATACAGGCAGTAAGGAAGGATACGTACTCCATATTGCATTGGACCAATCGCATCCCGAAAACTGGAAAAATACCATTGATAAAATAACGGCTAATTATAAATCGGTCTTTCCAGACGACGAACTGGATCTGAAATTTTTGGATGATGTCGTCCAAAATTTCTACACCCAAGAAAAACAGCTTTCTAAGCTTCTATCATGGGCAGTAGGGCTTTCAATCCTGATTGCTGGCCTAGGTTTATTTGGATTAGCCATATTTACGGCAAATCAACGCACAAAGGAAATTGGAATCCGTAAAGTATTGGGGGCATCTGTTTTCCAGATAACCTTTCTACTGCTTCGGAATTTGCTATCATTGGTTGCAATAGCCTGTCTAGTAGCCTTTCCAATTGCTTATTATTTTATGCAGAGCTGGCTCAATGAATTTGTTTATCGAACCACGATAAGTCCCTGGATTTTTGGACTGTCTGCACTGGGCTTGATTGCATTTGCAAGTCTTGTATTATCAACCAAAAGTGTCTTTGCAGCAAAAGCAAATCCGATCAATAGTCTAAGGGATGAATAAATCAGCGGGTAAAAGCAATAAGCGTACTCCTGTGCATAACATATATTAAGAACTTAAAACCCCATAACAATGATAAAGAACTTCATCAAAACCGCGTGGCGAAGTATTTTTTCTAATAAATTCTACAGCGCCATTAATATTTTAGGATTAACAGCAGGAATGGTTGTGGGGATATTCTTATTGCTGTGGATACAAGACGAGTTGTCCTTTGACCGGTTCCATAAAAATCAGCATTCCATCTACAAAATTGGAATAGAAGGAGGAACTGGGATATCAAAACGAATCTTTGGATCCATCATTGCTCCCGTAGGAAGTTTCGCAAAAAAGGAAATTCCTGAAGTCCAGGATGCAGTCCGTATTTTCAAAATTGGAGATGCTGCACTTAAATATAAAGAGAAGAGATTTAATGAAAAGAACTTTGCATTTGTAGACCCCAGTTATTTTACGGTTTTCGATTTTCCACTACTACAGGGCAATTCAAAACAACCCTTCCCCGACAACAATTCCATTGTACTTACGCAACGTACGGCACGTCGGTACTTCGGTGATGAAAATCCAATTGGAAAAACTGTGACATTGGGTATCGAGGACCTTTGTGTTGTATCAGGTGTCATTGCTGATTATCCAGAAAACTCTACTTTTCAATTTCAGGTTCTGCTCCCCATTTCGAGATTTAACGAACAGGCTTACATTAAAAACAAAACGACCTATGATAATAAGACCTTTTTATCTTCCATGGATGAAGATTGGTCCAATTTTTCATTCGAAACTTATCTCCAACTGAGGCCTGATGCAAATCTCGCCGCAGTTTCAAAAAAGCTACAGGCGATACACGAAAGGAACAAACCTGAAGATGCCCCTGTCCCCTACGTTACACAAGCACTCGCAAAGGTGCATCTCTACCAAATGGATGGTAGTGATGCAGGAATTGACAATGTTCGAGTTTTTATAGGCGTAGCGATTATGATTCTTGTTATCGCAAGTATTAACTATATCAATCTTTCTACTGCACGGTCGTTGTCGCGCGCAAAAGAAGTGGGGATACGTAAAGTTATCGGCGCTGGTAAAAAGGAACTTTTTTTCCAATTTATATTGGAAACAACCATACTATTTGTCATTGCATCAACATTGGCACTTGCGCTAGTATTTATTGGCCTCCCTTTGTTTAATAATTTCTCGGGGAAGCAGATTTCCCTACAGCTCTTTAATCCTACGTTATGGATAAGCGTACTGCTCATGCTTTTAGGAACACTTGTACTTACAAGTGTATATCCTGCCCTGCTTTTATCGAGATTTGATCCGATTAAAGTACTTAAAGGCCGGTTTACCATAAAAAATTCCAGTGCACGAAAAATACTGGTTGTCCTGCAGTTCACTGTTTCCATCATCCTTATCACTTTAACAATTGTTATCGGTCGCCAATTGGATTTTATAAAACATCAAAATTTAGGCTACGAAAAGGATCATATTATTTCCGTTGCTATGGCACCAAAAATGTCCAAACATTTTGATGCTGTCAAAACCGAACTTCTAAAAAACAAGGATATTGATGATGTAATCCGTCTTGGCCGGGATATGGTTTATGGTGGAGCTTCAACTGGAGACAACGATTGGGAAGGAAAGCCCAGCAAATCCAATCTCTGGTTCAATATGACCTATTCTGATCAATCTGCACTCAACTTTTTTAAGATAAAACTAACACAAGGTCGTAATTTCACAGGCTCCATAGCAGATTCAACACATTTCATTCTTAATGAAACGGCAGTACGGGAAATGGGTTTAAAAGATCCTATTGGCACACGTTTACGCATTCGAACAGTTCCGGGAACTATTATTGGGGTTGTAAAAGATTTTAATTATGCGAGCGCTAGACAAAAGATCGAGCCGATGGTCTTTCAATATAGCCCAAAAGATTGCTGGCAGCTATACATCAAAACAACAACTTCTGGTACAAAATCCGCATTAAACTCCTTGCAACACATCTGGAAAAGTTATTATGATGATATGCCTATGAACTACAGCTTCCTGGACGAAAGCTATCAAAAGCAATATACGAATGAGCAGAAACAAGGCTCTTTATTCAATTTTTTTGCCCTGATCGCCATCGTCATCTCCTGCTTAGGACTCTTAGGACTATGTACCTATACTGCACAAGTTAGGACCAAAGAAATTGGTATCAGAAAGGTCCTTGGCGCAACGGTATTTAGCATTATACAATTATTAAACAAGGAATTTCTACTCTTAGTCATTTTGGCCAATGTCATCGCAATACCAATTGCTGTATATTTCAGTATAAATTGGCTCGATGGTTTTGCCTTTAGAACGACGCTCCCATTCACCATATTTCTATATGCGGCGGGGATAACCATTGCTATTGCATTATTTACGGTGAGTTTCCAATCCATTAAAGCGGCATACGCCAATCCTGTGAAAAGTTTGCACGATGAATAGTTTATATTTGAGAACCAAAAACAACAGCATAAAATGATTCGATTATTCCTAAAAACAGCGCTGAGAAATTTGAAGCGCAGTCCCTTAAACACAACAATAAATATTTTGGGATTAGCACTGGGGTTTACTGTTGCCCTGATAAGTACATTATGGGTACTGAAACAATTTTCTTTTGATAAGCATTACAGCAATTATCAACATATTTATCAGGTCATGATGACTGGAACCTTCAATGATGAGAAATCTACTGATCGCTCCACCCCTATTCCCTTGGTCAAAACAATCGCGTCTGATTTCAAAAATGAGATGGCAGATGCCACTTTGGTCACCAATATGGAAAGCAACAATCTTAAAGTAGGTGATAAAAAGCTTAATGCACCGGGATTCTATGCCATGGGAAAATTCGCCGAATTATTTTCCCTCGAATCTTTAGAAGGAAATAGTACCACACCGGGCAATCCATCGACCATCATAATTTCCGAATCCTTAGCAAAACGACTGTTCAATCAGACAAGTGTTATCGGGAAAACGCTCCAATTGAATGGTAAAGAACAATATACTGTTCAGGGCGTTTATAAAGATATTCCTGAAAACAACACTTTTTATGGCTTAGATTATGTATTGCCGTTTGTCGATTATCTTGCTAAAGACCAAGGTATTGAAGAAAGCTGGTCCAGCTGTTATTTCAGCACTTTCGCTAAGATCGAAAATGCTGCCTTTGTTCCCGCTTTGGAAAATAAACTAACAAATATCATCAACAAAAAACTGACGGATATAAAACCTGAAATCCTGTTACATCCGATGTCCAAATGGCATTTATACGATTCATTTAAAAATGGAAAGAACGTCGGCGGGCAGATTCAGTATGTATGGATGTTTGTTTGGATAAGCGTATTCATTATTTTATTGGCCAGTATTAATTTTATTAACTTGAGTACGGCGAGAAGCCTGAAAAGAGGAAAAGAAATCGGGGTTTTAAAATCGGTTGGTGTCAACCGCCGGCAGCTTATTGCAGGCTTTCTTGTTGAGTCAATCCTAGCGGTAGCCTGCGCATTTTTGATCGCTGTTCTATTCGCTACATTGCTGTTGCCTTGGGTCAAAACGATTACACACACTTCATTGCATATACCTTTTGCGGATATTCGTTTTTATGGCTATTCTTTATTAGGAATAGGCGTTATAGGGCTTTTAGCGGGTATGTATCCGGCATTATTTCTATCGGCCTTTAATCCTATTCTTGCACTTAAAGGTAAGATCAACAACCGAAAAGGCGGATCAAGAAGTAGAAAGGCAATGGTCATCGTGCAATTTGCGATTTCTATTTTCCTGATGATATCCACTTATCTGGTGATTCAACAACTGCATTATACCAAGGACCGCCCAATAGGTTATAAAGGTTCAAATTTGATAAACATTACTTCATCCAATTCAATTATCGTCAAAAACTTTGATGTCCTTAGAAAAGAGTTGATCGGTCAGCGTTTAGTTAAAGATGCTTCCCTTTCTTCCAACTTTGTCAACCACCTATCCTTAACGGGTGGTGGCTTTAATTGGCAGGGCAATGATACCAGGGACGGTGCGATCATGGGGATCTTCACCGTGGATGAAAACTTTGCTAATACTGTACAATGGAACTTTATAAAAGGACGCAATTTTTCAAAAGATTTCAAAACAGATTCAACAGCTGTTATTCTGAACGAAGCTGCGGCCAAATTTATGGGAGTTACCGACCTAAACAGCAAACAACTTTCACGAGCCGGTATTGATTACCATATCGTGGGTATTATCCAGAACACGCTGTCCGAATCGCCGTTCAAATCCATTACACCGACGGCTTATTTTCTAAAATTTTTACCAAAGAATAAAATCACGCTTCAACTGGATGAAAATCAAGATGTCAAACAAAACCTAAAAGCTATTGCCACAGCATTCAACCGCATAGATCCTGATCTTATTTTTGATTATACCTTTACGGATCAGGAATATGCCAAAGAGTTTCAACAGATGGAAATGATCAAGAGCTTAACCAGTTTATTTACAGGGTTGGCCATACTCATTTCATGTCTTGGTCTCTACGCGCTGGTTTCCTTTCTTACGGAGCAACGAGAAAAAGAAATTGGCATTCGTAAAGTATTGGGCGCATCAGAACTTGGCTTGTGGCGACTACTTTCCACAGAATACATTTGGCTCACAGGCATTGGCTTTTTACTCGCAGCCCCTTTAGCCTATCTGCTAATGGAATCATGGCTCGAAGATTATGTCTACCGCATATCAATTACATGGACGGTCTTTGCTATCACAGGCTTAACCGCCCTAATCATCACCTTATTAACCGTTAGTTACCAAGCGATTAAAGCAACATTAGCAAATCCTGTAAAAACCTTAAGAAGCGAATAATACCAATTTGTTCGGGGACGGACACTATACTGTCCGTTTCCGAACATTTAAAACCGCTATAAAAACACAACAAAAACCTAAAAATCAATACATTATATTTATGGCAAACGAATTGAACTACTTGGCTTTGCTATTTTTCGAATAACGGAGCCTTCTACTAAAGCGAGCTAAGTGACAAGAATATAGCCTAATTAACAGTATAAATGCTCATAACCATGTTAAAGAACTATTTTAAAATTGCTTGGCGGAATATCAGAAAAAACAAAGGATTTTCTCTTTTAAATATGTTTGGCCTCAGCATCGGAATAACATGTTTCCTATTGTTGGCAGCGTACATCTATCATGAATCCAGTTATGAGCGTTTCCTTCCCAATGCGGACCGCCTGACTTATATTAGCCTCACCTATAAAGCACCCAATAGCACGGAAGAAGTAAATTCTGCCGTAACACCGACAGGCTTAGCTCCTACGTTGCAGGCTGAATTTCCGGATGTAGAACAGGCAACCAGATTATACGGCTATTCCAAAGGCGGCAAAATAGAATCCAAAGAGGCACTAATAACTGAAAAAGGCCTACTGTATGCTGACCAGAATGTTTTTAAAACTTTAGGTTATACCTTTCTCGAAGGTGATTCACGATCAGCCTTAGCAGAACCAAATCAGATTGTCTTAACAAAAAAACTCGCAGCGAAATATTTCCCCAATCAGTCGGCCATCGGTCAGACACTATCCATTGACAAAGTCAACTGGAAAATCACAGGTATCATCGCAGACTTGCCCACAAATACACAGTTGAACTTCTCTGCGCTCCTTTCCAACAAAGGATTAGAACGCTACAAAGAAATGGCTTGGTCATCTGCAAATGATATAACCATAGCGCTCCTAAAAAACAAAGATCAGGTCGGTTCGATCCAACATAAATTGGACCAAATGACAAAATCAAAATTCGCCGAAGCAACAAAACAAGGCTATCAATTTCGATTCGTCCTGGAAAAGCTGACCGATATCCATCTTCACTCCAAAGCAGCAGGTACGGGAAACATCACTTATATCTATATTTTATTGGCATTAGGTGCTGCACTTATTATTTTAACCTGCATCAATTTTACAAATTTGGTCTTAGCACATGCGCTTGAACGCAAGAAAGAAATCGGTGTCAAGAAAGTTTTGGGTGCAGCAAAGAAAACGATATTCTTCCAGTTCTTTTTTGAATGTAGCCTGATGGTTTTTCTAGCTGTTGTATTTAGCCTTCTGACTACGGTACTCTTGTTGCCCGTGTTCAGTTCATTTATGGGGGCCGAAATGAAATTAACCATATGGACAGACCCTCGGTTTTATACAATTTTACTTGTTTTCATAGCCTTGCTGACGCTTCTGTCAGGTGGCTGGCCAGCCTATTCAATTGCCAGTTCAAAGCCTATTTCTATTTTCAAGCGAAAATTAACTGAAAAACTACGTGGCCTATCTTTAAGCAAGGTGCTCGTTACTTTTCAATTCAGTATCTCTATATTTTTTATTATCTGTACCTTATTTGCGAGTAGACAGATGGATTTTATCCAGTCTAAGAATACCGGGTTAGATCGCTCTGATATGCTTGTCATCGATGGCCGAGGATGGCAAGATAAAGAAAGGCAGCTATTAAAAGAAAAGTTAATGCAGCTCAACAGTGTCCAGGGGGTTACCGCTTCGTATGACAACCCCGTCAATATCCAAGGTGGCTACAGCATCAGTGAAGTAGAAGGCCAACCCAATGATTTTGATATGAATGTCACTGCAATTCCGATTGAAAAAGATTTCGTATCCGTTTTCCATATTCCATCTGTTGCCGGTACACCGTTGTCAGACGCGGACATTTTGCGCGCAAAAGACACTATTTCACCAGAATATGGTTTTATAGTGAATACACTTGCTGCATCCGCCATGGGTTTTACTCCTGAACAGGCTATTGGAAAGAAAATCAACTTGAATGGGCGTAAGGGCAGCATCAAACAAGTCGTTGCGAGTTTTAACTTTGCGTCATTACATAACGAAGTCAAACCAATTGTGCTTTTTCCTGAATATGATTATTTCGGTAATATTTTCATTCGACTCAATCCGACGTCGCAGATAAAAGATGCTCTTGCGCAGATAAGAGCTGTCATCAAAGATATTGATTCAAAAAACAGCTTTGAATATCATTTTCTCAATGACGACTATAACAAATTATATCTCAAAGATCAGCAAACAACACGGGTAATGCAGTTATTTTCCATCATTACAATTGCTATCGCTTGTATGGGCCTTTTTGCCCTATCAGCTTATGCTGTACAACAACGCTTTAAAGAGATCGGTATCCGTAAAGTATTAGGTGCTTCAACGATCAAGATTGTCAACATATTGAGTGTTGACTTTATGGCCCTCGTCCTGTGTGCTGTATTGATCAGTGTACCCTTAGGCTGGTATGCCATGCACCGCTGGGTAGAGAATTTTGCTTACCACATCATGCTAGACTGGTGGGTATTTATTGTGGCGGCGATAAGTGCATTATTGGTATCATTTATCACCATTAGTTTTCAAACCATAAAAGCTGCGATTCTAAACCCGGTTGATAGTTTAAGAGATGAGTAATTGTTTTAGTAGCTATTAAAATAAAGACACCTGATAAATAACAAGCTGGACCTTTAAAATTCAAGTTTTTTCTATTTAGCAATAACCAATACGACAAATATGCTTAAAAATTATATCAAAATAGCATGGCGCAACCTGATGAAAAACAAATCCTTCTCTTTGATTAACATCATCGGATTGGCGATCGGTATGGCCGGAGCATTACTTATAGCACTTTGGTTGCAAAACATGTTAACCATGGACCGCTTTCATGAAAAGGGTGATCGCCTGCATGTATTGAGTAATCGAGACGAATTTCAGGGCGATAAATCAGCTTGGGCCTTCACTCCTAAAATATTAGGTCCCTCCTTGTCCGCCGATTTTCCAGATATAGAAACTTTTACCAGATATAATGAGAGCGGCCAATTTCTAACGACATTCAAGGATAAAAAACTGATCGCAAATACTGTTTTCATCGATCCCGGTTTTTTCAAGATGTTTTCTTTGCCTTTTGTGAAAGGAGAACAGAATATTAGATTTGATAACCCTAAAGGCCTTGTTCTCACAGAAAGCTATGCCAAGGCTTTATTTGGCAGCGAAGATCCTATTGGAAAATCAGTTCGGATAGACTCTGTTAATCAGGTCTCCGTACAGGCGGTACTTAAAGACCTTCCGAGTAATTCAAGTTTCAAATTTGATATTCTCCTACCATTTGAATATGCAAAAATAATTGGTTACGTGGATGATAACTGGAGCAATAATTCATTAACCACCTATGTGCTCCTAAAAAAAGGTGTCTCACTTACCGCGTTTAACAGCAAAATCAGAACCTATCTGAGAGATCATATCAATGCAAGTAATAAGGCTGCCGGTTACCAATCGGCTAGAAATACGGGTGAGATCTTTGCTTTTCCCTATCCCGATTCGTTTCTTTACAATAGCGGAAAAGGAGGAAATTATACGTCCGGACGTATCGATATCGTCAAGCTATTTGCTTGGATTGGTGTATTTATTTTATTAGTGGCAAGCATCAATTTTATGAATTTGAGTACGGCACGTTCCGAACGCCGTGCGAAAGAAGTCGGTGTCCGCAAAGTAATTGGCGCAAATAAGACAAGCCTAATGGCGCAGTTCCTCGTTGAAAGCATATTGATCAGCCTAATCGGCATGGTACTCGCGACGATACTTGTTTTTATTGTCCTGCCATTCTTTAACGAGCTTGTCGGAAAACAGCTTAGCCTATCGTTATTAAACTTACCAACCTGGCTATTTTTAATTGGCTTTGCTTTATTTACAGGTATATTAGCCGGTACCTATCCCGCCTTTTTCCTTTCTTCCTTTCAACCTATCAAAACGTTGAAGGGGAAATTCGTTTCTAAAACAAGGGGTCTTAGTATTCGCTCCATCTTAGTGGTCATTCAATTCAGTCTCGCGATTATATTGATTATCGCAACGGTCATTGTCGCCAAACAAATCCAGTACACTAAACAGCGCGACCGTGGTTATAAAGAAAATGGGTTGCTTTATAGCAGTATCAAAGGTGACTTAGAAAAGAATTATAAAATTTTACGCGACGAATTACTAGCCAGCAACGCAGTTGTTTCTGTATCAAAAAATATGTCGCCAGTAACCGATTTCTATAGCAATGGCTGGGGATTTACGTCTGGGACACCAACGGAACAGGACAAACGCATTTCCTATAACCGTTTTAGTACCGATGCAGATGCCGTAAAAAATCTAGGCCTAACTCTTATACAGGGGCGGGATATCGATATTTACAAGTTTGCGACAGACAGTACTGCTTTGATTTTAAATGAATCCGCGGTAAAAAGTTTGCACCTCAAAAACCCGGTCAATAGCATTGTGGATGGTGATGGAACAAAATGGACCGTAGTTGGGGTGGTCAAAGATTTCATTATGGGATCGCCATTTGGAGACAATAAACCCATGGTGATATTAGGACCGCAAGCCTGGTTTACAACGATCCATTATCGTTTAAATCCAAACAATGACATCGGAGACAACTTAAAAACGATTGAGTCCATCTTTAAAAAGTTCAACCCAGACTATCCTTTTGAATATCAATTCATTGACAAGACCTACGAAGAAAAATTTAAAGAGACAAAAGCTATAGGTACGCTAGCCATGATCTTTGCAGGATTGACGATCTTTATATCCTGTCTTGGTTTATTGGCATTAATCGCCTATATGGCCGAAACGCGCATGAAAGAAATTGCTGTCCGCAAAGTTCTTGGAGCAAGTGTCACCCAAGTAACTTCTTTACTTTCAATCGATTTTATTAAGCTTGTTGTGGTCGCAATTTTTATCGCCACACCTATCGCTTGGTGGGCAATGGATAAATGGTTACAAGATTACAGCTATCGAATTGAGATACAGTGGTATTACTTTGTCATTGCTGGACTATTGGCTATTCTGATCAGTATGGCCACGATAAGCTATCAAGCAATTAAGGCTGCACTGGGTAATCCTGTCGATAGCTTACGTGATGAGTAGCTTAAAGTCAAACAACATTTTTTTTGATAGCTTAAAACCAGATAGAAGACTATGAATTCATTCAAACTTGCTCTTCGCAGCATCATTGTCAACCGACAATATACCTGGATCAATATCTTGGGTCTAAGTATTGGTTTCTCCTTGTGTCTTCTTGTATTCGCTCTTGTCATTGAGGAAAATTCGTACGACAAAAGCTGGAAAAATGCGGATCATCTCTTTCGGATTGTCACTATAGATTCAACGGCTGGCCTTGAACGCCAAATGTCCAGAACATTCGTTAATTTAAGTACGGAACTCAAACAAGTATTTCCGGAGATTCAAAATGAGGCTCGGATAGAATCCAGAAAATATTATTTAAAACCGCATGCAAGCTCAGCACAGCCCATAGGCATACAGGTTTTGGAGTCGGAAATAAATATCTTGGATATGTTGACCATCAAGGTTCTCGAAGGCAATCCCAAACAGCTGGTCCAAGGAAAAACAAACTTGCTCATCGGCAAAGAATTCAAAGAAAAGTACTTTAAGAACGAAAATGTCATCGGCAAAGTCATCCAAAGTGCCGACCCCTATACCGATAAGCCATCCGATTATATCATCACGGGTGTTATGGATAATCTTCCTTATAATTCAACGCTCAGAGCTTCCGCCATTGCTTTAGTCCCCAAAATATCGATGGAATTAAGCAAAGATGGCTCAGGCTACTACACCGAACAATTTGTACAACTAAAACCCGGGACACCAAGAATAGATCTCGAGCAGAAACTAAATCATTGGTATAAAGGATACCTCAGTCCTAACACAAAACATGTGACTTCCTTTCGCCTGCAGCCTATTCAGGATATATATATGGAGCCATTAGGCAGTGCAGATATCAGCGGCAACCAAAAAACAACAAACATATTTGTGGGTGTTGCCGTTTTGGTCTTTATTATTTCCTGTATCAATTTTATTAATATTTACGCTGTAAGAACAGTTAAAAAATTAAGAGCACTTCATATACATAAAGTATTGGGGGCCAGCCGAGCCCAGATGATCAGACGAATGCTGTTAGAAACAATCCTACTGTTTTTTATTTCTGCATTATGTAGTTTGGTACTTTTTAGACTTGGATTGTCCCAACTGGAACACTTTATAGGCTATGATCTCGCTTATATTAAATCCATACAGCTCCCGTTGCTATTGGCCTTTATGACGACATCAATCGCCCTCGGCCTGCTAATTGGTTTTTATCCTGCATGGCTGATCTCTGGTATTAAGAGTTCAGATGCCTTAAAAAATAAGCTATCAAAAATTCCCCATGCGGAAGTCTTTATCAAAAAAATGCTTATCACTACACAGTTTAGCATTGCCATTATCGTCATCATTGGCCTTATAACAATCAAGTCCCAACTCAGTTATATGCAAGCAGCTCCCTTGGGAATGGAAGTCAAAAATGTGCTAAACATCGACTATTTCAATAAGGGTACACAAAATACAAATATAAAAGATCGAATTGGTCAACTTACTGGGGTTGAATCGGTCAGCGTCGCTGCCTGGACGCCGACAATCGGGTCAGGCTACCTTGCCAAGACAATCGTTGACAAGGACGATCCAGGGAAAAATATCCAAGTCAGTTTCATCGGTGGCGATGTCGATTTGCCCAAGACTTTGGGAATCCAGCTGGTTAAAGGTCGATTATTGACTCCTGAAGATTATACGCATGTTGAAATGGATCTGGGAGAAGATGAAGGTATCAATAATGCCCTTGTGACCGAAAGTACGGCAAAAAAGCTTGGGATAAACAAACTCGGTATCCTGTATAAAGACCTTCAAATTATCCCCGTCGGAATCATTAAAGATTTCCATAGTGAGTCTTTTCGTAGCAAAATAGTACCAACAGTAATTTTGGCAAAAGATTTTAACGGAAGCGGCAATATTCTGATAAAAGTAGGGAAAGGACAAGAACAACAAATCTTTCGATCGGTATCTCAAATTATACAAAATACCTATCCTGATAAACACGTTTCCTTCCATTGGATCGATGAGTTGATTGCAAAACAATATGAAAAAGAGAACAAGCAAGTGCAATTATTTATCCTATTCAGTGCATTGACATTGTTGATCTCCGCCTTAGGAATTACAGGATTGATTATGCAAAATCTCGAACAGCGTACTAAAGAAATTGGCATACGCAAAGTACTAGGCGCTACAGTGCTCGACATATCACGTCTCTTTTCAAAAGATTATCTCATCTTATCCACCTTGGCTATTTTTATTGCCAGTCCATTAGCGGGGTATTTTTCAAAAAAATGGCTTGAAGATTATGCGTACAATGTGGGCGTGCAATGGTGGTTCTTTATCCTTGCCGCGCTTGCCATCTTTTTGATCAGCATCATTACTGTCAATTTCCAAACAATACGTGCCGCACTAAACAATCCAGTAGATAGCTTACGAAACGAGTAAATATTCATTTATAGTAATAGAGGGGGCCTCAATATGATCAAGAATAATTTAAAAATAGCATGGAGAAATTTAACCCGCAATTTCTCTACCTCGTTTATCAACATCGTTGGGTTGGCCATGGGCATTGCAACCTGCCTTCTGATCAGCTTATATGTGACCGATGAATTTAGTTTTGATCGTTACAACGAGCATGCAGACCGTATTGTACGCGTTGTTTTCAGAGGAACGGTTAAGGGCGGAACGATCAATGATGCACATGTAATGCCACCTGTAGCTTCGACGATGAAGTCAGAGCTGCCCGAAGTGCAGGAAACAGCGCGATTAAGAATGGGTGGATCCCCCCTATTTGTTGCCAACAATAAAGTGTTCCACGAAGAGCAGATGGCTTTCGTGGATGCTTCTTTCTTCAAAATTTTCACGCTCCCTTTTATTAAAGGGAATATGTCTACAGCGATTTCTTCCCCTAATTCTGCAGTGATATCCGAATCCACCGCCTTAAAATACTTCGGCACAAACGATGTTGTCGGTCGAGACCTCATCATCAAAGATAATCCAACGATTCTCAAAATCACTGGAGTAATCAAAGATGTTCCACAAAGCTCCCATTTTCATTTTGATGTATTTACCTCTTTGGATGCACTGGAAGATTCACGTTCAGATTCATGGATGACCTCCGAATACTATACGTATGCGCTTCTTTCAAAAAATGCATCACGTGAAAAGCTCGAAAAAAACTTAGCCACCCTATTCGACAAACATGTTGCCACACAATTTATGGCCGGTTTTGGCATGAGTTACCAAGAATTCAAAAAAACGGGAAATAAGATCGGTCTTTACCTACAACCGCTCACAGATATCCATCTACATTCGAATTTCAACTATGACCTCAGTGTCCCTGGGGATATACGGTACGTTTACATCTTCAGCGCTATTGCACTTTTTATGCTATTGATAGCCACCATTAATTTTATGAATTTATCTACAGCCAGTGGTTTTAAGCGATGTAAGGAAGTTGGCGTACGAAAAGTACTGGGTGCTGACAAGCAAAACCTGATGCGACAATTTATGCTAGAGGGTGTCCTCCTGACTTATATTTCCTTAGGAATAGCTCTGGGAATTGTTTTACTTGCCCTCCCCCTATTTAATCAGATTTCCGGAAAAGAGATTGATATTCAAAAACTTGAAATATCTAAAATCATCCCCATCTTACTAGGTTTTGGTCTAATTGTCGGTCTATTTTCCAGTAGCTATCCCGCGTTATATCTATCCTCATTTAATCCGCTACGGGTATTAAAAGGGAAAATAAGCCGCTCGACTAAAGGCTTTAATTTACGTAGCGGACTTGTTGTATTTCAATTCATCATTTCTGTCGGGCTTATCTTTGGAACCGTGGTTGTTGTTCAGCAGCTGGATTATATGCGTCATATTAAACTTGGATATAACAAGGATAATGTCCTTATTATACCGAGCTGGCCTTTGGGAAAAAACGAAAAGACATATTATAATTTATTGATGCAAGACAGCAGGATCAAGCATGTCTCTCATTCGTCCTATCTTCCTGCTGGAGAAAGCAACAACAACAATTTTTTCATTTATCCAGATGGCAATACTGATCAATGGGTCAAAACAATTCGTTACGATGTTGATGAAGAATATATTCATGTTATGGGTATGCAACTTAAAGAAGGACGGAATTTCGCAAAAACATTTGGTAATGATAGCCTTTCTGTTATCATCAATGAAACCGCAGCAAAAGATCTGGGTTGGAACAATCATAGCCTTGGTAAAATATTAACCAATAAAGACAACAAAAGCTATCGTGTTATTGGTGTCGTTAAGGATTTCCACTTTCGTTCTTTGCATGAGCAGATCTCTCCGCTTGTGATGGTTCTTAGCGATCAAGCCGGGAGTTTGATTCTTAAAACACAAACAACCGATATGGAGAAGCTCATTCAAAAATTAGCGTCTCTCTATCGTTCCTTTCCGACAGACATTCCATTCAGCTATTCCTTTCTGGATGAGCGATACGCACAAACCTATCAAGCAGAAGTGAAAACGGGTAAGTTACTGAGTATCTTTGCGGGGCTGACTATTTTTGTGGCTTGCCTCGGTTTATTTGGCTTGGCTATTTTTACCGCCAATCAACGCAAAAAGGAAATAGGGATCCGGAAAGTTGTTGGAGCTACAGTTCCCGACATCACACGCATGCTTTCCACTGAATTCGTCAAACTCGTTCTCATTGCCATTGTCATTTCTTCTCCCCTAGCTTGGTGGATGATGCACAAATGGTTAGAAAATTTTGCATACCGTATTGAGATGCAATGGTGGATGTTTGTACTAGCAGGCGCGCTAGCCGTTTTTATTGCTTTAATTACAGTAAGTTCACAAGCGATACGCGCAGCCCTAACAAAACCTGTCGACAGTCTACGTGATGAATAAAATAGACTCGTCTGTTCAGCTATGGACAAAGCACTGTCCGATATCGAACAGCGAGTAAAAGAATCAGGAATGCAATCCGTTAATGATCAACAGGATAATTACTTGGCCAAACATTTGTATTTTTAATTTTTTAAGTAGAGCACAAGCTATCAGCAGCTCCACGACCAAAATAAATTCATATTTTAAGACAATGAACTTTACAAACTTCAAGATTGCTTGGCGAAATATCGGAAAGAAAAAAGTACAAAATCTGATCAATCTAATTGGATTGACCTGCGGTATTACTTTTCTATTACTTGTAGGTGCTTATGTATGGGATGTACATCAAGTGAATAGCAATATCAAAAATATTGATCGGCAATTTTTGTTGCAAAGCAAGTATAAGAAAGAAGGATTTGGTATTGACTTAACTACATTAGGGGCACTCCCCAAAGCTTTACATGAGGAGTATCCCAACCTGGTCTCCAATTATTATCGGATTGATGGGTTGACCGGTATCGTAGCGAACGGAGTAACAATCCATGAAGAAGGCATGTCTCTTGGAGATCCCAGTCTATTGACGATGTTCGGATTCCAGATTTTAGCAGGCAATGCCAATACCGCTTTGAATAATCCCTTTTCAGTAGTCATCAGTGACAAAGCAGCCATAAAATATTTCGGAAATGAGGATGTACTTGGCAAATCGCTACAAATAAAAAATTTCAAGGGTGAAAAACATGATTTTGAAATTACAGCAATCATTAAATCTGATGTCCAAAACGCCATTATGGATCTCACAAAGAATATGCATGCAGACATATTTTTACCGATCATCAACGAGCAATTCTTTGGCCGATCGATAGACAATTGGGATAACCCTTATATTGCCGGTTATATCGAATTGAAACCAGGTGTAAGTGTGGAGCGCGTAGATGCCGCCATCGAAACGCTGGTAAGAAAGAATACCGATAAAGAGTTTTCCAATCAATACAGCCCTAATTTAAAACCATTGAAAACCTATTATTTGGATGACAACCAAGGGGCCGTCCGCAAAATGATACAGACGTTGGTTTGGACTGCCATTTTCATCTTGATCATGGCCATCATCAATTTCATCAATTTTAGTATCGCTCAGCACATTACGCGATTAAAGGAAATCGGTGTTCGCAAGATGATGGGATCATCTCGCATGCAACTTATTAGACAACTGATGACCGAATATATCCTGATTGTGGCCATAGCAGCATTGATCAGTCTTCCAATTTACATCATCACGAGTCCAATCTTCGAACATGTCTTGATGCGTAAGCTACCCTCGTTGGTGGAATTGCCTATTTACTTTTTTGGTTTACTGATTATAATGACGTTGTTCATTGGTCTACTAGCGGGGCTCTATCCAGCCATTAAACTTTCCAATGTCGCGATACTTCCGGCAGTCAAAAGCCAGTTTTCGACGCTGGGGGGCAAACAACTGGTGCGAAAAATTCTTTTGTTTTTTCAATTTGGGGTAGCCTTGCTCCTGCTTGTCTGCACATTGATTATTTCCAAACAGGTGGATCTATTTCTCCATAGCAATCTAGGGTACAACAAAGATTACTTATTAACCGTTCAGGTACCTAGGGATTGGTCCGAAAATGGTGTTCGCAAAATGGAGACTTTACAACAGGAACTCAGCCAACAACCAGAAGTAAAATCAGTAAGCTTATCTTATGAAACTCCTGGATTGCTGGGGTCCAATATGCAGCCTGCATTCGGGACGACAGACGACAGAGAAATCCAGGTACAACGGATTACAAGTGATAGTCACTTTTTGGAAACCTACGAGATACCGCTAATTGCAGGAACTTTTCTTCCTAAACATTATGCAACGAATGCGGATAATAGACCAGTTGTCATCAACAAGAAGGCTATGGATGATTTTGGCTTTAAAAATGCCGAGCAAGCAATTGGTCAGCAAATAGCAATAAATGATCCTAATTACAAAATCACTATTGTGGGCGTTGCTGAAGATTTTGTAGCCAACTCACTGCATCAGGCATCTCCGCCTATTATCTGGATGGATGTACATGAGAGTCTTCAATATCGATACCTTAGCATTCGATTGAAGCAGGGACCTCTTTCCAATGCAGTACAACAGCTCGAAAAAAAATGGAAAACGTTGCTACCTGATGCACCATTCGAATATAAATTTATGGATGAACGCATCAAAAATCTATATGAAACTGAGCTGCAGTTGCATCGCGCTTCCCAGATTGCCACGGTTGTTTCGCTGCTGATTGTTGTATTGGGACTTACCGGATTAATATCGCTTTCCATCCATCTGCGCAATAAAGAAGTCGGCATTCGTAAAGTACTAGGGGCTTCACTAGCACATTTGATGTTGCTCTTTTCAAAAGAGTACTACGGAATATTCCTATTTGCTGCCTTTACGACAGTTCCACTGAGTTATCTATTGATGCAATACTGGCTACAAAATTACATCATCCGCGTAGAAATCAATGCATTTACTTACTTGTTACCATTGGGTACATTGATTGGATTGCTGAGTTTATTGGTTGGCATTATTGTATTTCGATCAACTCGGTTTAATCCCGTTGAAAAATTAAGAGATGAATAAGAAAAATGAGCCGTAGGGTGTGCGAAAATTATTATCAAGCTGAATTGGGTGTAGTAGTTTATAATTGGTTCCCTACGGCTCCGTATCTTTATACTCTTCCAGTAGCTATTCGTTGCGAACAGCTACTGGATGGGTAACTCCTTATTCCTTTAACCTTCATAGCTTTTCGATAGATAAACAAATCCATATTTTGATTCTTTCCGAATAAGTTTAAGCTCATCAGACCGATTGAGCAAATCTTCAAGTATCTTCATCAAGTTTTTAGGTTTTACATATGTATCGAGTATCATACAAACCAATTTATGTATCTCATAAGGACTCCTATTTTTATTAAAATATCCCGTGCCAACCTGCGCTTCGATGATTCTCTTGACCTTCCGAAGCTCATTCAACGTAGAAGGTTCATTTGGATCAAAATTATGGCGGATGTCCATTATCTTAAATTCGATCTCCTGTACCCCTTCTTCAATGGATAATCTATATAAATGGTAAATAACCTCCTCAGCCAATGTATTAACGTGCAACTCATAAGCATACTTTTGCTTGGATAAATTCATCCCTAAAGGCAACATGGCATGTATACTCCCCACTTCTAACACACGACAAAAAATATAGTAATCAATAGCAAGAATCGTTTTAATTTTGAAAGACTCAACTTTGCTTATAAAATCCAGTGCTTTTCCCATTAAAAAAGATACTTCTTCGGGTGAGAGACCATTTGAAATACGCTGTAATATCATCCGATAAAAGAACTGCATTTCCAACGGTTGACAACGATGCTTATACACCCGTTTGAACACTTTAAAATTATTTCTCATTATAGCTCATATAGTTATTCCATACAAAGAAATAGAAATAATTTAAAAATTTAAAACATTTGTATAAATAAAAATAACATTTTGTATATTTATCTATACAAAAAAAAGAGCATACTAAATCATAACTATGACAAAACTAGGTGAATTTTTAGAGAAGAAATCCGTTAATAAATCGCGAATTGCGCGAAAAACGGGTTTAAGTAAGGCAAGAATCAATGAGTTAACGATGACCGAAACGGCCAAATTACGTTTGGATGAAATGTACCTGATTGCATTGGCTATTGATACAGATCCAGCTAAAATGATGTTCGAATTATGTGATCATCTCCAGTTGAAAGAGATTGAAGAGTAAGCAATTCTCCATTTTTCGCCAGTGCTTAGCTCGTCTGTGCGATACTGAACGCCAAACTGTTCGATATCGTACAGACGAGCTTTTCAATTTTAAACCAAGAAACTAATTATCAACACATTAGCAAAATGGCAACGCAATTGATTTCAGCTTAAACGCCTGTTTTGATTATAACTACCAATCATTCAGGCTTAAAAAAAATCTGCTATGATAGGAAATAATCTCAAAATAGCTTGGCGGAATATGGCAAAAAACAAGCTATATTCATTCATCAAGATTGGCGGCTTTGCCTTTAGTATTGCCATCTGTATTCTTATTGTTTTATATATAAAACATGAGACGAGCTATAATAAGTTTTATCCGGCGATGGATAGAGTTTACCGTTTGGTCGTTCAGTTACCTATTGAGCATAAAATCGAGCGCTGGGTTTCACTTTCTGCCCCTGTGGCGCCGACCCTGAAAGCAGAAATCCCGTCCGTTGAGCAAACGGGACGCATTCTACCAAACCCTTTATTCGGTGCGGGCAGTAACCAATTGTCATTAAATAACAGCCCTGATAGCCATTATGATGATGGATTTGTCTATGTCGATCAGTCCATTCTCGACATGTTTCCTATGCCCATGGTTTCGGGCCAGCTGTCCCACGCACTTGACAAGCCCAACACATTGGTAATCACCAGAAGCAAAGCCGAAAAATATTTTAAAAATAATCCAATTGGACAAACGATCTATCTCAACAACAATAAGTCGAAAGCCTATACCATCACTGGGGTAATTGAAGATATGCCCAACAATTCGACCCTTGCCGGTTATAGTTTTTTTATGTCGCTCGCTGGAGAGCCTTTTTATCAAGGTGAACAGACTGCTTGGCTCAATAACAATTATACCGTCTATGTCAAATTAAAACCCAACGTAAATGTTGCACTGGCAGAAAAAGAAATTTCAAAGAATTATTTAGAAATACATTATCTCCCTGAATATCTAAAATCTGGACGTAAACTTAATCCGCTTTTCAAGCAGGCAAAAATAACCCTACAGAATGCCCTCGACATGCATCTAAAATCTGCGGATGTAAGCGACGATAAAGTGAGTACATTGAACAGAGGGGATATTCGCATGGTTTGGACCTTCGCAACTATAGCCTTATTTATTTTGTTCATTGCCTGTATTAACTTCATCAACTTATCGACAGCAAATGCAGCAACAAGAGCAAAAGAAATTGGTATCCGTAAGACTATTGGCTCCTCCAGGAAGCTGCTTATTGGACAATTTCTTGTTGAAGCAATCTGTTATAGTGTACTGTCACTGATTATCGGGCTCTTTCTAAGCTGGCTACTACTACCCGTATTCAACCAACTAGCCAACAAATCCTTGACCATTCCCTGGATAGCGGCATACTTCTTTCCTTCTCTTTTGGCGGCTATATTGGTGATCGGCGTCCTTGCCGGAATCTACCCAGCATTGTACCTATCCAAATTTAAACCAATCACTGCACTGAAAAACAACGTCATTGGTGCCAAATCTTCGCTTTTTAGGAATAGTTTGGTTGTCTTTCAATTCGCAACCTCAATAATCCTTATCGTTGGCGCATTGGTGACCAATAAACAGATAAACTACATATTAGACAAAGATCTGGGATTTGACAAGGACCAAGTTGTTGTGCTTCGCGGAATTGGAACATTATCGAAACAGCTTCCAAGTTTAAAAAATGAGCTAAAAAGCCTCCCAGATGTTGCTTCAGTTTCCCTGAGTGATTTTCTCCCTGTACCCATCGATGGTGCCAAACGAAATGGCAATCCGTTCTGGATTGATGGTAGAAGAGATCTCGATATGGCTACACAGGGCCAATTTTGGGAAATCGATCAGGATTATCTGAGCACATTCGGTCTTCATTTAAATAAAGGACGAAATTTTGATCCCACGAGAGCCACCGATAGCAGTTCGGCTATTATCAATCAAAAGTTGGCCGACGAACTTCAATTAAAGAATCCCATTGGTGCAAAAATCACCAATGGCAATACCTGGACGATCATTGGCGTAGTAGATGATTTTATTTTTGAGTCGTTGAAGGAGAAGGGGTATGCAGGACTTTGTATGACATTACAAGGCAATCCTTCCCTACTCTCTATTAAGGTAAAATCGCAACATCTCAAAGAGACAATCGCTGATATCACAGCTGTATGGGACAAATTTGCACCAAATCAACAAATTAACTACAGCTTTTTGGACGAAGGTTTCGAGGCCCTTTATCAAGATGTGGAACGGACCAAGAATATATTCACTTGTTTCGCTCTTGTTGCCATTTTTGTCGCTGCACTCGGGCTTTTCGGCCTTGCAACTTATGTGACACAACAACGAACCAAAGAAATTGGCGTACGTAAGGTACTTGGAGCCAGTGCGATCAGATTACTCCGATTATTGTCTGGAGATTTTATAAAATTGGTGTTTGTAGCCTTGGTCATTGCCACACCTGTTGCGTGGTGGGCAATGAACCAATGGCTTACTGATTTTAACTATCGAATCGAAATAAATTGGCTATACTTCATTCTTGCAGGTATGAGTGCCATTTTAATTGCTTTAGGCACAATCAGCTATCAGACTTGGAAAGCCATTCGCGCCAATCCGGTGGATAGCCTGCGTGATGAATAAATACAAAAACTGTAAAAGAACTTTATTATGATAGGAAATAATTTAAAGATCGCTTGGCGAAATATGGCCAACAACAAACTTTACTCGATTATCAAGATCGGCGGGTTCGCTTTTAGTATTGCCATTTGCATTCTTATTGTACTGTACATTCGCCATGAAACCAGTTATGACAAAATGTATCCCGACATGGACCGTGTTTTCCGTCTTATCGTTTCGGCACCCGATGGTGATAAAGTGAGGCAAACCTTTGCCTTTCCTGCCCCAGCAGCTAAAACCTTGCAAGAGGAAATCCCAAGTGTAGAATTAGCCGGCCGCATTTTACCCAATACCTTATTTGGTGCCGGAAGCAATCTATTTACGGTAAATGGCCGCGCAGAGAATTACCTTGATAAAGGATTTGTTTATGTCGATCAGTCCATTTTGGAAATATTTCCACTTCCGGTCGTACAAGGACAGCTATCACATGCGCTGGACAAACCCAATGCGATAGTCATTACCAAAAGTAGGGCTGAGAAATATTTCAAAGGAAATGCTGTAGGGCAGACGATCTATCTCAACAATAATAAAAGTATTTTATATAACATAACGGCTGTCATCGATGATGTTCCGAACAATTCCAGCCTCTATGGTTATGATTATTTTATATCCCTTGCAGGCGAACCATTTTACCCGGGTGAACAAAACAATTGGGGCGCGACAAATTACATTACCTATGTAAAACTGAAGGAGAATGCAGATATTGCCAACGCACAGGGTAGCATTTCAAAAAACTATATTCAGGACCATTATATTCTGATTAATAAAAAAAATGGAATGAAAATATCGCCCGAAATGATGCAGTCAACCGTCTTACTTCAAAACGCCCTCGATATGCACCTGCGTTCTAAGAATGTGTCGGAATATGGCATGGCTACGCAATATCAAGGTGATATTAAGATGGTCTGGATATTTGCTGGCATCGCATTTTTTATTTTATTGATCGCTTGTATTAACTTCATCAACCTATCCACAGCGAATGCAGCAACGCGGGCAAAAGAAATCGGAATTCGCAAAACCATTGGATCCAATCGAAAGACACTGATTATCCAATTTATGACCGAAGCGATATGTTACAGTCTTATTTCACTTCTTATAGGGTTATTATTAGCCTTCCTGTTATTACCACTATTTAACAATCTAGCCAACAAAGCGCTGTTTATACCGTGGACAGTGTGGTACTTTGTGCCTTCGCTGATTTTGAGCATGTTGTTCATCGGTATCCTCGCTGGCTTATACCCAGCGTTCTATTTATCAGGATTTCAGCCGATCAACGCATTAAAAAGCAAATCGGTTACGAATCCTAAATCTTCATTATTGCGCAATGGACTGGTTATTTTCCAGTTTGCAACATCTATTATATTGATCATCAGCGCACTCATTGCAAATCAGCAAATCAGTTTTATGCTTAATAAAGACATTGGCTTTGATAAGGATCAGGTCATTGTACTTCGTGGTGTAACGGGAATTGCCTCCCAGGCGAAAGAATTAAAAAATGAATTAAAAGCCATTCCAACAGTTCGTGATGTCTCTATTGGCGACTATTTACCGGTTCAATTGGATGGTGCAAAAAGAAATGGAAATCTTTTTTGGGCCAAAGGCAAGGAAGATCTTGAATTAGGTGAAGGCGGGCAATTCTGGAATATCGACGAAAGCTACCTTTCCACTTTTGGTCTGAAGCTAATAGCCGGCCGAAACTTCGATCCACATATCGCATCGGATAGTACAGGTGCTATTGTTAACAAAAGAATGCTTGCTGATTTAGGCATCAAAGGAAATCCCATTGGTACACAAATTACTAACGGCAGGACATGGACCATTATCGGTGTCGTCGACAATTTTATCTTTGAATCAATGAAAGATGAGGGCTACTATCCCGTTTGCATGACCCTTGCCAATAGCCCTTCCATGCTTTCGATCAAGACCAAATCGACGGACATGTCCAAAACATTAGCCGACATTAATACTGTTTGGAATAAGTTTTCTCCGAATCAAAAAATCGACTACAATTTCCTTGATGCCGGCTTCGCTGACCTCTATCAGGATGTCCAACGGATCAAAAATATCTTCAGCTGCTTTGCCTTTGTAGCCATTTTTGTTGCCGCTCTGGGACTTTTTGGACTAGCAACATATGTGACCCAGCAACGTACCAAAGAAATTGGTGTCCGTAAGGTCCTCGGGGCAAGTTCCATCCGATTACTCAAATTACTCTCCGGAGATTTCATAAAATTGGTCTTTGTAGCCTTGATTATTGCTACACCTGTTGCATGGTGGGCAATGAATCAATGGCTGGCGGATTTCAATTATCGCATAGAAATCAATTGGTTCTACTTTGTTCTGGCAGGAATAAGTGCAATCTTAGTTGCTTTTGGGACGATTAGTTATCAAACTTGGAAAGTCGTCCGTGCCAATCCGGTCGATAGTTTAAGGGATGAATAAAGTCAGAAGATCTTAAAAATTGGTGTTTGTTGCCTTGGTAATTGCCTGCCTGTTGCGTGGTGGTCATTGAACCAATAGCTTAGGGGAATGAATGTTCGATTCTGGACGTAAACTGTTCGAAATCGAACATTCAAAAACAAAACAAAAACACGATAAGTTATTTATAATAAAACTATTACGACACTGGCAAGGGGATTGTAATTTTAATTGAGTGAAATAATTCTACTTGGTTTAAGCATACCTATCCAGCGTAAGATGACAAAAAATGATTTCAAACTAGCTTGGCGTAAACTCTTAAAAAACAAAGGATTTACTCTTCTAAATATAATTGGATTGACCTTGGGTTTTACCGGTTTTATCCTTTCCTATCAATACATCAATCGAGAGACCAGCTACGATAAATGGAATCCACATTACAAGGATATCTACCAAATTGGCCTTGAAGCAGAAGGTGCATTTACGGACGAAACTTCACCTTCTCTGGCTCCATTGCTAAAACAGAATTTACCTGATATCGTCTATGCAGGTCGAAAAATAGTTTACAATTATGGAAGTTATCCCCTTTTTGGTGAAAAAACAGTCCTTATTAAAAATGCTGCACTGATTGACTCCTCAGCCGCACGAATCTTTCAAATCGAAAATGCGACCGGACCGCTCTACAAAAACAAGGATCAAAAGGATGCGACCATGGTCAAAAGCCATATTGCCGAACAACTATTCAAAAAAGAAGACTTAAATTTTGACAGCCCCCAGTCGATTCCAGCTATAAGCCTTGCTCTAGGTGTGCAGGAAACAATCTACGGTACAATCAAAGAGCAAGGTCTATCCATGATTGATTACGATCTCCTGTTTATCCGTGAACCGCAGGACCTTTTCGCCAATAATAATCCTTTTTTGTATCAAACTTATATTCAAGTACGTCCCGGTACGGATATCACGAAGTTGACCAATCGCATCAACGCGCTTTACCAGAAAGAGATTGCACCGAAAGATAAAATCAGCTCCTCCAGTTATGCCAAAGGGAGGATCTACCTAGACCCACTGTCCAACCTTCACCTTCGGCCAAAAACAGGAAGTAACACGGCTTATATCATCACGTGGATTATTGGTATTCTCTCCGTTTTGATCCTCTTACTCGCCTCTGCCAATTTTGCCAATATGATTATGGCACAAGCGGATCAACGCATTAAGGAACTCGCGCTCAAAAAAATATTGGGAAGCTCACGTTGGGCTATCGTCAGGCAATTGGTACTAGAAGTATTTATTCTGACTTTCAGTGCTGCAATTCTAAGTTTCGTTGCTTTGGCCCTCACAGGAAATATCCTCCAAAAATGGTTCAATGATGATCTTAAGGGTTATATTTTGAGTTCGGAGACAATCGCCCAACTTGCTATTGCCGTACTATTGACAACAATTCTATCGGCAATATACCCAGCGATCATACTCTCTGGCTTCAAATCTGTTAATCTCCTAAAAGGTGGACTGACTTCCATTCTCAAAAAGGGCACATTTCGAAACGCACTACTAACTTTTCAGATCAGTATGGCCATCCTATTTATATCGGGCATGCTGGTTATTAGGGCACAGCTAAATTATATGCAGCAGGCGGATAAAGGATTTGAGCCTGCACAGGTTGTTAATTTCAAAGGAATAGGCATGTATTATGATTCCAAAATTGATGGTTCCTATCAACAACTAAAACGTCGGTTAGAAAATGATCCAAGTATTGCCTCTGTTGCATCAGCGACAAATATTCCAGGGGAAGGCGAACAACCTCCCAAAATGGATTTTTCCTATGCTCAAAAAAACGTTTCGTTTGCACATGTCGGTATTGATCCTGGATACTTCAAGACGCTAAATATCTCCAGTATACAAGGAAACACCACTGTTTCAATAGATCAACTGCTTCACGATTCCTTGGCCAACTATGCTATTATCAACGAATCTGCAGCCAAAAATTTAGGACTCGAAAACCCGATAGGTGCTAAAATCAAAGGCTGTGATGTCACCTTTGAAATTGTTGGCCTAGTCAAAGACAGTAAAGCTTATGGCTTTGAAAATGTAGTTCAGCCGAGCCTATATTCATTTAAAAACGAATGTGGTACTATGCGCTTTCAGACAACCCTCATGGTCAAAACAAAACCGGGAATGGTTGATCAGGCCATCAATACAGTCAAAGCAGAATGGGAGAAAAATCCATCCGCAAAAGATCTGCCTCTTGATTATTCTTTTATGGATGAGCAATATGCTTTACAGCACAAAAAACAGCACGAATTGCAGACTGCTTTTAATAGTTTCACCAGCCTTTCGGTTATCATCGCGGCCTTAGGGCTATTTAGTATGGCGGCGTATCAGGCGGCATTACGAAAAAAGGAAATGAGCATCCGCAAAGTACTGGGGGCCTCGGTACAATTGCTCTTTATTCAATTGAACAAACCATTTTTCAAGCTCTTTTTAGTCGGGATCGGCATAGCCCTTCCAATAGCCTATCTACTCATGAATAAATGGCTTTCCAATTTCGCCTATCATATTCAGCTGTCCTGGTGGTCGTTTTTGATCCCAATATTTTGCATATTTATCCTCATATTGGTTTCCATCAGCTTCCAATCTATAAAAGTCGCAAAAACAAATCCAATAGATAGCCTGCGCGATGAATAAAAGATAATTTGAGCGGTAAAGGGCCCTATTCCCCAGTAGAACAGTAATTATGATGACTAATAAAAATATAAAACAAGAATATCTAAGATCTCAATACTAAAAAATGATACAATTAAAAAATTTATTCAAGTGGTATAACGTAGGTGGTACACGCTCATTCGTCCTTAAAGATGTAAGTCTCGATATTGCTGAAGGTGATTTTATCTCCATCATGGGGCCATCAGGGTCTGGAAAATCAACTTTATTAAATATTATCGGTATGCTTGATGAACCTGATGAGGGTGAATATATCTTTATGGGCGAGAATGTATTGGAAATGAAAGCAAAGAAAAGAACGCAACTATACCAATCCCACATAGGCTATGTATTTCAAGCTTATCATCTCCTGGATGAATTGACCGTGTATGAAAATATCGAAACACCCTTGATCTATAAAGACATTTCAAGCAAAGAAAGAAAAGCTATTGTTGCTGATATGCTTGATCGCTTTGGCATTGTCGGGAAGAAGGATCTCTTCCCGGCCCAGTTATCCGGTGGCCAGCAACAGATTGTCGGTATAGCGCGTGCATTGGCGGGATCACCGAAGTTATTACTGGCCGATGAGCCTACGGGTAACTTAAATTCCAAACAAGGCGAAGAAATCATGGATTTATTCAAACAGCTCAACGATGATGGCGTTACAATCATACAAGTAACCCATTCTGAAAAAAATGCCGAATACGGTAAAAGAGTTGTCAATATGCTGGATGGTCAGCTCAAATAATTGTATGCCAATTTAACCTGGATAATCCCTACGCAGTACATCAATGACGGTAGGGATTTTTTTAGCTCATATCTCGAATCAATTCTTTAACTTCGTTATGATGAATGAGAGAGAGTTGAAATCGCTAATATCCCTGTTGGACGACACCGACCAACAGATTATTCAGGAAGTGGAGCACCAGTTAAAAAGCCAAGGTCCTGAGATTGTACCCTATTTGGAAAAATTTTGGGAGTCCAGCTTCGATCCTCACATACAGGGTCGATTAGAGAATATTATCCATGAAATTCAATTTGATCAGACCAAAAACGAATTACAGATTTGGAACCTGAGTAACTCATTCAATCTACTGGAAGGATTAATTATCCTCAATAATTATCAATATCCTTCTTATGAGGATCATAAGATTGTTTTAGCGATAGAAGACCTCAAAACTGAGGTATGGCGCGGTTTGCATTACGACATGAGCCCGCTGGAAAAAGTGAACCTGATGAATCATGTTCTTTTTGGCTCCTTCGGCCTAACAGGAAATACAAAGGATTATCATCATCCGCAGAACTCCTACATTGGTCAAGTGCTCGATACCAAACAGGGGAATCCCTTAACCCTATCCTGCATTTATAGTATCATTGCACAAAAATTGGACATTCCGATCTACGGTATTAATTTACCCAAGCATTTTGTATTGGCGTATATGGATTCGGATGAAGAAGGAAATGAAAATGTGCTGTTTTACATCAATGCGTTTAATCGTGGACAGGTTATGCAAAAAAGCGATGTAAATTCATTTTTGAAGCAACTGAACCTCAATCCGGATAGAGAATTTACCTATCCCTGCGACAATGTGACCATCCTTAAACGAGCTTTGAGAAACCTGATGTCTGCTTACGAGGAACATGAAAGTTCAAACAAGCAACAGGAAATCAAAGCGCTTTTCCAGTTGCTTACTTAAACTGCATATTAGAAAACATTAGCTTCACGAGCATCTAAAAAGATATAATTCGGTGTTAAAGAGCCATAGGTTTTCGCCGCAATATCGGGTTTTACATTGCCTTCACTTAAGCCAACCAATGGAAAACGCGAAATTGTACGATTCGTTAGATCAGAAACATAAAAGAATTTCCCTTGTTCCGTACGATCATCAATGGCTATCCCCCAAGGTTTTACTAAGCCTGTATTAGCCCCACCGACAACATAGTCCGGCTCCACGTTCGTTTTATCCGTGGCGCCGCTAAATAAGGTTTTTGGATCTTTAAAAAATAGCACTTCACTACCGGAAGTTACCGCCAACAAGTTCTTTTTGGGAGCATAGGACACCGAACCTAATCCCGTTTTACCCTTGATATATACTTTCATCATTGGCGTAAATTTGTCAAAGCTGACAATAGTATCACGCGCCTGATCGATTAGTTGTTGTCTTAGCGTCGAATAAACTACAAAGCCACTTCCATTACTAGAGCCGTCGTTATTAAATCCAATCAGCACTAGCTTTTCATTATTATCATTGTTACTACTATTAAGGAGAGTCAACGACGTTGGGACAACTTTACCAAGATTAATCTGCTTATCAATGATCGGCGCACCACCTTTTGACCCTACTTTTCCGCTTGGCGTGCTTATAGCATACAACATCGATCTATCGACTCCACGATCCGTGACGGCCAAAAGAAATGGTGTTGTAACAGAACCAGAATTACCATTTTGTTGGGCATACGTATAATAGGCCAACCCCCTTACATTCGTAAAACCAGTATATCCAATAGCACCTGCATTACCAGGAATTCCATAGATCTCATTGGCAAATGGAATCACCTGAAGAAAGGTATCCTGTGCCGTAACACTCGCCTGAAAGATAGCCCGGGCAGCAGCATCAAAAAGAATTGGTCCGCCCCCTTTTGCCGGAGAAAGATATTGATAGATATTATCTAAATTGGTCGTATCAGCCGGATCGATAATCATCATGTTTTTAAGCGCAGAATTGTTCTGGTCGTAATCCGAGAAAGAAACATATAATCTAGAGATCAAAGTAGCCCCCGTTCGTACAGGCTCATCATCCAGTTTCTTGCAAGAAGTAAAACCTATTACACTGGCAACGAATAGGATAATACAGGATTGAAACGAAAATTTCATATATTTTTTATTAAAAATAGCGTATTGCGTTAAACATACAAATCTACTAATATATGCAGAATATCAATGAATTTATATGATTCTTTTAGGGGCAAACCCGTATAAGTAAAACGGAAATATTTGTCAATCCGCTACTTTTTGATTAAAATTGCCTTTGTTTTTGTTAGCACATACGATTATGGAAAATAAGGAATTTGTAAGGGAGACGTTGACATTACCGGGAGAGGGCAAAAAATTACTTTTACACTCCTGCTGTGCTCCGTGTTCTGGAGAAGTGATGGAAGCACTCATTGCTTCGGATATCGATTTTACAATCTATTTTTACAATCCCAATATTCATCCCCGCAAAGAATATGATTTACGCAAAGACGAGAACATCCGATTTGCGGAAAAACATAATATCCCTTTTATTGATGCGGACTACGATGTTGATCATTGGTTTGATTTGGCCAAAGGGATGGAGCAAGAGCCTGAAAGAGGCATCCGTTGCACGATGTGTTTTGATATGCGTTTTGAAAAAACGGCTGAGTATGCGGCTGCCAATGGCTTTGATGTGATTTCAAGTTCGCTGGGTATCTCCCGTTGGAAAAACATGGAGCAGATCAATGATTGTGGTTTACGTGCTGCCTCCCGCCATGAAGGGATGGAGTATTGGACTTTCAACTGGCGTAAGAAAGGTGGTTCTGCCCGTATGCTTGAAGTCTCCAAAAAGGAGAAATTCTATATGCAGGAATATTGCGGCTGTGCTTATTCGCTACGCGATACCAACAAATGGCGTATGGCAAATGGGCGCGAAAAGATAGAGTTAGGCAAAAATTATTATGAATAAGTCCTGTTACTGGTGTATATGAAGCTTTGCTTCGGAATATTTGAAAAAATATTTCTATCCTAATGATTTTATACATACCTTTGCAGGCTCAAATGCAAGATTGTGAAACATCTAAAACAATACAGAATTCCCTTTTCGGGGCTCAACGCTGGAAAGCACAATTTTGAGTTTGACATTAATAAAAAGTTCTTTGACTGCTACGAACATTCGATTGTAAAAGATGGCAATCTGAAAGCAGAAGTTGAATTGCAAAAACAAGAAAATCTTTTGATTTTGCATTTTGATATCCAAGGCGAAATTCAATTGACTTGTGATACCTGCTTAAAAGAGTTTATGTCACCGATTTCAATTCAAGAACGAATATTAGTCAAATTCACGGATGAAGATTGGACAGATAATACCGAAGAGGTGTTGATCTTATCCAAAAGCGACCATGAGTTGGATATAGCTGAGTTATTATACGAATACATTAATTTAGCTGTTCCCTATATCGTAAAATGTGAAGAGCAGGGACAAGGTATACAATGTGATCCTGAGATGCTCGCGTTATTTACAAGCGAGCCTGATTCAGAGGAACAAAAAGAAGAAGAAATTATCGACCCACGTTGGGAAGCATTGAGAAATATTAAAAATAACTAAAACAAGAATACGAGATGGCACATCCAAAACGTAAAACTTCTAAATCAAGAAGAGACAAAAGAAGAACACATTATAAAGCTGAAGCTCCAAGCTTGACAGTATGTAAAGAAACTGGCGCAGTTCATTTACCTCACCGTGCATATACTGTAGACGGAAACTTGTACTACAACGGTAAATTGATCATTGAAAATACAGCTGTTGTCTAAGGTAAACCTTTCATAACACCAAAACATCCCAGACAAGCACTATTTTAGAAATTTGCTTTACTTTGGGATGTTTTTTGCGTATTATTGATTTACTAAATAATAACGGATGAAGATTGGTTTAGATATTTTAGGAGGAGATTATGCTCCTAAAGCAACGATAACAGGTGCTATTGAAGCACAAAAACAGCTTACTGGAGACCAAAAAATAGTCCTTTTTGGTAAAACTGAAGAGACTAAACAATTAATCAATCAAGCCGGAGGAAATTCATCTGACTTTGAATATGTGGAGGCTCCAGAAGTCATTGCAATGGGTGAACATCCAACCAAAGCAATAACTCAAAAACCCAACTCAAGTATTGCGAAGGGATTTGAATATTTAAAAAACAAAGAAATTGACTCATTCGCTTCTGCTGGTAATACTGGCGCCATGCTTGTGGGCTCAATGTTCAGCGTTAAAGCTATCCCAGGCGTATTACGCCCTGCAATAGCATCCATTGTTCCCAAATTAAAATCAGGCTTCGGAATCTTATTGGACGTCGGCGCTAATGCGGACTGTAAACCAGAGATGTTGAACCAATTTGCAATCTTGGGAAGTGTCTTTGCCGAACATGTGTTTAATGTATCCACCCCTAAAGTGGGATTATTGAATATCGGAGAAGAAGAAGAAAAAGGAAACATCCTAACAACCTCTACCTACCCCCTACTTAAAGCCAACGACAAGATTAACTTTATCGGAAATGCAGAAGGCCGTGACCTGTTCAGTGACCATGCCGACGTTTACGTCTGTGATGGATTTACAGGCAACGTCGTCTTGAAACTCGCAGAATCATTTTATGTAGTGACGTTGAAAAAAGGTTTTAAAGATGATTTCTTCGACCGATTCAACTACGAGCAGTACGGCGGTAGCCCGATCTTGGGAGTTAATGCTCCTGTCATTATTGGCCATGGTATTTCGACACCTGAGGCCATTAAAAATATGGTTTTATTTTCAAGAGATATGATCGAGTCTAAGTTCATTGACAGCATCAGATCTATTTTCAATTAGAGTATTTATGTCAAAGATTCACGCCGCAATCACGGCTGTAAATGGTTACGTTCCGGATTATATCCTTACTAACAAAGAATTGGAAACAATGGTCGACACCAACGACGAATGGATTGTTTCCAGAACGGGAATCAAAGAGCGTCGCATCTTAAAAGGTGAAGGTCTTGCTACTTCAGATCTTGCTGTACCTGCAGTGCAAGGTTTATTGAAAAAAAGAGGTATAGCTGCTACAGATATTGACCTTATTATCTTTTGTACAAGCACACCAGATATGCTGTTCCCTGCGACTGCAAATATTCTGGCCGATAAAATCGGAGCTACAAATGCATGGGGATTTGATCTTCAAGCGGCTTGTTCAGGTTTCTTGTTCGGTCTGAATACAGGAACACAATTTATCACTGCTGGCACTCATAAAAAAGTCCTTGTTATCGGTGCCGATAAAATGTCTTCGGTCATCAATTACCAAGACCGCAATACCTGTATCCTATTTGGTGATGGTTGTGGCTGTGTATTATTGGAGCCAAATGAAGAAGGCATGGGTATACAAGATGCTATTTTAAAAACCGATGGTTCCGGAGGACAGTTTTTGAATATCAAAGGTGGGGGTTCGCTGAATCCGGCGTCGCATGCAACGGTAGATGCAGGATTACATTACGCTTACCAAGAAGGTCGTACGGTGTTTAAATTTGCCGTAACCAATATGGCTGATGTAGCACATGAGGTTATGGTCAAAAATAACTTAAAGTCAGAAGATATTGCTTGGTTGGTGCCTCATCAGGCCAACAAACGTATTATTGATGCAACGGCAGAACGTGTGGGGCTTCCGGAAGAAAAAGTGATGGTGAACATTCAAAAATATGGAAATACCACCAGTGGTACTATTCCTTTATGCTTGTGGGAATGGGAATCTCAATTGAAGAAAGGAGATAATCTTATCCTTGCTGCTTTCGGTGGAGGTTTCACTTGGGGATCCATCTATTTAAAATGGGCGTATTAGTTGTCCATTTTATGGTATAATTTATTACTTTTGACAGTTAGAATTTTTTAGAAACAAACAAAACCTAGAATACTATGGGTATGGATATCAAACAAATTCAGGACTTGATTAAATTCGTTTCAAAATCAGGTGTGAATGAAGTCTCAATTGAAGAGCAAGATTTTAAAATTACAATAAAAACAAATCAAGAGCCTACGTACGTAACAGCGACTGTTCCTGCTGTTGCTCCAATTGCTGCTCCTCAAGTTGCACAAGCAGCGGCACCAGCTCCAGTAGCTAGCCCTGCAGCACCAGCCGCAAGCGCTGAAGCAAACTTGATCACAATCAAATCACCAATGATCGGTACATTTTACCGTTCGGCTGGACCTGGTAAACCATCTTTCGTCAATGTTGGTGATGATATCAATACCGGTTCTGTACTATGCATCATTGAAGCAATGAAATTATTCAACGAAATTGAATCTGAAGTTTCAGGTAAAATCGTTAAGATTTTGGTAGAAGACGCTCAACCTGTTGAGTTCGACCAACCATTATTCTTAGTTGAGCCTAAGTAATTTACAATTACGTAAATGAATACATGTAGCCTCCAAAGGGCTACATTTTTTGCAAACTTCATAATTCAATACAATGTTCAAAAAAATATTAATTGCAAATAGAGGCGAGATTGCCCTGCGCATTATCCGTACCTGTCGTGAAATGGGTATCAAGAGTGTCGCAGTATATTCCACTGCCGATCGCGATAGTTTACACGTAAGATTTGCGGATGAAGCAGTTTGTATTGGTCCTCCACCGAGTAGAGACTCTTACTTAAACATTCCGAATATTATTTCTGCAGCTGAATTAACAAATGCAGATGCGATTCACCCAGGATATGGTTTCTTGTCGGAAAATGCTCGTTTCTCAGCTATCTGTGCAGAGTACGGTATCAAATTTATTGGTGCAACTGCAGAGCAGATCGAGAAAATGGGTGATAAATCCCGTGCAAAAGATACCATGAAAAAAGCTGGTGTTCCTACTGTTCCAGGGTCCGATGGTTTGATCTCAAACGTAAAAGAAGGTATTACCTTAGCCAATGAAATCGGCTACCCAGTTATCATCAAGGCTACAGCCGGTGGTGGTGGCCGTGGTATGCGCATCATTTGGAAAGACGAAGAGTTTGAACCAGCATGGGATTCTGCGCGTGTAGAATCTGCGGCTGCGTTCGGTAACGACGGTATCTACCTTGAAAAATATGTAGAAGAACCGCGTCATATCGAATTCCAAATTGTGGGTGACCAATTCGGTACAGTATGTCACCTATCTGAACGTGACTGTTCGATCCAACGTCGTCATCAAAAATTGATCGAAGAATCGCCATCACCTTTTATGACTCCCGAATTGAGAGCTGAAATGGGAGAGGCTGCTGTCAAAGGTGCTAAAGCTGTAAACTATGAAGGTGCTGGTACAATCGAATTCTTGGTTGACAAACACCGCAACTTCTACTTTATGGAAATGAACACACGTATCCAAGTAGAACACCCGGTAACGGAAGAAGTCATCAACTTTGATCTGATCAAAGAACAAATTAAGGTGGCCGCAGGAATTCCGATCTCCGGAAAAAACTACGAACCAGGAATGCATGCGATCGAATGTCGTATCAATGCGGAGGATCCTTTCAACAATTTCCGTCCTTCACCAGGTAAAATCACCAACTTCCACTCACCAGGTGGACATGGTGTACGTGTAGATACACACGTTTATTCTGGTTACTCAATTCCGCCAAACTATGATTCTATGATTGCTAAATTGATCACCGTTGCGCAAACACGTGAGGAAGCAATTTGTACTATGGAACGTGCATTGAGTGAATTCGTCATTGAAGGGATCAAAACAACCATTCCTTTGCATTTGAGATTGATGCGCGACCCTAACTTTAGAGCCGGCAATTTCACGACAAAGTTTATGGAAACTTTCGACCTAACGGAATATCCTGCAGAAGATTAAATAAAATTATCTTTACATACATAAAAAATACCATTCTTTACAATAAGAATGGTATTTTTGTTTCCAAACAATTTTTATGAGTACACCTAATTCGAAAGATCTAATACAAGCTATTAAAGATAAAGGGAAGAATATAGAAGCGGAAATGTCTTTTTTTGACCACCTTGAGGTTTTAAGATGGCATTTGGTCCGTTCAGCAATTGCGATCTGTATCTTTGCAGGTATTGCCTTTACATTCTACGATTTCGTATTCAACGATATCATCATGGGGCCAAAGAATTTAAATTTTTGGACCTATCGCATGATGTGTAAGGCAGCAGATGCTTTCAATTTGGCAGACTTCTGTGTCAAGAAAATTCCTTTTAATATCATCAATACCGAACTAGCAGGTCAATTTATGCTTCAGATAAACTCCTGTTTATTGATGGCTTTGATGATGGGATTCCCCTACCTCCTTTTTGAAATTTGGTTATTTGTAAAACCAGCACTGACCGATGTGGAAAGACGGTCTGCACGCGGGTTTGTTTTTTACTCTTCTTTATTGTTTATTTTAGGAGCACTCTTCGGATACTACATCGTTGTACCCTTATCCATCAACTTTTTAGCCAACGTATCCCTAAGTGATGAGATCGTCAACCAGATTACCATTGATAACTACCTTTCTACGATAGCAACGTTAACATTGGGCTGTGGAATTGTTTTTCTACTCCCGATACTGGTATTTATTCTCTCGAAAATAGGCATTATGACCCCTGAATTTATGCGGGCCAGCCGTCGTTATGCAACTGTAATTATTTTAGTGATAGCAGCTATCATTACACCTTCCGCAGATATCATCACCATGCTGACAGTTGCAGCACCAATGTTCTTATTATATGAGATAAGTATCATGGTTTCGGCCGATGTCAAAAGAAAAAAATTAGCACAAGAAAAATAAAATAACAATAAAATGAGCAGTGTAAAGAAAATTGCGATTGGAAGTGACCATGCCGGCTTTGAATACAAAACAGCTTTGGTAAGTTTTCTAAATGAACTGGGTTATGAGGTAACAGATTTTGGAACAAATTCCCCAGATTCAGTGGATTATCCGGATTTCGCACACCCAGTTGCATCAGCGGTAGAAAACAAAGAAGCTGATGCCGGAGTCTTAATTTGTGGAAGTGCAAATGGTGTTGCTATCACAGCCAATAAACACCAAAATATCCGTGCTGCTATCTGTTGGTTAGAGGAAATTTCGGCTTTAGCCCGTCAGCATAATGATGCGAACGTCGTATGTATACCTGCACGTTTTATCGACCTTGACCTCGCTAAAAAGATCGTCAACACATTTATAAACACGGAATTCGAAGGTGGGCGTCACGCTAACCGCGTAAACAAGATAGCTTGTAGCTGTTAGGTAAATTATGACTAGTCCTGAAAAAACGATACAGATTTTCAGTGATTAAAAATACTTAAATTTAAGCAGTAGTAGCCGAAAGGTTGCTACTGTTTTTTGTTTTGT
>NZ_MKWH01000053.1:0-76344 GCF_001899705.1 Sphingobacterium sp. 40-24 | reverse complement strand
ATAAATCAATTAGTAACGTAAATTAGAAAAGTCCAATCCCAGCTGTCGGAAAAATGGGGTACTTACAAGTCTCCATAACAGTATCTATGAACACTAACTCAACTAGATCATAATTAAGATCAGTTTCGAGGTCGATACGTTTAAAATTAAGACGAAATTCACCGGATGCTGCGTTATATGCTAATCTAACACAGTCGTAATCATTATGTAGATCAAGATAAATACCATCCAAATCTATCGCTACATCGTTTTTAAATAATTCAGATTGAGGTAAACTAATCTTTCTCTTTATTTTTCCGCTAGTCATTTCTTAGTTCTTTAAATGTAGACTCGCATTTAACGATATATTATGCTATACTTTAACTCATATTAATAATTCCGATCAATAACAGCGAAGGTATCATGCCGTAGCTCATAGGGTCTAAAACTCCCCAATTGCATATCTATAATTAATAAAGCTCTCATTTATGAAACAATATTGCAAAAGTTTAGGATATGGAAATGCTTTTAACCAGTAAAAATACTCCTAGTCTTCTATAACAAAATCGATCGATTTATTAAATTCTTCCTTTTCCGATCCTGACAGTTGATCACGCATGGCTCGGATCGTATAACCTCCACGTAATATCCCCTTATCTAAATACATCCAATCTGATATGTTCTGTTTATCAATCACCACGGTATCGCCTAGAGCGACCTCTTTTGTAGAGACCGGACTGTTAGAGACAACGCCGGTAAATTGACCATTTTGATAGCTGATATCGCCGACCCAAATATGCTCTAAACTTTTATCAGGAGTATTATATGCTATTTTAAGTGCAAATGCTTCATACCCTTCTTGCGGTTTTTCAACAGCCTGTACAAACTGGTTGAGTGAGTTTTTCGCCTTTACTATAGCTGCGTTCATTGCTTCATCATCAGAACGGAAACCGATAACCTCATCATTTTCAATTTTATCTTTTATGGACGGAGACTGGCATGCCAGCAGCAGCGCACTACTGACGGCAACAAATAAAATAGGTCTTAAAATCTTTGATCTCATTTTTTAATATTTTGCATATACAATCTTTACTGAGCGATTTAAATAGCGCAAAAGAATTCGGCTTTAGCATTTCGAATTTCGTCGACAACGTTTACCTTCTTTTTACGGGCATTTTTTTTAAACAGCATATCTTAAAAATAGGAAAAATTGTGGTATTCGGAGATGGCGCACTTTTTTCGGCACAACATCATCCCCAGATCAGTTTTGTATTTCGCGATAATCTGAAGAAATACCGAATTGTCCCTCATTCAAAGATCCTTCCCAATCTATATCAATTTTCACGTTAATATGTGCGCGAAAACAGTTTATATTCAACAATTTTTTGCTATGTTTAGTTGTCAAACCTTTTATGATGAGCATACACAGTATAAATAGAGATTCAGGACATTACAGTATTTCAACAGGTTTTGAAGAGGCAGATTTAAAGGCTCTTGCAAAGGATATCAATACAAAATCCATCCAATTTTCCGATCCTTTATCGAATAAGGAAATAGATGTATTGGAAAGGATCTTCTTCTCCCAAAGGCCAGATATTGCATTACGGATTTTTGGACATTATGCTACAGCTTGTGACTTAACTTTTCTGAAGCGTATCCCTTCTCTAAGAAGGGTTTCAATAGATTGTCTGATCGACGCTACAGGAATTAATACTATCGCCCAGCTCAAAAACTTAGAAATGCTAGCTGTGGGTATTTTAAATTTGGATAATTTTGATTTTTTAGAAAAGATCAATCCTCATCTAAAAGAATTATCCTTATATCGCACCAGATCCAAGAAGCCGCAAATTGACTGTATTGAAAGATTCAAAAACCTAGAATACCTCTATCTTGAAGGACACCAAAAGGGAATCAATGCAATCAACAAACTAAAGGACCTCAAAAAAATTGTTCTCCGCTCGATCTCGACTCCCAACATTGATTATCTTAATGGCTTAAAATACCTGTGGTCCGTCGATATTAAGTTGGGGGGAATAAAAAGCTTTGAGGCACTAAAAACCTTACCATCTATTAAATACCTAGAACTTTGGCAAGTACGTGGACTTTCGGATCTATCATTCATTTCAGCGTTACCAACACTCCAAAATCTGTTTCTCCAATCGCTGAAACAGGTAACTGTCTTCCCAGATCTATCTAGCAATAAATCACTGAGACGGATTTCACTCGAAGATATGAAAGGATTATCTGACCTATCTTCCTTAAAAAATGCTCCAAATCTACAAGAATTCATTATTTGGAACGGAAATCAAAATGCCGAAAATTTCATACCTGTATTTGAAAATACTAATGTAAAAAGTGTCGGTGGCTTTTTGGGCAGTGATAAAAGAAATAACCGCTTTGCCGAAATAGCTCGGCAGTATCACAAAAAGACCTTTAAGAATGATGATTTTGTTTACGAATAACCTCAAAAAAATCTACTTAAAACGCTTGGCATTCGAGATGAATGACCGTATTTTCTCAACAAGGTGAATAGCAACAATGGGCAGTAGACATGGAAAAACGAATAAAAAATAGCCATAACTGATCGATTTAAAACGAATTGCATTGAACAGAACAACAGATATAATCACGATTAAGTCAATTGACCAAATTCCGACAGTAGATGAAATTAAATCCATTTCAAGGGAAATAGCTTTAAAGATTATTTTTGAAGGAAAGACGAATAAACAGCGGGAACAAGTCGGACACTACCTCGAACATGCACTTTCAGGTTTCCAAGTTTTGACCCATACGATCGAACCTGAACTAAACATTGTAAAGCTTATTACAGATCAAGAGATTGAAGACCAACAGGACTTTTTCGAACAATGTGCGAAAGATTACAGGAAACTAGGTGAGCAATTAGTATTTCTATTGGTCGACAAACTTGAATTAAACTTAAACAAGGATTTTCCACTTGATACATTTAACGAGTTAAAACGAGACGATCGACAGATAGGAACAGTTGCTGAATGGAGATATTTCATCCATGGTTTTCACTGCGGTTTTCAACATTTGACAACGGGACAATGTATTGAGGTTCCTCTTGCCTTCGGACTCGAGTTTGGCGATTTAGATCCATATTTTTTTATGAAATTTATCCTGTCGTCACCAGGCTATAGGCCTCTTCCAATTCCCCTATTTGTAGAATATGCCGACGGTTTAAGAATAATAAATAAAATGACCGCACTAGGAAAATTTGAAGAGATCCCTTCTACTGTTCCTGGCCACACTGGCACTGTTGTCGCAGATAGAGAGAAAGTTGAGATTAAATACGACCCGAATTTAGAAAAAATATTCGGAAAGCATATTGAGGGAATTAAGAAGAAATCCAAATTCAACCTTTGGAAGTTTCTTGGTGATAGAATAAACCAACGCGATCGATAAAGTTCCTAAAGCTGGGATATATGGTGAAACTTTTCGATTGGCGGATATTGGGACTCTTCCAAATTAAAAAGAAAATATATGAAAATGAAATATTACAGTCTGTTACTAATAATGATTATTCCGCTATTATCTTTGGCACAAGATACTGAAATAATCGGTATAGCTAGAAAAGTTTACCAGCAACCACAATTTCAGGAGATGTATAGAGACTATATTGAGCCCAAGGTAAAATTGAATAAAGCTCTTCCACTTCCTCCAAATTGGAAAACAGAAATTAAAAATGATCCAACTAATCTTTGGAAGGAAACCGAAGACAATAGAGAATACTATATTGTTACATTTCCCATTAACCCAGACATTGACACTGGATTTACAATGAACTATGCCGCGCAAGTATATATTTGGAAAGATAACAAAAAACCTTTTATCATCTTTTTAGGGCAAAATGGAATGGGATATCCACCAAATTGGGGGCAACAATAAATGGAAACAAACAAATTAACTGTATTCATATTTATCATACCAAAACGCTATTTAATTTTGCTCGTATCAACAGGCCAAGTATCAGTTCTAAAAGGAGCGACAGGTAAGCCTTCTTTACTAAATAAATTGCCAATCCCCGTATTACTAAATTGGTACCGAACAGCCACTGGATTTTTTACCTGCTTATTTGAAACAATCATCTGCTGACCCTTTACTTTTACAATGGCAGGATAAAATATCTTATCGACTCCCGAAATAAAAATTTCCTTACCTTCGTTTCCTTTTATTGTCAGACCGGATTCAGCATGGTCAAAATCAACCACAATTTGATTATTCTGCACGACAAATGACTTGTACATTGGGCTTTTATAATTACCTATACTTAGGCCATAAGTTTCCGACAAAGCATAGTTTGCAAGACGTAAACCAACGTCTTTTTTATTTGTCGGATGGATATTCAATGTATCGTTGACCAAATCTGAAATGACAACCATACCTGTATTTTCTGTTGCGAGAGTCTTAGTCTGTGCTTCTCGGAGTAGGGCTCCTACATGATGGTTGGAATACCTATTTGGCGCAATCTGTACATAATAGAAAGGGAAATTTTTATGCCAAGACTTCCGCCAGGATGCAATCATGGTCTCCATTAATTGGGTATAACTCGAAGCTGTTTCAACATTGCTTTCTCCTTGATACCATATCGCGCCAGCAATATTAAAATTAGTAAACGGTGCGATCATTGCATTATAGGCATAGCCTGGTGCAATCGGCCACCATGATGTAGATTTCTTTTGAGATGCCGCATCTTTTAAAATGCTATTATTTTCAATCAGTTCTGCAGGGGTCCATACCTCGGCTGGGGTACCGCCCCAGTTGCTACTAATCAAACCAATCGGAACATTCAATTCTTTGTTGAGGACTTTTCCAAAATAATAGGCAACTGCACTGAAATTTTTCAGGGCATTGCTGTCACAAACCATCCAATTTCCTTCATTATTATCTTGTACCGTTTGTGCAGTTGTCTTAGTCACTTGAAATAATCTAATATTAAGCTTGTCAAGTTGTGAAAACTCATCTTTAATACTGGAAATACCATTGTAATAGTTCCATTCCATATTGGACTGCCCACTGCAAACCCACACTTCACCAATAAATACACTGTCAAGAACAATTTTATTTTCTCCTTCAAATACAATCGTATAGGGTCCTCCAGCTTTCGGAGTATGAACTGACGTTTGCCATTTAGCATTTCCATCTGCTGTTACCTCCACGGTCTTATTGTCCCATGATGTGGTAATTCGGACTTTTTCACCCGGCTTGGACCACCCCCATATTTGGGACAACGATTGTTGCTGTAGCACCATATTGTTGGCCAGAATACTCGGTAACCGAATGTTCGCACGCGATGATAACGCAAAAAAACATAGAATTAGAAAGAAAAGAAATTTGTTCATAATATTGATTTATAGTGTAAGCTATCCACAAAAGACCTCTTCGAATAATAGTACAATTCGAAGAGGTCTTTTTATTTTGGTATATTAACTATCGCGATTCTAATATACGCACCTTCTGCAGATGTCAGCGAAAAATAAATTCCCTTTAACATATTTCCCAATAATGCGCCAATGGTATGCCAGGAGCCTAATAACAGCCATAGATTGTCAAATCTGGCTCTGCCAACCGGAACACCTTGTTCATTGTAGGGCGATAGATGTGTCGGCATAAGCAAAGCTACCTATAAAACAACTCCTTAAGGTCTATCTCCTGCAGGACCTTGGTTACGTCCGTCCTAGAAATACCATTGCTCTGGAAATGAAAGCCGCACAAGCGTACTTCGCTAAGGATAAAAAAAACTGCCTCAACAGTTGAGCAGTTTTTTTATAGGGTATTAATCCAACTTTTGATTATTGTGCGAGAAATCATCTACTTGCTTTTCGCCGATGACTACATCACCGCGGATGGATCTTAAGTAGCCTTCAAAAGCGATATTCAATCCTTCAATAATCACTTTATCATGTGCATCAATGTCGCCCAGTATTTTCTTGTCGTCATAGCTATCGCCAACGATTGCCAAAACGCAGCTCGAGCTTTGTTTTGGAAAAAGTCCAACACCTATTATTTCCTCGCCAAATTTTACAAACCAGGTTTCTTCCTGATGGTCGTCCGTCGTGTTCGGTATATGTATGGCCTGGCCGAGGTCCTCACATTTAATCATATCAAAATTCATTGTGCTCTGTTTATGTTACATAGCTAAGACAGCAATAAAAGGAATATTGTTTTTAGAAACTTCATCACGATTTCGCCTTTTCCTTTGGCTGCAACGCCGGAACCATAAATGGAAGTTCTTCGGAGCTCCGGAAGATGCTTACTAAATTTCGGCTGTCTTGGTAAATAATCCCGGATAATTGACCACTAAACCCAAATCATCTACTTCAAGATCGGCCTCAAAATCTTTCGGAATATTCTTGTATTGAAAGGTTAACATGTTCGTTTTCGAATAGTTCTGATGAACTGATTTTATCTCGTCATTTAGGATATCAAAATAGAGCACTTTGATACCCTTACTTTCCCCCATGTCAAGATTCAAATTATTGATGGGAAGCGTATTGGTAAATGGTGTAAGGGAAATATCAATATAGTCAATACCCTGAAAATCGTTTTTAACTGATCCGTTTATTTCCCAATTATTTTCAGTTTTATTTCCTTTTATTCTTTTATTAACGCCATTCACTTCATATTCAAAATCAAGACGTTGAACATTCCAATGCTCATCAATCTTCAAATGATATTCGAGGGTATAGATTTTATCTTCATAATACCCAATAATGTTGGAATCGACTAAAAAAAAGCCTCCCTCTTGTGTAAGTTTAAAATATTCAAGGGAATTGTAGACAATGCCCTTCCAAATTAATGTTTTCATCTTTAAAATTTATTTATCGCTAATCTTTGCAGACACTTTTGTCATAATCGGGGTGCAGTAAGGAATTTTTCAAAGCACTTTTTATTGGGCAAAGTATCAAAGAGCTTTTCAGCAATAACAACATAGCCATTTTCTTTGAAAGATCGCACCAGAATTTAATGAGCCGCGGGTCTGGCGTAACTATAACGAGCCGAGTTTTTTATTGCAATTTTTTTTTAAAATTTTATTCAATTCAATTACGTTTTCTTTATATCTTGGATATTTTCGAATATTTCGAACACTATGATTTTGATTGTTTACTGTACCCACTTCATCAAGCTCAAAAAAGACCTCGTCAATTAAAAGTCCGTTTGATATACATCTAGAAATATATTCCGCACTTTGTTCAAACTGTGGTACTGTCTTTAAATGGTTATATATAATCTGCTTCGCATGGTCTCTTTGCTCTCTTTCAATTGCTGTCATTGGTAACATAAGCAGAAATAATAGTTCAAACTGTTGAAGTGATAACAGTTCATCCCAAGTTAGAAACCAAGCTTCAAAATGCCCACCTAACTTCCCAAAGTAAATGTCGTTAAGAAAAAATCTAATTTCATGATCTTGAAATTCAATTAAGAAGGTCGTATCTCCATCTAATTTTCCTTCGATAAATTTTGAAACTTCTCCAAAGTCATCTAGCGAAAAAAATCGTTCTTCCCATTCCGCTAATTTTTCTTTGTCAATGCCGATAACTTCTAATGCTTCGTCAATGTTGATCTCGTTTATTTCGTCGTATCCATTGAACCATTTAATATAGCTATACCAAAAGAATGTATTGTCTTTTATGCTGTTTTGTGTAATTTGTCTATTCATATTTAGATACTGTTATTCAAATTCGATACGGCAAGCCAATTTATTTAAGGTACGATTTTAAATGCTATGCTTTTGGTAGGGGAGCATTTGCCGCAATTAATTTTTCATGTTTTAATTCTTCCCAAAAATCGGCGGAAATTTTAGTCTTGAAAGATTCCGCATTTTGAATGGCCTGCTTTACGGTATGTGCTCCGGGTATCACCCCTGAAACCTCGTCTGGTGCTGCAGCGAATTGCAATGCAGCTGTCCGCAGGTCTACAGCATGATCGTTCGCCACCCTTTGTAAAGCATTCAACTTTTCTTTAACCCCAGCAGGAAACGTCCCATCATACAGGTAGCGGTTCCTGCCTGACAGAAATCCAGCACACAGTGGTGCGCCTACAACAATCGACAACCCTCTCTCAGCGATCTTTGGGAAAACCTTATTCAAATCGTCATCATGTTTAATCAACGAATATTGGCAGGCTGAAAGAAAAATATCGGGATCTGCCACGTCCAATGTTTGCAAAATTGGTTCGATGGTATTGACACCTAGCCCCCATCCTTTTATTATGCCTTCTTCTCTCATTTTAGTCAGCTCGGGCATCGCTCCTTTCGCCGCTTGCTCAAAGTAACTTCCATAGCTGTCTTTCATATCACCATTGTCGGGTGAAAGATCATGAATATATACGATATCTATAGATGATAAGCCCATGCGCTGTAAGCTATCCTCTACGCTTTTTCTCACACCGGCAGCACTGTAATCGTATTGATAACGAAAATTCATTTTACCCTTCCATAACAACTGTTCCATAGTAAAGTCCTCTTTAGGTTCTAAGAGTCGTCCTACTTTAGTGGAAAGGGTAAAGCTGTCGCGTGGCTGATCTTTTAAAAACAAGCCCATTCTGCGTTCGCTGATGCCCAATCCGTACCATGGGGAAGTATCAAATAATCGTATCCCAGCATTCCAAGCTGCTTCTACTGCTTGGAGACATTCTAGATCTGCGTTTTGCTGAAAGCCATTCCCTAATGCCACGCCACCAAACCCGGCTTTATTATTGGAGCGAAAACGTCTGTGTTTGCTTAAATTATCAGGTTTTACCATACTATGTTCTTTAATTGTTCTTACCAAAATATTAGGTGCCGCTGCGCTAAAGATTAAGCCCGATCCTGCAAGGCCTGTTTGCACTATAAATTTTCTTCTTTTCATACGCGGTACCTTATCTAAATTCTCTTGACTGTTCTATTTATTTGCAATGGCCAAATTCAATATGCATATAGCAATCAGGATTCTTGCTAAAAAAACCATTCTCAGGCCTGCTTTGTTTTAGAAGATCATCACTATAGCAGACCATCGCTATCGCATGAAGGACGATCGCATACTATTAGTGACCACACCAAGAAATAGAATGGTATGATCCAGCACAATTACCAGCACAATTAAAAAAATTTGAAATAGTTGATCCCCGGCAAAACGTTCTAGACCTTTTCCAATAATTGTACTACCGATTTGACAAAACGGAAATCAAAATTAAGAATTTTTAAAAACGATCTTCTTCTGACTCATGTCCATCTCTAAAAAGAATTATGGCAAAATCGAATCAAAATCAGCAACAAATGCCAAACGAGCATTTACATGAGTTATTTGTAGACGAATTAAAAGATATTTTAGGCGCGGAGAAACAGCTCTTAAAAGGTTTAAAGAAAATGAGCAAAGCCGCAGAAGACGAACAATTAAAACAAGCATTTGAGGAGCACCACAGCCAAACTGAAGGACAAATCGAGCGGCTTAAAGAAGTATTTGGAGCGTTGGGCATTGCTGCCCGCGGGAAAAAATGTAAAGCTATGGAAGGTCTGCTGGAGGAAGCTGATGAAATCATCGAAAATTTTGAAGGCGATCCAGCACTAGATGCCGCACTCATTTCTGCAGCCCAAAAAGTTGAACATTATGAAATCGCCAGCTATGGTTGCCTTGTCACATTTGCAAAATTAATGAACCATACTGAAGCCGAGCAATTGCTTCAACAAACACTTGATGAGGAAAAGCAAACCGATACATTACTCACAGAAATAGCCGTCTCGTCAGTAAACGAGTCAGCGTCATAAGTTAATAAATGCCCGGCAATCCGGGCATTTATTATACCTGTGCAATCGTCCATTGAGGTATCTTTGGCAAAACACATCCTATCCCTAGCCACAATCACTTTATTTTCTTCAAAGCTTAGTTATTCCTTTCATCAGCCTAATTGAAAAACAGGACAAACACGTTTTCACCGTAGTTGTACCATAAACATCAATTGTTAAAACGATTGTTACCTTGCTTCTCTTCCTATAAGGAGACAAGCACATTATACGGTTAAGAAATTAGCATGATCATAAATCCCGTCACTCCTTGGACAGCAACGGTCCAGACTGATATAGCAGATTCTACGTCTATTTTTGAAATAGACCTAAAAACATACAGACTCAAAATTCATAATGCAGGCGATTCGATTTGGCTCGTGGTTATCTGGCCAACTGGCGCTAGCATAGCCTTTAGACTGGCCTTTGGGATGAATAGCAGGTTTGAAAAGGTGACGATCTCCGAAGCTCCCGATGAGATCCTGATCACTGCTTCTACTAGGTTAGCCTATTATCGAATCATTGTCTTCTTTCCCGAAAGTCTGCGCGCCACCTTTCGTTATACCACGACCTTGCGAACGAAATTACCGCTTCTTATCCCGTTTTGGCCCCGCGATATTGTTCCCTTGACTAAAGATGGAAATACTGAAAATACAGTGGGAAAAATACATGCCAAACAGGTAGGATGCCGGTCAGGACAGCTTTATTTTATTATGACAAAGCCAAAAGCCGGTTCGGTGTTCTATTTTCAGAATCTCACAGCCATGTCTCCCTATTGCCAGGAAACAGAAGTATCACTCCGGGAAACTGTCGGCGGTGAATGGCCAGAACTGGGGTTCCAGTTTCCTGTAAACGCTGAAAAACCATTGCCTGCCAATAAAGAATATATCATTTCGGATGCTTTTGTACAGCTCGATGAAAATATTCCCGAAAGTGACGTCGAGGTCGTTGAAAGTTACCTCGATTCACTGGCATCAATATACCTCCTCCTTCCTAAGCCTGAAGCCAGCCAACATAATTGGCTGCAGTCGGCTGAAAAGATCCTGGATAATATTTCGAACAACAAAGGTTGCTGGACACAAACAGACGGCAGTCCTTATCTGAATGCTTATGTGGGCGACTACAAAACGCCTGCAGAAATCATGGTGCAGCTTGCCGTCATACTCCCATTGCATGAGTATCTTACCTGGACCGGAGAACATCACCCTTTGTTGCAGGAGCTCTCCGATGGACTCACCTCATTTTATGATAAGTCTATAAAGAGTTTAGTCAGGTGGCACCCTTCGTTAAAAGATGACTTGGATCATTCCGAAGAGCAAAAGAGTGAGATGGTAATGGACTCCTGGTATCTACATCACCCCTTGTTAAACCTCGTCAGGCTTGCATTGCGAGGCGACAAGATGGCTGAAAAACTATTTTTGGATTCGATAGATTATGCGATAAAGGTTGCCAAACATTTTAACTATCAATGGCCTGTCTTTTATAAGATGACCACCTTGGAGGTATTAAAAGCCGAAACGGCTCCGGGTAAAGGCGGTGAAAAAGATGTCCCAGGGTCATATGCACACGTTATGCTCCTGGCCTGGCAGCTGACCAAAGAAAAACGATTTTTTCTGGAAGCAAGCAGGGCACTTAAAAGTTTAGACGGTCTGGCCTTTGATATATTTTATCAGGCCAACAATACGGCATTTGCTGCGGGGGCCTTTTTGGAGATGTATAAGGTGACCGACGATGAGCATTACCTAAAACTAAGCTATTGCTGCCTCGCCGGCATATTTAAAAACTGTCAATTGTGGGACTGCAATTATGGTTACGGCAAAAACTTTCCTTATTTTTTTTCTGTTTTTCCCTTGAAAGATGCCCCCTATACCGCGGCATACGAAGAGCTGGAAGTATTTGCTGCCCTGCATCATTATCTTGAGGTGGCAGCAGGAATGGCTATTCTTCCATCGCTAAAAATATTGATCCCGGAATTTATCAAGTATGCTGCGGGCCGACTCGCCTACTATTACCCTCCGCTACTCCCGACAGAAATGATTGCCGAAAAAACCAAAACGGGTGAGCTACAAAAAGACCTATGGATTCCACTTGAAGACATACATGATGGCTGGGAGAAAAGCGGTGAAGTCGGCCAGGAAGTATATGGCGCCGGACTAGCCTTTGGTATCATACCACGACAGTATTTTAAAGTGGACAATTGGGGTGGAATAGTTTTTATAAATTACCCAATTTTAAACTTTCGAGCCGGCAAAGATTCAGTCACTTTCCGATTGGAGGGCAGTGATCTGCTCCGGGCACAAATGAGGCTTTTAGGCTTTTCCAGGGAAGTATTAACCAAAATAAGCGTAGAACAAAAAGTTAAATCATCATATAAACCTGTGCATTCAAGTCGTATTGGTTTTTACGAATTAACCGGAGCTGGGATGGTTAGAATAACAAGAAAATAAATGAACAAAAAAGTTGATAGCATATCCGACCAAGATCACTTCCGTCCTCCCAAGAAGTTAATATAGCTGAAATTAACTTCTTGGTAAAAGGACTTTATCTAACCAAGGAATAAGCATCAACGATTTCCATTTTCCATGCTTCTATTGTTTCTGCTGCTGCACGGTCGGCACGGTCAAAGAATAAATGGCACTTCACATCGAAGCCACAATAGGTATAGATACCTCTGTCGGAGGTCAGTATTAGCGCCTTATCCATTTCTATTTCCTGATATTCAGCCTTGGATTTTCCATGTGAATTGATAATGTAGGCGGTCTTACCGGCCAACAGTCCTTTTTGTACTCCATTATCGTACCTATAGGCAAATCCGTAGCTGAATACCCTATCGATATATCCTTTCATCATAGCCGGCATACCTGTCCACCATATCGGATAAATAAAGGTAACAGCTTCAGCCCAGGCAATATGTTGCTGTTCCTTTCTAATTGCTTCGCTTACGATGCCCCTGCGTTGTCCGTCCATATCTTCAAGGGACAGCACAGGTTCGAAATTAAGCTGATACAGATCCCTGACTACAACTTCGTTCTTTTGTTGCAGGAGTGTTTCTTCAATGGTTTGCTTAAATAAGTGATTTAAACTTGCCGTATTTGGATGGGCATAAATAATAAGATGTTTCATTTTTTTTGTTTTAAGTAATTGAATAAAACAAAAGTAGCCTGAAAGCAAACGGAAAAATTGTAAGAAAACGAAAAGGCTATTCTCCTGAAGCCCGGCAGATATCTTGCTGAAATCGCACAAAATTTCTTGGGGAAAGGTTGATAAAATGCTTAAAATCCCGGATAAGCTGGCTTTGGTCGTAATATCCACATTCAGCTATAATTTCAAACCAGTCCACTTTTTTCGATGATAAAAGAACATGCTGTATCAGTTCAATTGCTTTTACAAAACGCTGGTATCGACTAAGCTCTTTGGAGCTATAGCCAAAATGCTTTTTTTGCGTCAATTGCACATTTCTTTCAGTTTGCCCGGTTTCTTCGGCAATGGTCTTGACTGGATTGCGTGAACTGTCTTTAAAATTAGCCAATAAAGCCGCGGTGCTATGTTGTGATTTTAAATAGGGTCTGCAAAAATCGAGAATGCAGTTTACTCGGTCTGATACACTTGTCATACCGTTCAACTGATGCCACAGGTAGCCAAAACAATTTTCACCCATAACTTCATCTGGGTTTATTGGCAAATGGTCTGAAAGAAATGCCTTTCCAAAAAAACGATAAAACGCATCGCCCTTGAAATTAACCACTAAAATTTGTGATCCGGGGAGAAGTGTGTATTCAAAGGCAGATTTTAAGGGACCTAGTACGATGCATTTGTCCACCTCGATTTCATTTTTGGCATCAGAAACCAATCGGACTATTGTACCAAAGTTGAACACCATAATAGTCTGAAAGGACGGCAACAATGTTTTCGTTAGGGCAGTTACTGAATTGTTCTCTGCAAAATAAAAATGAGAAAACACCGTTTCAAATTCGCTTGCAATGGGAAGCCTGTAACTACGGTATGTCTGTTCGTCTGCTTTCATGATTTGTGGCATCCATATTAAAACTGTTGATCTTTTACTACTGCTATTTTGGTGTTTCTCCTCTAATCTACGAACAAATTCAACATGATCAATTAAATCAATCATTTCCGAAGCTCAAATCTAATCTTGCTTCAAAAAGATCTTTATTTCTGTTCCTTGCCCAGGCTCACTTATTAAGTCAATCTTCCCACCAACTTGTGTCACAATCGTATTGACCAAATATAGACCTACGCCAGATCCATCGACCATTTTGGTTGCGCGTTTAAATTTCTCAAAAATCGTCTGCCGCACTTCTGGCCCCATGCCTATCCCATTATCCTTTACAGAAATAACGACATAGCCATCTTCCTTGAAAGATCGCACTTGAATTTCCGGAGACTGTGACTCTGGTGTATATTTAATCGCATTATTCATCAGATTATAGAGCACACTACGCAGCTTACGTCGTACGAAAGTAAATTCCGAAACTTTTAAATCCTGTCGGATGATTGCATCGGTCTCTATCAGCTACGGTGCTAAACTCAACCGCACGTCTTCTAGAATATTTGGAAGATCGATCAGTTCAGTTGATGCCTGATACTTCTGCTTTTCCCAACGACTTTCGGTCAGATCATCTATTATTTTTTTTATTTCTACCAAACTTTTCTCATGATTTTGCATTAAGGGCAAGAATTTCGCTGAATTTTTATCCTTAAATTCCTTCATTAACCCAAATGTTAGTTTGAGCACCAATAATGGATTTTTGATATCATGGGCTATTGTATCGAGCAGCAACTCATGTTCCAGAACAAGCCGTTCTTGTTCTTTAAGATCCTTTACTCTTGGCGTAATATCCACAAATGTAATAATGACTCCATTCGTCCGGTTCTCATTACGAACATGATAAGGGAGTATATTCATCTGGTACCACTTAAAATCTGTAGTCTGTATTTCTTTCTCCAAGATTTTACCTGTCGCTATCACCGTGTTTATATTACTGATAAAGGTCGGAAATCTAAAATTTTCTCTTATATCCTCTAGCGGCATTCCTATGAATTCAGATTTAAGATCAAACTGCTTCATTGCTGGTGGAGTGAACTTTCTTAAAATTAAGTTCGCATCAACGAATAACTGTGGGATAATGGTATTGCTAAAATAGTTTTCCAGGTCTTCGTTGAGTTGAGTTAAGTCACTAATTTTCTTGTTTTTATTCATAAAATATCAAATATCTTATGAATAAAAACAAGAAAAAAACAGATATTATTTTGCGGTATTAAAGCTCAAAACCTTAATTTGGGTCCGTCTAAAAAATTTCTAAATCCATTTTAAACAGCAATAGGCCTGAATTGATTACTGACATCAATCGTTACAGGATTGCTACAAAATAGAAAGCTTAGTAAGGGCTGAAATATCATTTCTTATACCAGATACTATCTCCTACTTAAAGCAACTTGCTGCACAATCCATTAGGTATTAAAAAATTCAATCTTGGGCATACATTTCACACTCTTTTGCCAATGGTGAAATTAATCCATTTATTGCCTAATGGACTTGGAAAGTATTCGAATTAAATTTGAAAAGGAATTATGGGTAGCCTATTGCATTTTTCTATATTTGAAGTAAATGGAACTCTTATCTTATCTACTTAGACACATAAAATTGAACAGCGCCGAATGCGATGCTATCGACAGAGCTTTTAGTAAACAAATTTTTGCGAAAGGTACTGTACTGGCACATCCAGACAATCACCGTCAAAATGTTTATTTTATTGAAAAAGGATTATTACGCGCTTTTTATAATTTAGATGGAAAGGATATTACCCATTATTTTTTCGACGAGAATAATTTCCTGGTATCTTTTGAAAGTGTTTTTTTTGACCGCCCCCACCCCTATGGTAAACAGGTATTGGAAGAAGCTTGTTTGCGTGCTATCCCCTATAGCAAACTCGACGCACTCTGTAATAGCATCCCTGCTTTTAAGGACTTCCGGCTGCAGGTATCGCTGCAAGTGATTAGTATGCTATCCGAAAAAACTCTTGCATTACAATTTCAAACTGCCGAGCAACGCTATAAAAATATGCTCGACAAATTTCCTGGCATATTGCTAAGAGCCTCCTTGGGACATATTGCCTCCTATCTGGGTATTACCCAACAAACACTAAGCGTGATACGCGCGGGCAGGTAGACGATTTCATTTTTTAAGATATATTAAAAACACTGCAGATTATTTTAATTTGCTTTGCAGTATGAAATCATTACATATGAAAAAAATACTGTCATCCCTTGTCATCATCTTCATTGCAATAATGAGTGTTGCTCAATCCTCCAATGATAATTTTGCAGGTAAATGGAAAACCGAGGAAGGCTTCATTATCACCATCACTTACAGCAACGGAAAATTTTCTGGTCTCGATCCCAAAGGACGTCCAACCCTCTACAATGTGCGTTTTGAAAAAAATGAATGGAAGGGGACTGTGGAAAACCATGATACTGGCCAAAAAGGTAATTGCGAAATGTACCTGCAGGGAAAAAAGTTGAAAATTGTGGCCCATAAAGGCATCTTTTCAAAAACTTTTTATTGGGTAAAACAATAAGCAAAAAATTTAATTTACGTATTTTGTGTTGCTAATTTTAAAATTGCAAAATGGAACAGTTACTAATAGCTGGTGCTGCAGCACTAAGGAAAGCTGCATTAAATGAAGATGCCAAAGCGTATGTTTTGAATAATGAGGTACTTTATCGATTCATGAAGAAAGCCGCCGAACGTTATATCGGCGGTGAAAACCTTACCGAAACCGTAGAAAAGGTACGAATTTCAACGAATGAAGGTTTTAAGTGTTCGATGGAGTATATGGGGGAAAGTACGCGATCTATTGAGGAAGCGGATAAAGCCACAGATGAATTTCTAAAGATCTGTCATGTAATAAATCAAAAGGACCTCAATTCAACAGTCTCGCTCGACCTTTCACATATTGGACTAGAGATCTCAGAAGGCCTATGTTATGAAAACCTTTCCAAAATATGCGAAATAGCAAAGGGAAAGGAAGTAATCATCAGTGCCGAAGGGACAGAAAGAACAGATAGAATCTTAAAACTCTATCAGAAAGCGTCAAAAGAATTCTCCAATCTTTCCATTACGCTACAGGCATATCTCTATCGAACGGCAGATGACTTTGAGGCCATGTGCAAAGAAAGGGGGCGTATTAGGATAGTAAAAGGGGCTTTTGAAACAGCCAAAGGTTTATCCATACCACGGGGAGAGGAGCTTAATGAACAGTATCTATATTATGTTGAAAGGTTGTTTTCGAAAGGCCACTTATGTTCCATTGCAACACACCATCATGAAATTCAGCAGGAAGTAAAAAAACTAATTGAACAACTAAATCCTAAAAAGGAATCTTATGAGTTTGAAAGTTTATTTGGCATCCAAACAGAGCAGTTGGTCAAATTAAAAGCTGAGGGTTATCCTACGAAGCTGTATTTTGTATATGGTCATGAATGGTATCTCTACCTTTGCAACAGATTAGCCGAATATCCATTAAATTTATTTAGAGCCTTACAAGATATTGTTGATTCAAAGTGAGAGTCGATAAAGTAAATAATAAAGCAGCGAATATCTGAGCTTATTTGAGCTGTCCAAATGCATCCACTTTATAGATTGGATTTTAGGGGCATACTTTGAAACTTTTTGAAAAAGTAAAGAACCCACAAAAACTGAGTGTATCCGTACACTGCATCTTCAACCGGAATCGTAAGTACCCTGATCCCCATAAATTCCATTGGATTGTAATTGACAATAGGGGACTCCAATCCTGTTCCGGTAAGTATGCCGTTGACAGGTAAAAAGCCCAGCATCAGCAAAGTGAAGACTAAAGAGGCCTGCGTAATCCATTGTATCCGAAATACAAAGTGAAAAAGCACCAATGTCACCATAGTCACAGCAGCGGTAACTACGGTATAGATTCTGTCAGCATATCGAAGGGCAACAACAGCACATATAATGAAACTTACAAAGACAACAATATTATTGAAGGCCGATAGCGATTGTAATCTAAAAAATTTATCGATGCAGAAATAGGTAAAAATACATGAAAAAGGGATGAAGATAAAGAATAGCCATTCTTCCAATGGTAGTCCTGCTATAGCCAGTCCCAAGGTATATCTTGTATCAAACCACCACACTCCTTTACTGGTAAACCAGACATCCCAAGCTATAAAAAAAACAGCAACAAGCGCTGATGCCTTTAAAAATGGGGTGAACTCACGATCGAATCGAAGCCGCTTGTCGAAGGATGCGACAAAACAGATTATGACCGTAAAAAATAAGATAAGCGAATAAGTATATTGCATCATATTTTTTCATTGTTAGTATACATTTTAAAGTATTTCATTGGAACATATAAAAAGCCAAAACACTCGCCCTCCTCTTTGCCTAAATGTTTATGATGTTGTTTATGGGCGCGACGAAGCGCCAAAAAGTAACGGTTATTCGTTTTACTCAACCATTTGAAACGTTGATGGATAAATATATCATGCACAAAGAAATATGCCATACCGTAGAGCATAATTCCCAATCCAATATAAAACAGATAATTGTACCCCTTTAACGACCCGAAATACATCAACGCGATCGTGGGAAGGGCAAAAATGATAAAAAAGTAATCATTCTTTTCCAGAAACCCCGCATTGCTGTGATCATGGTGATCGCGATGTAATATCCAGAGAAAGCCGTGCATAATGTATTTATGGATAAGCCAGGTGGCGCCCTCCATAGCAATAAAAGTGACCAATACTGTAATAAAATTCATAACTCTATTTTATAAGTAAGCAGCTTTGTAACGTAGATAACTTTTAAAAGCAACATAGGCTTTTTGTGCATTAGGTATCCTAATCCTGCTTTCCAAAATTTCTTTGGAGGATTTTTTCCGAATCTTCGCAAATAGTGAAAGATAATATTTATAAGCCAGATAAACGCCAAATTTTGCCGATGCAGGCAATTTTTTGATTCCCAAAAGCGCTTCCTTAAATTCGCTGTGTATCTCATCCTCAATCTGGCTTTTGAGTGCATTGTCAAACACCGCCATATCCAGGTTTGGAAAATAGGTACGTCCAAGCACCTGATAATCGTCCTTGAGGTCACGCAAGAAGTTTATTTTTTGAAATGCAGAACCCAGTTTCATGGCGTAAGGTTTTAACTCCTCATAGCGCTCTCTATTACCTTCTGTAAAAACCTGTAAACACATCAGCCCCACCACTTCAGCCGAACCATAAATATATTCTTTATAACGTTCGGAATTATAGTCGACCTTATTCAGATCCATTTCCATGCTATGCAGAAATTGTCGGATCAGCTCGATGTCGATAGCATACTTATGCACCGTCTCCTGAAAAGACTGTAATATCGGATTTAATGAGATACCTTCCTCTAAAGCACAGTTAGTCTCGAGGTACAACCGCGCCAAAAGTCGCTGCTTATCATAACCATGAAAACTATCGACTATTTCATCAGCCAACCTTACGTAGCCATAGATTGCATAAATACTAGCCCTAATGCTTGGCTTGAGGGCCAATATACCAAGCGAGAAACTTGTACTATACTTTTCAGTTGTTTTTTTGCTTACTTCATAAGCGAGTTCATCAAATAGCTTTTTCATGGTCTTATGTTTTACGATATAATTCAATGGCTTCTTTGGCAACAATTTTCCCCGATAAGATGGATGGAGGTACTCCGGGACCAGGAACTGTCAGCTGACCTGAATAAAAAAGATTATGGACTTTCTTATTTCTAATCTTGGGTTTCCATACCGCTGTCTGTTTTAATGTATTTGCTAGCCCATAAGCATTTCCAGCGTAAGCATTGTAATCGCTGATAAAGTCGCTTACGCAGTAACTTCTCTTGTATGTAATCTGCTCGTATAGGTTTTTTGTACCAGTATGCTTTCCCAAACGCTCTAACATCTTAATTAGGTATTTTTCACGTGTTTCATCATCGTCTGAGATAGCTGTCGCCAATGGCATCAACAAGAAGAGGTTCTCACTGCCTGCAGGAGCCACATGAGGATCCGTTTTGGATGGACAACATACATAGAACAGTGGATTTTGGGGCCATTTTTTTTCACCATATATACAGTCAATATGATCGTCCAACGGATGCTCAAAGAACAGTGTGTGGTGTGTTAGATTTGGGATGGAGGATTTCATCCCCAGATAATATATCAAACTCGAAGGGGCAAAGGTCCTACTCTTCCAATAATCTTCATCATAGTTTCTTAAATCCTTGGTAAGTAGTGTTTCGATATGATGATAATCAGCGGATGCAACCACAAGATCAAATGCGTAATCTACGCCATTAACACCTAATGAAGTGATCTTATTCTTTTCAATTTTTAATGTATCAACATTATGATCGAAATGAAAAGTGACACCTTGCCTCTCCGCTACTTGCTGCATCGCCAGTACTAATTGAAAAAAACCTCCTTTCGGATAATGAGTGCCAAGTGCGTAACCGCCGTAGTTCATCAGGCTATATAATGCCGGAATATCCTTGGGTGAGGCGCCCAGAAATATGACCGGAAATTCCATTAATGTCCGCAATCGTTGGTCCTTAAAATATTTGGCAACATAGGATCGGAAATTGGAAAGCAAATCTAGCTTAAAAGCGCTAAGTGCAATTTTTGGAGAGAGAAATTCGCCCCAATTGTGACAGGGTTTATTGACGAAATCCCGCATCCCCACTTCATACTTAAATTTTGCAGCTTCCATAAATCGATCTAACTGCGTACCAGCCCCAGGTTCGATCTGTTCAAATAATAGTTTTAATTGCTGATAGGATTCCGGAACACGAACTTGTCCGGAGTCAAATATCATTTCAAATTGAGGATTGAGCGATACAAGCTCAAAAAAATCAGCTGTGCTGCATCCAAAATCCGAAAAAAAGGACTCAATGATATCGGGCATCCAGTACCAGCTCGGTCCCATATCAAATTTAAATCCTTCTGTCGTACTGAATTGTCTCGCCCTTCCACCGGCCTGCGTATGTTTCTCAAAAACATGCACATCGTACCCTGCTTTAGCAAGATACGCTGCCGCTGAAAGACCCGAAAAACCTGCGCCAATAACGGCTACCTTCTTTTTCATTTGTTTTTTTAGCTAAACTACTTGGGCAATTCCCAATAGACTTATTGGCACCGCAACTAGTAATGTACACATCCTATTGCTTTTTGTCATTTCTATCGCATCCCGATGTGGATTATAACTTCACTTGCTCCAGCAATTTTTCCGGTGCAATATTTCTATCATAGATTAATTGATGAAATTTGCTCAGTTTATCCAATAAACTTATCAATGTTATTTTTTCGTGGTAGGTCAAATCGCCTGAAACAATCTGCGTCGCATGACGTATTTTTCCCATTTGCCGGTCCAATGCCGACAAGCCATTTTCCGTGATGTACAGCAACTTACTGCGGCGGTCCAGTTTTGAATCGTGTTGACGTATCCAACCTTGTTTGATCAAACGGTTTATAATGGCCATGCCGGCTGGTTTTTCATGAATATTCCTTCTGATCAATTCCATTTTTGTCATCTCACCAAAGGACCGTAGTGTAATAAGATAGATAAACTCCTCTTGTGTGGAAAAATCAGATTCCCAAATAGCAGCCTTTGAATAACTTTTTGCGAACCTATTCATATGCACTATTAACGTGCTGATGACACTTTCCGGACTACGCCCATTTTTCTTACCGTCCCAATTGGGTTCTTCTAGAGCACCGGTTTCCTTTGTTACTACCCAACGTTTAAATCCATCCGCGTCAGTACTGTAGATTCGGTCTACGTTTTCCTGTTCAAATTCCTCTACTAATACAATGATTTCTTTTAAAAGCTGATATTTCATACACTTTATTTAGAACATAAATATACCATATTTGTTTTAATTATTTTAAAAATAATATTTTTTAGAATAAAAATAAACCAACATCATAGCCTTAATAGTGGCAAACTGTAACCCATCGAGGATAGAGACTTGCTTTAACTATAACAAGACCAAGGTTCTAAAGTTATGTTCGTTTTTATTATTACACGTGCAACATTTTTTCCGTGAGCTCGACTAACCTATAGTCACTAACCACAAACAATCGTCATCAAGCTTTGCACAAGAACCTTAAATACATGAAAGAGTTAAAAAAAATTGCCCTAATTCTCCCATACCTGTTGTTTTTCGCTATATCTCATGCTTCGTCTAACACGACGATCATTTCATTCATCGATTCAACCTTTACTGTTACGGGCAAAGTAGTTGATTCTATTACTAACGAACCTGTTCATTTAGTTTCCATATCCTTACTGGATCATCAAAGTGGCAGCAATCCTGTCAGAACAGTGGTGACAAATGAAAGTGGGGACTTCCAATTGACCCATAGTCAGCGTTCATTTTACCTAAAAATCAATCATATGGGCTTTCAGTTTCAGATAAAAAGAATTGTAATACCCAACGGGAGCAATATAGATATGGGTACTATAAAGCTTCATAAGATTGACAATAAGCTTGAGGAGGTTGCAGTTTCATCCAGAAAACCTCCCCTAGAACTTATTACCGGTGGGTATAGATTTAATGCGGAAAACAATATACTAGGCAATAGTACAAATATAGCAGAACTGCTCAAGCAGGTTCCGGGATTAACAGTTGATGAAATGGAAGGCAAATTACAATTGCTTGGAAAAGGAGCTACTGTATTGATCAATGGTCGGAAAGTCAATTTGGGTGGTCAAGATTTATTGAACTACCTGAAATCTCTACCGAGCAATGAGGTCTCGTCCGTTAACGTGCTTACAAGTCCGGGTGCGGCATATGATTCCGCCGGAGATGGAGGTGTGCTCGATATCAGACTTAAAAAAAATTCCAATTTGGGCTTCTTTGGGTCGGTAAGTACAAGTGTTTCCACCCTTTGGGGGACGGACCAATCGCTCAATTTAAATCTTAAAAAAAGTAAGTTTGAAATTTCAGTGGGTTATAATTTTTCATATAGTGAAAACCTACATAAACGAAACGATCTAATAAAAAACTATTACTTACCCGATTCTAGTTATCTCTATAGACAAGAACAGGCCAGCGAAAGATCCCAAAGAACACATTCCATGAAAACCAATACACTTTATAATATTGATTCGACGAGCACACTTTCTTTTAATTATTGGTACGCCAGCTTTTATGGCAAATTTCCTAATGAAAGAGATGCTACGATCTATAATCGGGAAGATCAATTTCAAAGGCAGCTTAAACAGCAGGACTTCATGTTTTTAGACAATAATTTTCATATCGCCGATTTCATTTATGATAAAGATTTTAAAACGAAAAGCAAGCTTTCGATCGGTATGAATTACGCGAAATACTCGAATGAGAATAACACTTCATTCTGGAGAAAGGCATATGATTTTTCTAACACGGAAATAAATTCCTCAGAAAATGATAGCAGAAATTTTATTACTTCCAGACCATATGAAATCTGGACATTCAATACAGATTACAAAACAAACATTGGAAAGGGTATTGATCTAAAATTCGGTGCAAAATATGCCCGTGCAAATACAGAAAGCTTCTTTAAGAATCTAGCCACAGATGAAATTATCGATGCAGGAGAATTAAATAGTGAAAATAAGGTTCACTATAACGAAAATATACTTGCAGCCTATTCTTCTCTGAATGGCAAATTGAAACACTTCTCCTTCGATTTAGGCTTGCGATTAGAATCATTCGACTATAAATTACGAGCCGTTTTAACTGACGAACAAATTAAAAACAACTATCTTAATTTATTTCCCAACTTTAATATACGTTATGATTTCGAAGACCTTAAAAACAGCATTGCTTTATCAGGGAACAGAAGAATCGAACGTCCCGGGTATAGTATGCTCAATCCATTTGCGGTGAACAATAATCCTATCTATTTCACCAACGGTAACACACATTTGAAGCCATATTTTACGAATAGGCTAGATCTGCAATATTCACATAAGTGGAATAGCAACCACTCACTGATCTTTTCTTTATATGGAAACTCTTCGAAGAATATGTTTACATATATCTCCAGATATAATGAGGAGGTTGGAAGTCCAGAGTTTAACTATTATAATGATTATAATCTAAACCAAATCGGAGGTTATGTCATGTCGCAAAACAAGTTTGGAAGCAGCGTGAATGTCAGTACATATTTATCAGCACAACGCCCAACTTTCAGATCGAACAATACAGAAGATATTTTGTTACCTGGGATTGTCAACTTTAGTGGGTCGATCAATACTTTTATCTATATTCTGCCAAAGACTACTGTTCAAATACTCGGCTTTTATGCATCGAAAAGAAATAGTTTTCAAATGCAATATGGCGCAACGGGATATATCACGACGGGTTTACAGCAAAAAGTGCTTCAGGACAAGTTAAATATATCCCTCACGATTGAGGATATTTTCAACTTACAAAAAGCACCTATTTCCAGTTTAGGCAATGTGATTAGCATTGAAACAGTGAATAAATTGAAGTCGCGCTATGCAAAATTGAGTTTCAGCTACAATTTTGGAAAAACCTTTTCAGCAAAACAGACCAAAAAGCTCGAAAAGGATTCGAGGATAGATTAACCCATCAATACTTTGATCATCACAGATGATTCGTGGAGTCATAGCGCTGGATATAATTGAGTTTAGAAAATAACTTAAATACAGATAGACAAATAAAGGTTGGGACTGTAAAATGGACTGCGATTCAATCCGTCTCAACAGGGATGGCCCATGGTGTCCATTTTGTTTTTTTGAAGCTACACAATCCCGAAAATTATATACAGCAGTTCGCTCCACAAGTACAACAACATCTGCTCGAAAATGGAATAGCCATTTCAGCCGATCAGTTGTCGCTTGACTTCAATGAGCTCAAAAACCTCATTGAATCATATTATCAGCGGTATCAGCAATAGTAAAAAGAAAAAGATTAGATCCCCCAAAATCGTTCAAAACCTGTACAAGTCAATTGAATGAGTTGTTCGCCTTATATTTTTCATTGATCTTTTAAACAAAGTAAGTTAGGACGTCTAAACAAAACCATGCGTCAAAATCCCTCCTACCTTTGTCTTAACAAAATCAAATTTTTAAAATGAAAGCAAACAATTATCAAGGAGCATTACAGAAACCAATCGGTTCTGGCTTCACAGCAAAATCTACTTCAGAGGACGTCATTAAAGGAATTGATCTAAGCAATAAAATCGCAATTGTAACGGGAGGTAATACGGGAATCGGACTTGAAACTACCAAAACGCTCGCTTCTGCCGGTGCAACTGTTATCGTTCTTGCAAGAAACGTTGAAAAAGCAAAAGTAAATTTAGCAGGTATAGTAAATATCGAAATCGAAGAAGTGGATATGATTGAACCAGCTTCTATTGACAGATTTGCTAGAAAATTCATTTCATCAGGCAGACCACTTCATTTACTAATCAACAATGCCGGTATTATGTGGGTCCCTTTGCAGCGTGACCAACGTGGAATTGAATCGCAACTAGCGACAAATTATTTAGGGCAATTTCATCTTACAGCTAGACTGTGGCCCGCATTAAAACAGGCGGGTGCTGCACGAGTTGTCAATGTATCTTCTCTTGGACACCATAATTCTGCCTTCAATTTTGAAGATCCAAATTTTGAAAATCGCGAATATGAAACTCTTCAGGCTTATGGTCAATCAAAAACGGCAAGCAATCTTTTCACTTTAGAGCTAGATAACCGAGCCAAAGATTTTAATATAAGGGCGTATTCTTTACATCCAGGCTCGATCGGAGGTACAGAATTGGGGCGGGATGCAGACCCGGAACAATGGAGGAAGTTAGGATTTTTAGATGAAAATGGAAATATACACCCAGCGATAATGGCTGCATTGAAGACCATTCCACAAGGTGCTGCGACTACGGTTTTTGCAGCGACCAGTCCGTTATTAGATGAAATAGGCGGTGTATATCTGGAAGATAACGATATCGCAGAGTTGCTACCAACAGATCCTTTAATCCCAACCCATACAAAACTGCATCAGAACGGTGTCCAACAATATTCATTGGATAAAGATTCAGCAAAACGCCTTTGGCACCTTAGTGAAGAAATGACCGGAGTAAAGTTCAATATAGACTAATATCCAAACGGCTTACGATAAAAGATTTAGCTATTAATTTTTTATATTTATGTCATCACAATGCCTTTAAAGCCGAACAGAAAATTCGAATTATGGAGTATAAAGCAAAATATATAACAGATGATATTAAGCTATCCTGTTATGAGGATAAGTTCTTCAAATCGGATATCAGTTTCGAGTGCCATATATTAATCTGGTTTATTTCCGGTGAAACAAAAATTGTACAAGCCGATGCAACTTACTTCTTTAAAGAAGGTGATATTTTTCTAATTCCAAGAAATCAGTTAGCAACAATTATCAACTACCCAAAAGATGGACAGCCTCACAAAACGGTCGTGATGCACTTAACGAGTGAGAAGCTAAAAAATTTCTATGCAAATCTGACCATAAAGCCTTCTGCTCGAAAATCGGAAAAGATATACAGCTTTAACAATCATCCTTTACTGGAAAGCTGTCTTTCCTCATTGATTCCTTATTTTGAACTACAGAAACTGCCCGAGAACATTGCCTCCCTGAAAATCACGGAAGCAATCAGTATCCTCCGGGCGATAGATAAAGAAATAGATCCTATTTTGGCTAACTTTGAAGAACCCGGAAAAATTGACCTGGCAGGCTATATGGAAAAGAACTTTATGTTCAATTTATCGCTGGAAAAATTCGGTTATCTGACAGGACGAAGTTTAACCACCTTCAAAAGGGATTTTAGCAAGATTTTCAACCTCACACCGCAGCGATGGTTAACAAAAAAACGATTGGAGCTAGCACACTATCAATTTGTTGAAAAAAGAATGAAACCAATCGAAGTTTGTTATGCGGTAGGATTCGAAAATCTCTCACATTTCTCCTATGCGTTTAAAAAGCATTTTGGTTACACGCCTACCGATCTGCTAGCATCGCGACTTTGAAAAAATGTTGAATAGGTCTAATAGCGAATTTCATTCCGGATACATATTAAGCATTTGAAAACGTTGAATACAAATCTTAGCGAGCGCAAGCGTATCTCAAAGGCCACCTATCATCGTGCAGACTGAAAACTCATATATATCACCTAACACAGATGAATCCAATTCTTATACGTCTAATGGGAGCAGCTTATAATACCTTCGAATCAATTCTATTTTATGAATTTTATTCAAGTTGCAATATAGAAATTACGATAAATAATTACAGATCCAATTGAATACCTAAATTTGCTATTGTCCCGCTTCCTTTTACATAATAACGGCCTTCATTGGTGGCTCCTCTCACCTCCGCGTGCAGCGGGAAGTAATCATTATTTAGGATATTATTAACTGAAAAAATGAAAGCTAGATTCTTTAATTTATAGCGCGTTTGGAAATCCATCAGCCCATAGCCCGAAATCGGGTATTTGCCATAATTATATTCAGAAGGTTGAAAAACATCGCGTTTACCCAAATGTAAATATTGGAGATAGACGTTCCACCGATCTGTCAATTTGAAATCGGCATTAATATTTATTTTAAAAGGCGAAATAATGGAGTTGTCCAACTTATCCTTATACTTTCCCTCATTTTTCAAATCTTGCCTACCATCCATGTACCCGAGTATAGTACCAAACTTGAACCAGTCAACAGGAGTAATATCGACAACAAACTCCAAACCGTAAATACGTTGCGGCACTTGAATCAATTCATAATTACCAGGTGTTGACGTTTCTGCGAATGTACTGCCTTTTTTGGAGGAGCTATAATACCCTGTCAATTGGTAGCTCAACATAGAATAGGTCCCGTTTAGACCCAACTCAACGTTATTGACAACTACTGGCTTCGGATCGATTTGACTCAAAGGTACTCCATTTCGCAATACAAGCCCCACATCGCCGATAGAATATCCTTGCGAAAATGAAGCAAAGGGCTGTAGGTATTTCAATTTATTATACCTTCCTGCCAAATTGAATACAAATGCATTTGAATTGCTCTTGTCTCCCGGAGTAACTTTCCCTGCTTTTGTCAGATCCCCTACCTTAAAATCCAAGTTTTCGTACCGGACACCACCTTTCACTATCCAGTAACCGGCGAGATTAAATTTACTTTGAAGATATAAAGCCCCACTTTTCATGTTCATATCGGGTGTCACTAATCCATCGCTCAACGTTTTTTGAACCGTATGATCTTTTAAAAGATCTACTCCATAAATTAAGGTTACTTTATTGTTGTTGGATAGATCGAAGGGCGTACTGAAATTTAGTCTAGCTCCCTTATGATCTGAATAGGTTTGGTTGTAGGTTTCAAATACCGTGTTCATATCTTCATAATACAGACTCATATTTGCTGAAGTCCGACCAAAGTTGCCATCATACTTTACATGAAAAGCTTTATTGTAAGGTGTTCCGCCATTAATCACTGTATCTGAAGGGATCCCAATAGCGGGTTTACTTCCAAACTCCCCCTTAGTGCCGACGTATTTACTATCCTGAACACTTCTATAATAGTTACCCATCAATTCAATGCGATGATTATCGTTAATCTGATAACCGATCTTCGCCAAGGTATTATAACTTTTTGTCTCGCCCAGACCATAGAATGGACTTACAATGGTACCATCAGAGCTGCGGACCACGCCGGTTCGCGCAATCTTTCCTTGCACGACATAATCAAACTTGTTTTGCGATCCTGAAAATACTTGTGCCAAATTATACCCATATGTTTCACTTGGTTTGACCAAGCTTAGGGAATTATTTAAAGAGGTTGACGAGTGAAAACTCTTGTCTGTCTTTGGCTTCTTTGTAATGTAATTAATTATACCACCGGCGGCACCATTTCCATACATTGCAGAGGCACCGTTGATGACTTCAATATGGTCAATTGCGCTAGCGTCAATCGTCTTCATATCTCTTCCGCCATTTCTTAAAGGAGTAGATTGAGGAATCCCATCGATAAGTACCAAAAAATTCCGACCACGTATTTTAGCGATGAAGTTATTTTGGCTTTCCTCACTTGGAGAGATACTTGGCACTTTCTGCATTAGGATATTAGGTAAGTTGTCATTTATCAGACGCTGATCTTCTAAGGTCTTACCTCCGATATAGGTAATTGACGATGGTACTTCGTCTATGCTTTCAGCCAATCTGCTCGCCGTCACAACAACTTCATTCAAATGATTGCTTGTTTGTTCCATGACAAAGTCTGGAAGCTCCAGAATTTCCCCTTCCAGTGCGATCTGCGATCTGATTTCTTGAAAACCAATATGCTTTACGGTCATGGAGTGAATTCCTTTAGGAATCTTTGAAAAAATAAAATTCCCCTCATTATCAGTCTTGGTACTATTTATCCCGTCAATATTGATATACACATTGGACAAACCTTTCCCCACTGAATTTTTCACTTTGCCCTTAATTGTCCCCGGTTCTTGACCATGACCATTTTTCTTAACAGTCATCGGTTTTTCCATGGAAAAACTTATTGCTGGAATTATAGAAAAACTTAAAACCAATAGACTACTAGCCAATATTGTATTCTGGGTAATAAACCAAGATCTTGTTGTTTTTTTCACGTATTTAAGGTGTTTAAAAAATCATTTGCCCTGTCTGCATATTGATGTCTTTCTATTTCCAAACCTTGCTATCCTGGAAATACTGCTCTGCAAAAAGACACAATTACTATTTAGACTAATTATTATTAGCGGCAAATATAGTAAAGTTGGGAAATACTTAAAGCTAAAAATTTAGAATAATAAGCGATCGAATAACTCCATCGATTATTCCTTTAGGATGCAGAATGATAATAGCAGCAATAAATCTTAATGTACATTATGTTTTATGCTTGTTGTACTCCATTTTTTGCTGCTTCAACAGTCCCTAACTTTATCAAACAAAAGAAAACAGGTTCCTCTAGGTCAGATTTCATGAATACCGGAACCATTGACATTATAAAAAATTAGTATTAACATTTTAAATCTTAAAGTCATGGCACTTACAACAAGAATCAACGCGGACGATGTAGCATTTTTATTGATCGATCACCAAAGTGGTCTATTCCAGACAGTAAAAGATATTGAAGTACCTACATTGAGAAGTAATGTAGTCGCTCTTTCACAGGTCGCCGCTATTGAAAACATCCCTGTTATTACAACTGCTTCAGAACCAAAGGGTCCGAATGGTTCATTGATGCCAGAAATCCACGAAAATGCCCCACATGCACAATATGTCGGACGTACTGGTGAAGTAAATGCATGGGACACTCCTGCATTTGTTGAAGCTGTTAAAGCTACTGGTAAGAAAAAATTGGTTATTGCAGGTGTATTAACAAGTGTTTGTGTGGCGTTTCCTGCCATTTCAGCAATTTCGGAAGGTTATGAAGTTTTTGCGGTCATTGATGCTTCAGGCGATATGAGTCCATTATCAACACAAGTAACAATTTCTCGATTACAGTTGGCAGGCGTTATTCCCATTACGACCACAGCTGTAATTAGTGAAATATTAAAAAGTTGGAAACATACGGACGCTGCGAAATATGCACATGCACTTTCCTTGGTGATGCCTAATTATCAAGCTTTAATAGAAAGCTATTATAAAGCACAGGAAGTCGCACTAGAAAGCAAATAAGTACTTTTATTTTGTTTAACCATCTGCGGGATCGCTTTTACATAAGCTTATCCCGTAGATTACCTTCCGTTAAAAAAAGCGTATCATCCGTTTTCATCACTTTTACCCTTTTCCTAAAGGAATAAAGGTCTTTTCCGTTTGGCAGTCTGGATAAGAAAATAAAAAAGTCCCAATTTCTCAAAAAGGGACTTTCTTAGTATATAATCAAATTACTTTTTTGTTTTTGACACTTGAGTTATCAGTGTATATTGCTGAGATGAACCATCAGCAGGAGGGTTTTTGACCTCTTCTACCTTTACTTTGATCACATATTCATATCCTGATTCATAGTTAAATCCCTGGATATTCCCATAAAAATATTCCCAGTTATCTGATTCTTTCGCCTTGACCTGCATGCACTTCATTGGGCTGACACCTTCGCAATCAACCAACTGCGGTCCCACAATCATTATTTTCTCATTGCTTTCAGCAGAATTTTTGCTACACTGGATAAAAAAGAATAAAGTGAAGACGGCAAGAAGCCCCTTGAGTAATTGGTTTATACGTTTCATACAAGAAATTTTAATAATAACTAATATAACCATTATATGTATTCTTTACTATACCTATTTTACGCACTTCAGTATTGGTTATAACAACAATATTCAATATCTCCAAACCTGATGATTCTTCTTAAAGCGTATGACTTCACTTAACACAGCTTCTTTTTAGTAACTTTTCCTATCGCATTATAAAATTACGAAACGATTCACTGATAATATTGTTCTTCAATAAACAATCGTATTTAATATGGAAGATCTATTATATTTGGCAGGTATCGGTATGGTGATCATGTGGGCGGTCACTTTTTTAGGCGGATTCATAACTGAAGATTTTATTCATATACTTTTAGTTTTTGCGATGATAGTGTTTATATTTCGTGCAATTAAGGGTTTTAACAACTATGAAGTACACCAATCTCAACAATAAGTCAACTGCTATTATTTATCAAATCGACCTACATAATGATAAGCCCAAATCAATTAAATGAACACTATGCTAAGGGGAGCGATTTCGATTCCTGTCAAAAAATTTTAGAGGTATTATGCAGCCACACGAAAATGAGATATGGCTTGATACGCAAGAAAGATGGCCTGAAATGGGGGAATTGGTGTGTTTACGATTATCAGTCTCGGACAATCGTCAATAAAAATAGCGAAACCTATGTTAAAATATATCAGGAGATCCGTAGGGGTTTTTCACCTATTTACATTGCCGATAGCGAACAATGTTCTGTCGGCCGATGGGCACTCCTTCTTCAGGAATTCGGTCTAAAAAGTTATATTTCTTACCCGATAATTAACAATAGTGATTCTATTGTAGGACACCTGAGTTTCATGAACACCGAACCTGTGCATTTTGACCGAAGTAAATTGGAAATGCTGCTCCCAGTCTGTGGTGATTTGATTGCAATAGACTTTAAATCTGTAATTGAATATAGAAGTACGAGAAAAAAATTAGAACAGGAGATTAATTACTCCAAAAACAGAGAACTCGTTTTAGCTTCCTTAGCTCATGATTTAAATAATCCAGTCAGCATCGTAAAGGTGATATCGCAGTATCTTTCGGAGAATATAAGTGACGAAAACCATAAAAATTTACTAAAGAAAATAGAAGAAGCCTCTTTCCGGATGAAAGGGATGATAGACGACATTTTGGATTTCAGCAGTATACGTTTTGAAAATAGACGAATAAGATTGATTGAGCAGAAGTGTATGGATTCACTGATAAGGCAAATCTTAGCAGAATTTGAGCTGTTGCATCATAGGAAATTATTAGCCAATATCAGTCTTTCAGCTAAAATACATTGTGATCAACACAAATTGGGCCGAGTTTTCGCGAATTTGATTGGAAATGCAATAAAACATGGCAATCCCCATGAAGATATAAAGATAAATGCCTTTATTCGAAACGAAAATTTCATTTTTAGTGTCACAAATGAAGTTATGAATTCTGAATCTTTAGATTTTACAGATCTATTTGAGCCTTTTGTCAGAGGAACCAATAGCAAAGGACTTGGATTAGGATTGTTTATTACGCGTGAAATAGTGAAAATTCACAAGGGAAAGATAGTGGTAGATTTGAAGGGCAGTAAAATTACTTTTAAAATGATCATTCCCATTGATGCTTTATAAGTTTGTTAAATAGTATCTCAGGATTAAAGCTAGAGTTACCTATCCGATAGGAAAATACGCTTAGCATTATCAACTATGCCAGGTACTAAACAAATTTGACTGCTTGAAAGCTATTAAATTTGTGCTGTGCTGAAAATCCTCCCCTGCCAGCCGAACACATCATTACGCCTTCCCTATTATGGCTATTCACTGGTTACTCTAACAGCAAGTTCATCATGTGCAGTAAGATCAAGACGTAAAGGCGTAATAGAAACCAAATTGTGTTCTACTGCCCAGCGATCAGTACCTTTTTCAGCAGGATCTAATGGCACCACTGTGATCCAATAGTTTTTCCTTCCCATGGGATCCTCACCGGGCACCACACGGCCATCATATAAACGTACTGATTGTCTTGTCCAGGAAAGCCCCTCCGGATTGGCTGGAAAATTCACATTATAGAGAGCAGGGCCTTTATTTTTCAGTAAAATCTTGAGCACATCGATTGTCCACAGATACAATCCTTCAAAGTCTGGCTCGGTCTTTCCGACAGGTGTGCTCAATGCTATACCGGTAATACCGAGCAGTGTCGCCTGCTTTGCCGCAGCCAAAGTTCCGGAATGCCACATGGAATTGCCTAAATTTGGTCCCATGTTAATACCCGAAAGTACAACCTGCGTATCGGGAAACATATGTAGACCCAACGCCACACAGTCTGCTGGAGTGCCATTTACCCTAAACGCTTCAATATCCTCGAAAGTAATCGGTGCACGTCGGTAGCTTAGGGGCCGGGAATGCGTAATAGCATGTCCCATAGAAGATTGCTCCACATCGGGCGCAACAATCTTTACCGTCCCAAACTCTTTTGCCGCATTTGCCAGTGCCGCAATCCCCGGTGAATAAATGCCATCATCATTGGTAATAAGTATATTCATAACTGTCCTTTTCTATGAAAACCAATCTCAAGCAGGCTTTGTTCAGCTTTTATGAAAGAACATGGCAAAAACATAAGGTTAGTACATAATCCTGCTGCTGGGGATGACTCAAACGGAGACAAAGATGAACTATGCCAATTGATTGAAGATCTTGGCCACAATTGCATTGTAGTAACCAAAAAAGATGCTGTCAAAAAAATCGATCCGCAGACAGACATCATTGCCCTTGCTGGCGGTGATGGGACTATAAGAATGGTAATTATGGCGCTATTGGAAAAAAAACTACGATTTAAAAGGCCAATCGCCATACTCCCACAAGGCACTGCAAACAATATTGCTATTTCTCTTGGTATTCCTTTGAACATTGAAAAAGCTATCGATCTCTGGAAAAATTGCCAACTTAAAAAATTCGATGTAGGAATGGTTATAGGGCTAGAAAGAAAGCCGTTGTATTTTATTGAATCCATTGGCTTTGGTGTATTTCCTTTACTGATGAAGAAAATGGATAAAAAAAATACAGAAGAGCTGAGCGCAGAAGATGAAATCAAAACCGCACTAAGACAGCTTCGCAAACTGGTAGAAACATTCCGAGCTACCACACTAAGACTCACAGTGGCTGGAAATAACTATGAAAAAGATTGCATACTTGTTGAGATCATGAATATATCAAGTATGGGACCGCGGCTAGTTCTTGCTGCTGACGCTGACCCTGGAGATGGACAATTTGATATCATCATTGTCACTGTCGATCAACGCCAGGAACTTATTAGCTATATCGATGGACTATTGAATGGAACCAACGTCGAATTTAAAATAAAACCTATCCGGGCTAGTAGATTGGCGATGGAATGGGAAGGCAACGAAATACACATCGATGATGAGCACAAGAGTTACTTCGGCCAACAATTGAAGCTTACCTCGCTAGAAGGTATAGTTGAAATTGTCACTGGCAATAAATAAAATATGATTTGAACCAACGATAATGGATCAAAAAATGTTCTTTTTTAAAAAACTCGTTAAAATGAACAGATCTAAAAACACCAAAGAAACGCATGTTGGCATGCTTGTTCTTATCATCGCAGCCATTCCAAACCCAGATCCACGGGAGCCAAGCCCAGACTTATCCGAAGCTCAACAAGAGGGCACTTCCAAAGAAGATAGAGATCCCAATACCAATCAATCGGGTATTAAAGATGATCGTACCCATGACAGGGAGGAAGCGCAAGCCGAGCAGAAAGAAAAAGATGATGAAGATAAACCTGATCTTTCGGGTGATATCAATGTCTAGATAGGGCCACATCTTCTGCTAGCTGTATAGGTGTTGCGCCGACCTTAAAATAGCAAGATTGCTCAGCTAACACTGGAAGAAGCTTCCCATTTTTAATTTTTTTGTGGTGGAAAGAAAAATAGTTTTGGATTTATTTTGAAATAGATCCAAACCGCCTTTCCCATTTTAATCAATTCTTTTGATGGAAGGTTCCTCGAGCGAAACGCTAACAGTAAGGAAAGGGAAAAGCTGACCATAAAATTAAAGAATCCTATGATACCAATCCCTAAAATGCCCCAAATCCATATATCAGTAGATAGCTCCATCCCATGACCAAATAGTCCCAATGCCAGATTCCCACTGGCGAATGTAATGTGCCTTATATCCAGATTTAAACCTAAAAAAAGTCCAACGGAAGCTGTCGTTCCCATAAAGATCCCAAACCAAATATTGGATACGATACCAGCCCATTTTTTTTCATAAAACGAAGCTATTTTGTTTGTTTTTGCCTGGCCGAATATTTTTTTCAATAGGGGATGTTCTTGAATGCGGTAGTACACGGAGTTGTGTTTGTCTCGGTTTGAAATACTGCCGGCAATAATCCCGGAAAGAAATAGAAAAATACCGGCGATAGACGCATGCAAGATCAGCGGTGTTTTTATTGGATTAAGATCATTGACCAGATGTAACCACTTGGCGCTCGCAATATTGACCTGAAACAATTGTTGAATTACCCAGACAATAAAAAGGCTCATCGGAAAAGCCATCACAACATTACCAATAAAGGCAATAAACTGAGACCGAAATAATCGGGCAAACAATTCAGCAAATTTCCAATAACGATGTTTGCTGTCCCCCTGTTCGGAAATCCCTTGCTCAATAGCGTTCACCAATGCAGAAGCTGTCATCGCAGGCTGTTTGGTTGCCAAAGTTGCACCAAGAAGATAAATAAGCGTAAAGCCAATCGCATAATTCATGCTGTAAAGAAATGCGTGACCAAATTCACTGCTGTGTATCTTACCTAACAATAATTTAACGATGCACATAACGCCGACAATGAGGCCACCTCCACAGGCTGAACGGAACATTTTCCAATATTCCTGTTTACTTGAGGTAATATAATGCTCACCGGTCTGCGCAGTATGATGCGTAATTTCGTAGGCCAAGAGCTGTGTACTCTGTCCAACCAATTTGCGAATATTGCTTTTCCGGGAATTATAACCAATAAGTGTAGTGCCCAGCGCAATCGTCTTTTGCCTCTTTTCATCTGCATGATCGATGACTAAAAACGACAAGATTTCTCGGATCCTTTCCAGTTGTTGCCGCATACGTAAGAGCGATTGATTCACTTTGATGGAAATTCCAAAACGATGTGAATTATCGAAAGCCGTTTCAATATACGATTCGCATTGCTTATGAAGTACCAAGATTTGTTTATAAGAAAGATCATCCGAGGAAATAAACTTATATTCTGATTGTAAAATACGATCATTCAATTCGGTAAACTCCCGCATAATAGCAATAAATGGGCTATCAAAATTTTGAAACTCGGGTACCATCTTGTTTACGTCTGTTTCCATTGCACGCCCGGTAATACGTTGAACCAACAATTCCAACCCATACAATATTTCGGTCATTCCAAAACCCGTTTTGTCATCGTAAATCGTTTCAAATTGAGATACACGAAACAGCTCATCGAACTGATGTTGCGGAATCGCGGCAACCCAGTCCGCATCCCCAGGTCTATAAAAAACCTGATTTAACAGATATTGTAAAGTAGACTTTGGTGGTTGAAAAGGCAAATACCGCTCGGTGATTCTTTTTTTTAGTTCATAAAAAAAATCTGCATAACTAATTATACCAGTATCAGAAATCAATTGATCAAAATCTTTTTCAGCCAAGATTCTTTTGAGATAAAGCTGAAAGCCTTCCAACTCCTGCGGTGCGGCATTGAGATAATCCAGTAAAAATTGAATATCGACCTGATAAAGTATATGAACATGCTTTGGTCGGATGATGTCCACGAGTAAAACCAAAAAATCAACGTTTATATAAGCAGGATCCCTTAATTCACCTTTAAATCGTCCAAACAAACTTCTTACCTGCTGCTCTTTATCCTGTTCTTTTCTCATAAAAAAAAAATCCCTACTCTAGATACCAAATTTGCATACATTTTGTTTTCCTACTCGCAAAGATTCGCTCGCTGAATTGTGTCAAATAGCCACTTGAATCAATGATTTTGGTCATTTAGCTTCCACTTGAAGTTTTATACTTTTACAGGTAAGAAATTATAAATCAACGATTAACTTGATATAAGAGACGAAAATGAAAAATAACAATAAAATGAAGCCTGCAAAATTATGTTACGAACATATCGGCGGAAAACTCGGCCAACTTTTACTAGAGGCTCTGATTATAAAAGGCTGGTTAGCAAAAGCAGATCCTAGTGATAAAAATTTCTATATCACTGAATTTGGAGCATCTCAATTGACGGCATTTGGTATTGACCTATCGCAAATTAAATCCTGAACAAAATGAGCTTAATATTGGATTACGACAATTTCTTTCTACCCGTAGAAAATCTCGAGAAGGCAAAGGAATTTTATGGAAATCTACTTGGCCTAGAAACTAAATTCGATTTTTCGGATAAGGGAATGACGGCTTTCAAGATAGGTGACAATGAACCTGCAATCATTCTTAGTACAGTACAACATACCAAACCGACGATTTGGTTTACCGTTGCCGATGTCAAGACAACATATGAACGGCTTAAGGAAAAAGGGATCGTATTTTTAAGCGAGCCATTTGAGATCATGACAGGTTTAGCAGTTGAATTTAACGATCCATCCGGAAACAAACTTGGAATAACAGATTATTCCAAATCAAATAAGGTTTAATGAGTAGACATTCCAGCTGAACGTTTTTAATTCATAAATAGGGCTCTAATTTTTTCAAAGCGGAATACCATGAGTATACAAATGAACATTTTAAGTATATTAGTATAATAAAATGAATTCATACAACGAATGTGATGACAGATTGTGAACTCCAAAATATAGATCCGGACGATATTGGCGATGTGCTCGTTATAGTCGAAAAATCATTTGACATTAAGTTTAGGAGTAAAGAACTTATGCATATCTCGACGTTTGGCGAGCTCTGCGATCACATCACGAATAAGATACAACTTGATCATTCGAGCGACTGTACAAATCAGCAGGCTTTTTATAAGTTACGTGAAGCAATTGCTTCGACAGCTCAAATCGATCATCAAATGATCACGATAAAGTCTCCACTTGCGAACATTTTACCCAAACATGGTCGACGGTTAAAGGTAGAAAAACTCGAAAGACATTTAGGCTTTAAACTTGACATCCTACGCCCACCCTACTGGGTAACTCTAATACTCGCGATTTTTTATGTTTCTTCCTTGGCTGTTATTTACTTTAATTGGCCAATTGGACTCACAGGCCTGGTATCCGCCCATTTTGCGCTTTGGCTTGCACAAAAAACCGGTAAGGTGCTTGACTTGCAAACGGTAGGACAATTGGCAAAAAAAATGACAGCGGAAAATTATTTAAAATCGAGACGAAACCCTACAACATGCAATAAAATCGAGATTGAAAAAGTATTGACAGACCTGTTCAGTAATGAGCTATATCTTGACAAAAGTAAATTAACAAGAGACGCGAAACTTGCTTAAATATACACTGATTCTTCGTTTAAATTGTCCTATTATTATCTACCCAACGCTTAACTGGAATGAGCTACTACTGTCCCTGATATTTCCTAGATCGTAAAATTTAGTGTAATATATCGTATCTTGCTATCCAATTTTAAACCAAACATCAATGTTATGCGAAGAATCCTTTACTCCATATTAGCTACCGGCCTTATTTTTGCAGGATGCGCAGGAATGAAAAGCCAGGGAGATAATACTGGCTGGAAATCATTATTTGACGGAAAAGACATCAATGATTGGTTTGTTAAAATTCATCATCATGATGTCGGTGTAAACTACGGAAATACGTTTAGAGTCGAAGATGGAATAATTAAGGTCAGATATGATCAGTATGATGATTTTAATGATCAATTTGGCCATTTATATTATAAAACACCCTTTTCTTATTATCATTTAAAGTTTGAATATCGATTTGTAGGCGCGCTCCATAAAGGTGCCCCCTCCTATACGCTTCGTAACAGCGGCGTGATGTTTCATTCGCAGGACCCCAGAACAATGTTGAAAGAACAGGACTGGCCTATTTCTGTCGAAATGCAACTTTTAGGAGGATTGAGCGATGGTCAACCCCGTCCTACAGGAAATATGTGTTCCCCTGGAACCAATGTGGTCTATCAGGGCAAAATAGCTTCCTCACATTGTTTAAATTCTACTTCGAAGACCTATGATGGTGATCAATGGGTTAAAGGGGAATTGATTGTATTGGGAGATTCGTTAATCAAACACATCATTAACGGAGATACCGTACTAGAATATTCAAAACCTCAGATTGGAGGTGGAACGGCCAATGGGTATGACCCCAAAATGAAGATCGATGGTAAGTTGCTCAGCAGTGGATTTATCGCTTTACAGAGTGAAGGTCAACCCGTAGATTTTAAGAATATATGGATTAAGGAGCTGCCTAAACCAAAGAAGTAAAAAGAGGCTAACGTAAGGAAAAAAGTACAACAATAGCGTTTTTGAAGAGAAAACGACGGTGTATATTATTTCAATTGCTGAAAAAGCTTGAGTGAACAAGTAAGATCATTCAGAAAATTTCTGAACGACCTTACCTGTTCATTTATTCAAGTGTATTTGCAATAGCGACCGACAGACCTACCGTTTTGTAGATATCATATCCTTAGATTTTTTCTTCATGCTATTCACCGGATTCCGACGGGCCACCTTACCACTAGGTAGCTTTACATAGTAAGAAGTATTATAACCATTTCCAGGTCGAAAAAAATCTGTTGAAATGATCTGAGCTCCACTACTGAAAGCAGCATTAGCCCTACTGTAATCATTGATTTTTGCTTCAAAGGTTTCAATATCAGACCTACTACGTACGATATACCCATCCCTCACCAAACGTCGAATTTCTTCCTGACGAACCAAAGCATTGTCCAATAGTATAAATGAAGCAAAACTATCATTGGGTTCCGACTGGACAAACATGATACGCTTCTCAAGATTAGGCCTATCTTTAACATACGCTGATTCAAGGTTCATTCCTGCTGTTGCCGGCAACAGCAGGAAGATAAATTTACCACGAGCGGATTTAACAGTGGGCCAATGACCAGAACGTATTGCCTCACGTAAAGTGCTGTAGTTTCCACGTACATCGTCAGGTGTAACAAGCTTTTCTCTTCCCAATACCGCAACAACTTCAGCATCCAACTGATCAAAAGCCTTATCATCAAATGGAAGTACTTCAGCACTATTAGGAAAAATCGGAATCCCTTTGTCTTTGGCCTCGACCATAATAAAAATAGGGAGATGTCCGGGATGCTTTTCAGACCATTCCCGTAGCGCTGTAAGACCAGCACGGAATGTCGTATAATGTGATCGAAAATCAAAATCAGCAATATGAAGCATCTTGAAACCAGGCTTTTCCAAATCCTCTTTTTGATACGGAGCAAGATCCGAAACCCCCATTTTATTGAGGAGCTCATAGCCCGCAGGTTTATCAAAGCGATGTCCAGTAGGGTCATAATATACATCCATTTCTAAACTACGGATTCCACTATCAAGTTGCACATCGAAAGGTGGATGGTCGTACTTTAATCCTTCACTCATGGACATCGCATTAGGGTGAAACTCCTTAAAGGAATTAAGTTTATCTGGAGGGAATAGCGTTGACATCTTTTCCATCATCTTTGAAAAAATAGGATCTGCATAAGCCGAAAGACGAGGATCCACGGGTTTAGCGTAGCTATTGTGTGTCCCAAGGACTTGAATCTGGTTGATCTTTAGTTGGTCCAGCTCTGCCAGTTCGGTTTGTTGGCCAAAGCTCGTTCCAATACCCATTATAAGCAGGGATATTGCGGTTAAAGTGATTTGTTTCAATTTCATCATTGTTGTCATTTTAAAAAAGTTTTGCACTGATACCAATTTGACCACGGACAGAATACCATTCAGCCTGCTCAGCACGATCGTATACACCATGGTAATAGCGTACCGGGGCACCAGTAATATTGTTTAACTCGGCAAATAGCCTAAACTTGGCGTTAATAGCGTAAGAAGAAGAAAAGTCAACTGAAAAATTACTCGAATACCATCGGTAATGTTCTGGTCCGGCGATTTGACGAATAGCATCAAGATATTTCCCTTTATAATTTCCGGCAATACGAGCCATAAATTTGCTATTTTCATAGATTAGAGAAACGTTGAAAAGATGTTTGGCCTGTTTAGGAATCGTACTCTTATCTTCCATTAATTTTCCATTGTCGAAGCGCGGAACTGTAGCTTTTGAATCTGTAAACGTATAATTCGCATCGATTCCAAATCCTTTCCATATTCCGGGCAATTCGGTAAACCTCTTTGATATGCCGGCTTCGAAGCCTGCGAGCCACGCATTTTTGAGGTTATCCGGTTCATTGACATTGAACATGATACCATTGATATTTTGCGTAGACTGATTGGAATAAATCAGGTTAGAAAGCTTTTTATAAAAAGCGCCTGCTGAAACCATGCCTATTCCACCGAAATAATGTTCGACCATTAGATCAAAGTTGCTGGCAAAAGTGGGTTTCAAATTAGGATTTCCGCGTGTGATCACACGATTGATATCATCCTGGACCGTACCTGGATTGAGATTTCCAAAATCAGGGCGCGCAAAACTTCGTGTGAATGCAAGTCTAATAATATCGTTTTTTGTTGCATTGATCTTTACATGTACCATAGGCAGAAAGGCATTGTAGCTATTGTCCTGATTGATAGCTTCAACATGCGTAGATTTATCGGCAAGCGTTGATACTTTGTTACCCGAAAAAGTGACTTTGTTATATTCGTTTCGTAAACCAGCAATAAGGGTAAACTGCTCAGTCAGTTTGTACTCCGCGGAGCCATAAATAGCGTAGACATTTTCCCTTCCGCTGTAATAGTTGGCCGCTCCGGAGGCATTTGTAGCGGAATCGATTCGGAAGGGGTACAACTTGTTATCTGCAATTCCTGCTGGTGAAGCAAGCTGCTTTACGGATTCCATGGAAATCTGGTCAATGAGTACATTGTTATAAGGTGATCCTATTTCCGTCAAAAAACCGCCACGATACGGATAGGATTCAGTCCCTAAACGAGCTAAGCTCGGAGCAGGTCCTGAGACACCGGCCACATAAATACTATACGGATTCTCTACCTTCTTGTCTTTGTGAATAAATTTGCCACCAAATTTAACGGTCAATGAATTGCTCGGTGTATATTTTAAATTGACACCAGCACGTTTGTTGCTCTCCTCGTTTTTACTTCTAATATTGACGACTTGTGTCAACTTCATAGCCTCTGCACTAATTGGAGAGGAAGGTGAAAGATGTGGCAGGATTCGATCAATATTGTCCCCTACTCCGTCGGGTGAATCCATCGCCAAGTATTTCTTTCCATCTGTAGCCATGCCTTCGTAGGACACCTTCTGGGAGAAAGTAGCCATCGGGTAGTAGTCGGGATCCTTAAATTTAAATGAAGATTGATCGACACTAAGTGCCCAGTCCAAGCCTAATTTTTCTGAAAAAACAGACTGCCCGCTCAGCTCTCCGGAATACAGATTGGTATGATAATCTGCCGTCCTTGTTGTAATCGTTGCTGTCTTAGTATTAAAATAGAAATAGTTTTCCCGCACACGCTGAGCATCTAGATATTCACTATATAGGCCCTTGACCATAATTTTGTGTTTCTCGTTGAAGGCATATTCCAGCCCTCCATTAAACCCAACAGTACGCCTATGGGCAATATAATCGCGCAGTTGAAGATCTGTAATGGAAAAAGCTTGGCGCTTATCGCTGTTTCCAAAATCATAGTTTAGATTGTATCGATCTTGGGCAGCTGTTCGGTCCCAGATTACTGCAGAAAGAATGTACCCTAATTTACCTTTGGCAATACGATCTCCAAAAAGGACAGAACCATTGTATGAACCTCGTTGAGATTGCCCATTATATCCACTAGCGGCATTGATGTTGAGTGTACGTTTAAGAGGGGCCGCTTTGGTAATAAAATTGATGGATCCACCAATAGCATCTCCTTCCATATCGGGAGTAATAGCTTTTGACAATTGTACATATTGAATCATTTCCGATGGGAAAATATCCATCTGAATTCTCCTATCAGCATAATCAAGACTAGCTGAAGGAAGTCTATTTCCATTTAACAACGAAGCGCTCCACTGGATTGGTGTACCCCGTACGGAAACATAGCGTCCTTCTCCTTGATCCCGCTCAATGGAGACCCCTTGAATACGTTGTACAGCTTCGGCGGCATTTCGATCGGGCAATTTACCAATGGCATCTGCCGCTAACACTTCCATAATGGCATTTGCCCCTTTCTTGATGTTCAATGCTTTGACTTGAGAGCCCGCAGAAGAACCAACAACAACAACTTCACCGAGACTATTATTGGAAGGCACCAATTTAATATTCCCTAAATGGATCCCTTCTTGGGAAACTACTGTATCAAGTGTGAACACCTGATAGCCCGTGTAGAAAATAGAAAGCCTAATATGTCCCTTTTCTTTTAAAATCAATGTAAATTTACCATCTAAATTGGTTTGTGCCGCCAGCTTTCCAACTTGTACTGTTGCTCCGGGCAATACTTCATCAATAGTTGAAGTAACAGTTCCCGTAATTTGTTGTGCCTGTATAAAAAAAGGCATCAACACAATCAAAAAGAGTAACGTCCTTTTCATATCATGTAATCAATTTTTGTTATTTGATACGAAATTGATGTTTCATAAACTACAGATCGTCTTCCTCGATAAAGAAGTACCTATCGCTTACGACAAACAACACAACAAACTGTATATATGTTATTTACAAAAATTAATTTTGTATTAAGCTTAGGTTATCGATAAATTGGCACCGGGTTAACGACGTAGAAATACGCCTTTTCCATAGAGAAAAGTAAACGTAACTCGGAAATGCTGCATTAAGCCATTAGGCCTTGAGTAGATTGAAATGCGCTGCGTCCTTGAGATAGGCCGATGGGGTGCAACCCTGGACTCTTTTAAAATATTGATTAAATGAAGATTTGGAATGGAAGCCGGCCTGAAATGCTAACGAGAGAATATGAATACTTTCGCCTTTCTTTCTGCACTTATCCATCAGCATCACCACCTCCTTAATCCTATATTCATTGATATACTGATAAAAAGACTTTTCTTTGTATTGATTTAAGGTTTCTGAAAGGTGATGGCGCGATACATCCGCTTTTGCCGCTAGACTTTCCAATGTCAGATCGGGATCCAAAAAAACTTTATGATTGGACATCAAATACTCTACCTTAGCCAAAATACCTGCATAGTCCAAGCTGCTATTCTTTTCATTTTCCTCCACAGGAAAAGAGCGCTGTTTTTTACTTTCGACACCGATCGGTTCTTTCTCATTATTGACAGATAGCTGTTCCTTGGCTTCCTCCAGCTGATAAACATGGACATAGAGGAAAGAGCTTATTTTTACATAAATAATCGAGATACAGATAATCGACAATATCAAATAGATAACGACACGAAGCCACAAATGGATAAAAGAAAAATAAGGGGTTACATCAAACAACTGAGTCCAGATCGTGATGATAAGAAATGCAAGACCTATTAGTAAGAGTAAAAATGCAGCCAACCTAACCATCCCTTTTTCCAATTTCCAGAACACCGATATCGACTTTATCTGAGCCAAAATCTTTAAAGGGTAAGCAATATATAATATCGTATATGCATAACCTGACGTCGAATTGTATTTTCTTATAAATGGCGGTAGCTCCCCAGCATTCTTAATTACATAAGCAGCAATCCAAAAATAACCGATTGAAGCACCTATAGACGGAAGCATAGCAAGGAGAACATCAATGGGTTTCCCGCGATGTCCGAGATAGCGCACATAACACCATAGTAACCCTGGATAAGCTAAAGCAATAAATGTATTAAACTGTTGGTGGATTTTTGAATGGGGCCAAAAAACATTCAGAGCAAAACTGATTGCCAAATGCAAAAATATGGAGGCTAATAAGTAAGAAAGAATATTATCATGCTGTCCATTATTTTTTCTATTCTTTAATAAAACACCCAATGCCAATAATGCCTGGGTGGCCCCTACAATAATAATATAATTCACGTCCGTAATCTGACTAAGCTGTTTCGCGAAGTTAAGAATCAGGTATTATCAAATTGTTAAATATGCTATCCGCTACCTATTCAATATTTGACATAGCAAAGTATTAAGTAAGTTTATTACTATCGCGCAAATATTTTCTTAGCCAGATGATGACTGTCCTCCTATCCTGTACATTATATTTTTCCATGGCTTCTTCAAGCCACAACTCGCCATTAACAATTGCATTGATGACGTCCGTCTTCACTTCTTTTGTAAATCGAGGTCTAGCTTTATTATTTTCATTCATTAAACTGGTTTTTATAACTGGCTATTCATTACGCTCATATCGCGTACACAATCGGGCGTTTTTAATTAAAGATAGGGGAACATAACAGGTCACTATGATTGTAAAAAGCAACCTGTTAAACAGGTCGCTTTTATCGCTATTTAAACGAAAATCCAAAATTCTAATTAAATAGCTCATTAATCATCATAAGAACGCGATGTTAATTCCTTACACAACGCACATTTTTCATCTGTGTCTCAATCAAATCTATACCAATGACAGATATGTTGAGTAGATTTGCTGTCAGATCTGCACTATTATTCCCGAAGATTCCTTTTTCACCGTGGTAATACCAGGCACCCAACCCAAGTAGTCCTCCAATTTTAATACCCGAGGAACCGGTCCAGATTTCTGCGCGTGTTCCAAAATTGCCCAGATTGATCTGTACAAGACCATTCACCACAGCGAAAGAGGTACTACCTCCATTGAAGTTAAAGTGAAGTTTGTTATTTGGATATGGTGCAGCTGTTCCACTTGCGTTATATTCAAAATAACCTCTACCGTTACTTGTCCCGTATGTAGGACTCTGACCACCGATTCCCAAAAAGCCGGTCAGCTTCCGAAAATCGCTTTCACTGGCTTGGCGCCACACACCTTTTGGGTAAACTTCGTTACAAGGATCACTATTGACCCCGAATCGATCTGGCACTAGCCCTTTGAATGAAAAGTAGGTATTTCTGGCATTTGAATGCGCATAGGTATGGTGAAAACGATAGGGATTATGTCCTGCCTGATAATAAATATTCTGTCTCGCCCATCTTACCCCGTCGACAGTTAAAGGTGATTCTAACAAATTGACCAATAAACGATGGCTGTTTCCTAATACTGGTGTAATATTGAACGCAAAATTCGCTGGAGTCGATGAGAATTGGCGCGTTGAATTATCATCTATTTTCAAAGCCAAGTTTGAAACATTTACTTTTATCCCACCAGACACCGCTGCCGGGTCCGCAGTATACACATAAGCGATTTTTGCATCTTGGTAAGCCGGGTCAATATCCGCAAAACTTGAAAAGGCTATTTCTTGATCGGCAGAAATTAAGTTTGAAAGTGTACCGTTAACAACATCGATTGTGGCAGTTTTTATTCCTGCGATCTCTACCTTAGCCCCCGTCATATTAGCGAACATCCCCATCGAATTTAGTTCTACCCCCAAACGGGCAAATTTATGTTTAAATAGAATGTTGATCGGAACATTCACATTTGCACCCCCCGTGGGTACAGCAACCTCACCCATTGCATACAACACATCTTTTCCCGCTGGAAGTGCAATGGTTGTATTGCCCGTATTTATGTTAGGGATATCTTCACCATTATTGTAAGATAAAGCTACCCATTTATAGGTTTGGCCTTGCGTTACATCAATTGCTCCTTGGCTACCTGTTGTAAATTGGGTAGATGATATCAATTGGCTGCCGTCTTGTGAAAACAAGAATAAACGATAAGTAATGCCATTGTCCATCGCGGCGGCACGTGCCCCTTGTGCAGATGCTGCTGCGGCCTTGGTTGTAAACTGGGCCGCCTTAAATGGAATATTATTATCTACTTCAATCAATGCGTCAAATTCTGGAAACTCCAATAGTTTTGGACCATTCAAATTAGTCGAATTTGTACTGGCTTTACCTTTGATAGATGCTGTCTGCTGTGTCTCATCTATGCCCGATACTTTGAGAACCAGCTTCGTACCATCCAGTTTTGTCCCTTCCTCAGTCTGATCAATACGACCGTCTTCCTTAGAACATCCAAAGAATGTAACTGTACTTCCCAACAATAAGGCAATAGATGTAACGCTCCAACTTAAACGCTTTAAACGTGATATTTTCATAAAATTGTTAATTTAAATAAATAGATGTTAGTTTATAAATCACCATTTGCTTCGCCTCCAGAACCATTTCCCCAATCGCCAACACCAGGATTTGGAGTTCCCGTACCGCCCGAACCGGCAGCAATCCCTTGTTCCAGCTCAATTGTTTGCACCTCCATAGTAGGTGCTTCGTAGATTTTCTTTTCTTTTTTCATTTTTTTTTAAAATTTGGTTTAATTAAGTCGATACTTAATTGAGTTAAGCCTAAAAATGACCTAAACAACATTACCAACAACATTTACGCAAACTTATACACGAAAGAAGAAAATTATTTAAAAACAAAGATTACATTTTGACCACAAACATGACTACAATTTGACCACACAATACGTAACAACCTAATAATCAACCAAGTAAAAACAGAAGAATACGGTATAATGCGATACAAACGTAGTCCACCTCAGAATATAACAAACTATAAAACAAATAGATAAAAACGTAAAGAAAAATACAAAATACAAAATCAAACAAATTAACCCAAATAAACAACCTATCGGCTTCAGCGGAAAGCAATAAAAAATGTGCCCTAAAAAATAAATCACAGCTTATCATCTCGGTCTAAACTAGACTTTGCAAATAGGCTTCGAGATCCACCTGTTTTTCTAATTTCAGCTTTTGTTTTATTCGATACTTCGTCACACGAACACTTTTGGGTTCAATATGAAATGCAGTCGCAATATCAAGTGTACTGTGCTGCAGGTACATGTATGCGCAATGCTTTAATTCGAGTGCAGTGATCTTGTTTTCAGACAGCGTTCTTAGCTTTAGAAAAAAATCAGGGTTGATGGTTTGAAATTCGCGAATAGGTTGTCCCGTTACTTCATCAAATCGCAGTTCATCTTTTATCATCCGTTCAAATACACCAGCATGTTCATTGCCCTCAGTTTCTACGAGTACGACCTTCAAATGATCAAGGAGTTTATTTTTGCGTTCGATCTGCAATGCATCAAAAAGAGCAGCCTTTTGCATCTGTTCATTTTGTGATTGTAGTACTTGTATTTGAGAAAGCAATTTCATCCGATCGTCTTTTTGATAGTCAAGCTCAGCATTTAGTCGGTTTTCTAAATCATCATTCCGTATTCTTAGTTTTATACATTCATCTGTCTGAGCTTTATATTTTATTCTGAAGAAGAAACTTAACGTAAGAATCATAAGAAATAAGATGACACCATGCTTCCCCAAAATATACTATGATATTGTCGATGTTTAAGATCTCTTTCAATTGTGTTCAACACTTCAACAATTTCAGTTCCCTGTCCATTTTGACTTAATTGAATATCCTTGGCGCCACTTCCTAACAATCCTTTCGTTCTCCATTGGTAGGTCACATGCAATAACGGCGTAACATATCCTTTACTTAAATATGTCTTTTCCAACGAATAAAAGAGCTTTTTTTTCATCTTTATGGCATATACTGGAATATATCCTGACCTTGTAATATCTCTAGAAATTTTTTGATTAAAAAATAAACCCTTTACCATGATAAGACCTTTAATTATTAGTTTCTTGATTTCAAATAAGATTCATATAACAGCTTTTGATCAATGTAAACGACCGATAAGTGGTGTACAACAACTAATTGAGCATCTGTATCTTGTTACTTTTCGGCAGGAACCTTTCATTGGCAGTTGATTTATGGCTGAAATCTTTCTCAAACAAATAAGCCAAAAATTCAAAACTTAATCAAGGGTTAAAAGGCTTCAATTTGACCACAAAAACACACTAGAATGACAACAAATCGACTACAACATGCTACAAATTCGTAACTCAAAATATAAAACAATCCATTGTAACGTAACACACGCGCTGTAAAAGAACATCATAAATTAAAATATTTTCGACCCTACCTTCAATAAAACTCTCCCATTATCCAAAAATTTCGAAGACAGAAATAATGCCATAACCAATCACCCTTGTAGCTAAACAGCTACAACTATATCCCCTGAAAATTATATTACTGCAACCGACACGAGAAGCATGAACCAGTAACCTTTTTTTTTGCCGCTTTTCTCCGTATAGTACTAACAGCGTGCAGACTATGAAAATATCTGGCTAAAAAGCTACCTACACCAAATAAATAAGGAGCTAAAAGAAGGTGTAATTAATTATCTCAAATTGTCATAAGGAACTTAAACAGTTACTGTTCTCGTGGAACATAGCGCGCAAAAAAGAAATTGTCAAATGGCGAAAGCTCAACAATGATTTAGTATTTTTAAAATAATAAACACTTAAAACAAAGATGGTAATCATCAGATTTAACTATGGACAAAATAACAAAAGAAGATATTGTCGAAGCTGAGAATCAGCTTTTTGCGGCTCAGCTAGCAAGTGATGTAGATGCTCTTGACCTCCTTCTGTACGATAGCCTGGTAGCAATTGCGCCAGATGGCCAAATGCTAACAAAAGAAGTGGATCTAAATGCGCATAGGTCAAAGGCAATGATTATTGAACAAGCCACAACAGAAATCAATGCGATCAAGCTCGTGGGAGATACCGCACTTTCAGTCGTTACGATGACGGCCAAAGGTCAGGTTATGGGGGCACCACTCGAAGGAAAATTCCGGTATTTTAGAACCTGGAAACGCATTGACAACTCATTAAAGGTTATTGGGGCAAGTTTTATGCAATTACCCTCATAAATAATTGGTAATAACTAATTAAAAAAAGAATATGTTAGCACATATCTGCATTACAAAAATTATAAAACGTGCTTTTTTTGTAGCTTGTATTTTTTCTTGTTTTCTTATTTCTTGTCGAAATATTGGCCAACCCGTCAATAAACAAAAATCGGGTTCCTATTTTATTGATTCGAAAGGGCAGATCGCTTATTGTCAGAATGGAAATTGGTTTAGCTTGGGTATTTCACAAATGCAGGCTGACGCCAAATCGTTTGAAGTCCTGTCAGAAGATATCGCCAAAGACAAAAATGAGGTCTATTTTCGTGGGATGCCCCAAAAACTTGTGGACAAAAGTTCCTTTTATGTTGACCAGCAGATTCCAAAAGATCGTTTTCACGTTTATTATATCGATCAGGTCCTGGGCTTCCATATTATCGAAGGCGCAGATCCGAAGACATATGAAGCGGTTGCGGGTCATATAAACTGGGCACGCGACAAGGATCATTACTTCTATTCGAATGATCCCATAAAAGTCGACAGGAACACCTTTTCGTTCATCAACGATTACTTTCTAAAGGATAAAGACTCCGTATATATTTCACCTAATGTTGGTACCTTTGAGGCAATTTTAGCCAATACTGGAAACGTTGAAGCGATTAACAAATATTACATAAAAATTTATGACACGATTTATTATCCGCCATTTCAACAGGGGTTAGCTATTGTAAAGAGGCCATTTAACACCATTCACAAAATTCGTGTGCTTGATCAGGACCATATCAATATCGACAATAAAACTATTCTATTCAGAGGAAAAGATTTTAAATATGCGCATGTTGATGCCCCCTCTTTTAAATTATATCCTATTGATGAAGAAATTGACTCTTACGGAAGCAACTCCTATTCAAAAGACAAAAGTCACGTGTTCTATAATCAGGAAATAATCCCAGGTGCCGATGTAAAAACATTTATACCCTTGGGCAATGATTTTGGAAAAGACACAAAAAATGTGTTTTATAAAAACCAGTTGCTTGAAGAAGTAGATGCAAGAAGCTTTAAGAAGGAAGGCGATTTTTATAAGGACAAACTTGGCAATAAGTTTAGTAGCCTTACAGGAAATAAGGTATAAAATCCATCATGGAAGCAATTAGTCAGACTTTAAGCGCTATACATCAAACAACATTCTCTTCCTTCCTTGGGTTCGCCACAATCCGACCAATATAACAATTTCTTTTTCCATTACTTACAAATTTGTTAGTAACACACAAATAGCTGCTTGACACCCAGAAGCAAGTATTTGCCTTTACATTTGCTCGTATAATTAATCATACACAACAGTTTTTATTTATGAAAAAATACGCATATATAGGCGCTTTGGGTTTTCTCGCAGTAATCACAACAGAGTTTGGCATTATTGGCATCTTACCGCAACTAGCCGATCATTATCATATCAGTATCGATAAAGCAGGTTATTTATTGAGTGCTTTTGCTTTGATCATTGCGATAACTGGGCCATTTATGACATTACTCGCTTCGGGATTCGACCGCAAGAAAGTCATGTTAACTGCCATCGCTATTTTCTTAGTCACAGCGATTGTCTCTTCATTATCCCCTCCTTTTTGGTTACTGCTTATTGTAAGAATTCTTCCGGCCTTTCTCCAACCTGTCTATATTGCAACAGCATTGTCTGTCGCCATTTTAAAAGGGGGGAAACAGAATGAAAATGAGCTTATGAGTATTGTTTTCAGTGGTGTTGCGATAGCCATGGTAACAACCGTCCCCTTCGCCACCTACATTGCCAGTCTCTCTTCTTGGACATATTCTTTCACAATACAGGCAGTTGTCAGTATATTCGCGCTATTGGCGATCTATCTTAACATTCCTCCGTTGCCCGTGAAAGAAAAAAAAACCTATGGAAGTCAAATGAAAATATTAACCAAGCCCATCTTTTTGGTCAGCACCGCCATGAATTTCTTTATGGTATCAGCTTGGTTTTCTACCTATAGTTACTTCGCCGAGTATTTAAACAAAGCAAAGAATATGGACAGTACCATGATTAGTTATATGTTATTTGTATTTGGTATTATCGGAGTCATTGCTAACTGGGTTGCAGGGAAAATGCTCAACCGAAATATTACGTTTACCACGGCCTTTTTCTTATCGGGTACACTTATTATCCCCTTACTACTGTATTTTTCCGATGGCAATCTATTCGCCACGGTCTGTACGATTGCCTTGTGGGGATTTCTTTATTCTCCTAGCTTCTTAAACGCATCTACCTATATGATTTCCTCTGCACCCGAGGCGCTAGAATTTGCCAATAGTCTAGCGACTTCATTTGGCAATCTTGGGGTAACCTTGGGAACTACCGTAGGTGGCTGGATTATCGTTTCGAAAGGTGTAGAATTTTCGCCATGGCTTACGATGGGCTTTGGTTTTCTTGCTTTTTTGATGATCGCCCTACGACAGTTTCTAGAAAAACGTAGCGCAATAAAGCAAATAACGGTCGCGCAGTGTACATCGCAATAATATATTTTGCCCGTATCGTAAATAGCGAATGCACGGTCAATTTAGATCTAGTTAGCGTGAATAATCATTCCAGCGCGAACTAGATCTAACGCTTTCTCCTTAAAGACCATCGATAAGATACCAGCTCAGAATAATACCTATGACAAAAATTAACACAGCCACAATCGTGATGCTATTTGAAGTTTGAGTAAAGTTTTCCGCTTCAATTTGTTTGTTCGTTTTACGATATTTAAAGAAAGCGACAATAACTGTCAATGCACCTATGACTACAATGGAAACGCCAACAGCGCCAGAATGTTCATGCTGTGAGCCTGCAACTACATCTTTTTTTAAAATGAGCTCAATCTGACGAATAAATAATGAAAATTTAACAACTACAAAACCGAATCCCATAATCCCTAGGCTCGTCCGGATCCAAGCAAGGAAAGTTCGTTCATTAGCAAGATGGTCATTTACCTTTTGGGGGGTATTTTTAGTCATTCGAAATAAATTTTGATCAACAAATACGTTAAAAGAATTATAAAATTTATACCTAGCCTTAAGCAACCTGTTATGGCTGTGACTATGCTTTAGCACATATCGTTCACAGGTTAGTCAATTTTTTAAGGTTCAGCAATCATTTTGTTTGTTTTTCAATAAAACGCTGCAGAACGTTGAAAAGTTTGATTAATATTTTAATGATATTTTTTATAGCTTTGTTTAGGATGAAAAAGCTGCTGGCTATATGCTTCTTGACGATTTACATCGCGTCGGCAACCGAAATTTCACAATTATTGAGATTTCCGTTGTTGATTGAGCATTATTTTGAGCACAAAGTAAAAAATCCAAGCCTCTCTGTCGTCGATTTTCTGAACGTACACTACAGTGGGTACCACCTAGAGAATCACCCACATGACGATGACTATGAGAAAGATCAAAAACTTCCTTTTATGATGCATACAACCTCATACAACGCTGTTTTTGTGTGCCCCCAAATTGCTGCTATCAAAATTAAAAATAGATCCTTACCCGAAAAAAATAACAATACCGCTGTTTGGAATGATCAGTTTATAGAGGATACATTCATAACTTCCATTTGGCAGCCGCCCAAATTCTGTTAATACATCATACTTCTTATTATTTCGGTTGAAGACTTCCACCCGACCATAACTTTCACGTCAGTAAAAGTTTAAGTTTTGTCATGTCACAATTGCATCCTTTTTTATCGCTGCGATTCTACGCTTGGCTGAAGTCTTCCGCTATTATTTTACGATTTAACAGAATCTATTTATTATGCTTACGAAAATCATTGAGTTCTCTGTAAAGAACAAACTCATTGTAGCACTCCTGATGTTGGCATTAATCGGGATAGGCACATATCAGGTGACCAAACTTCCTATTGATGCTGTACCTGATATTACCAACAATCAGGTGCAGGTCATCACTATTGCCCCTTCTTTTGGTGCAACGGATATTGAACGATTAATCACCTTTCCAATCGAACAGGCCAACAGTAATATTTCTGGATTACAGGAAATCCGGAGTTTTTCGCGATTTGGGCTATCCCTTGTAACCATTGTCTTCGATGACAACATCGATGTCTATTGGGCCCGGCAACAAGTCGCTGAACGTCTGCAACAGGTACAGCAAGAAATTCCTCCAGGCATAGGTTCTCCCCAGCTTGGCCCTATTTCTACAGGTCTTGGAGAAATTTATCAATATGTCGTTCGACCCCAGCCGGGATACGAGCACAAGTATAATGTAACCGAACTGCGTACTATCCAAGATTGGATTGTCAGAAGGCAGCTGCTAGGCGTCAAAGGCGTAGCTGAAGTCAGTAGTTTCGGAGGAAAGCTGAAACAATATGAGATCGCTGTCAGCCCTGACAGACTCAATGCCTATGGGATTACAATCAACGATGTCTTTGACGCACTAAATGCCAACAACCAAAACACCGGCGGCGCATACATTGAGAAAGGACCAACAGTCCTTTATATCCGAAGCGAAGGACTGGTCGGCAACATTGACGACATCCAAAATATTGCGATTGCGGGTAAGCAAAACGACCTACCGATTTTCATTCGGGACATTGCTCAAGTACAACCTGGCTATGCAACCCGCTATGGCGCGATGACCTACAACGACAATGGTGAAGTTGCTGGAGCCGTCGTGATGATGCTAAAAGGCGCCAATAGCAGCCAAGTCATTGCAGATGTAAAGGCCAAAGTAGAGGAAATCCGAAAAACATTGCCTAAAGGTGTCCTTATTGAACCTTTTCTTGATCGTACCAAAATGGTCAATAATGCCATCAGTACGGTGCAGACAAATCTCTTGGAAGGAGCATTAATTGTCGTCTTTGTACTAGTACTCTTCCTAGGCAATATACGGGCTGGATTGCTCGTGGCCTCCGTCATTCCCTTAGCCATGCTATTTGCAATCTGCATGATGAACCTCTTTGGAGTGAGTGGTAACCTGATGAGTCTCGGTGCACTCGATTTCGGATTAATCATTGATGGGGCTGTCATTATTGTCGAGTCTGTGATGCATCAGCTTATGCAGCAGCAACGATTCAAAGAATTGCTCAAGGTGCCCGCTTCTGAAATGGATGATATGGTGACAGCATCAGCCGGTCGTATGATGAACAGTGCTGTTTTTGGACAGATCATTATCCTGATCGTTTACCTCCCCATCTTAACATTGGAAGGAATCGAAGGTAAAATGTTCAAACCCATGGCCGAAACAGTTGCATTTGCTTTATTAGGCGCGTTCCTTTTATCGCTCACCTATATACCGATGATGAGTTCAATATTACTTCGTGCGAGAAATAGCAAACCTTCGCTTTCGGATCGGCTGATGAAAAGACTTGAAAAATTTTATGTCCATGTATTACTCAAAGTACTCCGACTTCCAAAGACTATTCTTGCATTGGTTATCTCGCTTTTTATACTTGCCGTAGTTACACTAAGTCACCTCGGCGGGGAATTTATTCCTTCACTTGAAGAAGGAGATTTTGCAGTCGACACGCGGGTTCTTCCGGGCAGTAACCTGACTACGACCATTGAAAGCACTCAAAAGGCTGCCCATATTCTGAAAAGCAGATTTCCTGAGGTCGAAAAAGTAGTCACCAAAATTGGCAGCGGCGAGGTGCCAACCGATCCTATGCCAATGGAAGCATCAGACATGATGGTTATCCTAAAAGACAAAAAAGAATGGACTTCGGCCCATACATTTCCAGAACTTGCTTCAAAAATGAGTATGGCCTTGACGGATGTACCCGGTATTACGGCCGGCTTTCAGTACCCCGTCCAAATGCGGTTCAACGAACTGATGACGGGGGCGCGGCAGGATGTTGTCCTCAAAATATTTGGAGACAACCTCGATTCTCTGGCCTTACATGCTCAGCAAATAGGTAAAATCATTGAAACGGTCCAAGGAGCCCAAAATCTTTACGTCGAACCTATTGGCGGACTTCCACAAGTCGTCATAACCTATAACCGTCCAATGATCGCCCAGCATCGACTCTCCATTGCTGACGTAAATAGAACCATAAATGCTGCTTTTGCTGGACAGAGTACAGGTCTGGTATTCGAAGGAGAGAAACGCTTTGACATGGTCGTCCGCCTAGCTGCCAAGGACCGAAAGAATATTACCGATATCCGTAACCTCTTAATCCCCACGCCTACGGGCAACCAAATTCCACTTTCCCAATTGGCACGTGTGGCCATTGAGCAAGGGCCAAATCAGATCCAACGTGAAAACGCACAACGCCGGATTGTCGTCGGATTTAATATCAAAGACCGTGACGTACAAAGTATCGTCCATGAACTACAAGCTAAAATTGATAAGGAAATCAAACTTCCAACAGGATACTCCATCAAATATGGCGGTTCTTTTGAAAATCTCAATAATGCCAAACAACGCCTCCTGATTGCTGTCCCTATTGCTTTAGCCTTAATCTTTATACTTCTATTCCTTGCGTTTAAATCTGTTAAAGAAAGTTTATTGATCTATAGTGCTATCCCATTATCGATTATAGGTGGGGTTTTCCTGTTGGCACTAAGGGGAATGCCTTTTAGTATCAGTGCCGGGGTTGGATTTATAGCCTTATTTGGCGTGGCTGTCCTCAATGGTATCGTATTGATCTCCGAATTTAACAGGCTTCAAAAAAGTGGCATCCGCAATATTGTACGCATTGTTGTCGATGGCGGAGAAAATCGTTTGCGCCCCGTTTTGATGACCGCTTCGGTTGCCTCACTGGGGTTTATCCCCATGGCACTGAGCAATGGCGCTGGAGCTGAGGTACAACGCCCATTGGCAACTGTTGTCATTGGTGGCCTGCTTATAGCAACGTTATTAACATTATTCGTTCTCCCTTTGCTTTATGTAACTATAGAACGGGGATTTAAACTCAATAAATTAAAAGGACGACATGTTGCACCTCTTTTGATTGCATTTATTTTTTTAACAACAAACAATTCAACAGCACAGACTGTGGTTACTTTGGATCAATCTATTGAACTCGCTCTCCAAAACAACCGTAACATAAAAATTGAAAAACTAAGAGCTGCCTATGCCAAAGCGCTAATAGGGTCATCCACTGCCGATATTCCGCAGATGGATATCAGTTTGGATTATGGCCAGATCAATAGCGCCTATCAGGATACAAAGGTCAGTATCAGTCAACGTTTTGGTTTTCCTGCGGTCTACAAAAGGCAACGGGCCCGCTATACCGAAGAATGGAAAAGAAGTCAACTACAAGTCTCTCTCAAAGAGTTTGAGCTTAAAAAGGCTGTCAGTCTTACCTATTACAACATACTGTATTGGCAACAAAAGGAACAGCTTTTGACTAAAGCACTGTCATTGTATAGCAGCTTTCTCGACAAAACCATTCTACGTCAAAAAGCAGGTGAAAGTGATGCCCTTGAAAGTGTAACCGCGAAGAATCAAAAAGCAGCTATCACGATCCAATTGAGGCAGGTACGTGATGAGATAAAGGGACTTCAATTGCAATTCCAGTGGCTGCTAAATACGGAAGAGACCTACACCCTAAGTTCTATGGAAAAGATCGAATTTCGTCAGTTATCAATAACCGATCATCCTTTGCTCAAGGTATTGGAACAAGAAAAAATAGTCTCGGAACAAGCAACAAGGGTTGAAAAATCTAAATTGCTCCCCGAGTTGCTATTAGGCTATAATCTAAATAGTTTTAAAGGTACCGGTCCAGATAACAGGACCTACGACGCAAGTCCGCGATTCCATTCTGTACAGTTAGGTGTTGCCGTACCGTTATTTTCCAAAGGACAGAGAGCTCGGATCGAGACTGCACGTCTAGCGGAAACCATCGCCAGCGACGAATTGCAAAATGCACAATTTGAGCTTAAAAAAAGAGTACAAGAGCTTTCTCAACGCTATCAGACCAGTCTTGATATTGTCGATCAATATGAAACCGAAGGACTCAAGAATGCTGAAATCGTCTTTGAAACCGTACAGAAAAAATTCTCAAACGGCGCCATAGATTATCTCGAATTTGTCACTTTGGTCAACCAAGCAATCCTACTGAAAAGTAATTATACGGATGCGTTGTGGCAGCTCAATGAAAATGCCATTCTGCTTCATTACATTATGATAAATCGATAAAAATGAAAACGAAAAATCTTTTATCCCACTATATGGTTTATGTGTTGGCTATCGTCTGTATTTCCTGCCATCGAAATACGGAAAGTGCAGCCTCCACGCCACCAGGCCCCAAAGACGAAAACCTGGTTTCCCTAACAGATGCCCAGTTGCGAAATGTGCATTTAGAAATAGTAACGCTTGCGGACGAACCGATAACCAACATCTTAAAAGTCAATGGAAAAATAGATGTTCCGCCTCAAAACTTCGTGTCGGTAAGCATTCCTTTAGGAGGATACTTAAAAAGTACCAAGCTGCTTCCTGGTATGAAGGTTTCAAAAGGAGATGTTATAGCAGTTGTGGAAAATCCACAGTTTGTGCAGCTTCAGCAAGATTATCTCTCGGCCCAATCAAAGTTACATTTTGCCCAGCTTGACTTCAGACGTCAAAAGGAACTCAACCAGAATCAGGCGAGTAGCGATAAAGTAATGCAGCAAGCTCAGGCCGAAATGAACAGTCAACAGATTATAATGAATGCCATTGCAAAACAGCTAGAGCTCATACATATTCAGCCCAGTACAGTTTCTGCTGGAAATATTCGAAAAAGTGCTCCCGTATACAGCACTATAGATGGCTATGTAAGCAAGGTTAATGTCAACATCGGGAAATATGTGAATCCTTCGGATATCCTCTTCGAATTGATCAATCCAACGGATATCCATCTGAACCTCAAAGTCTATGAAAAGGATCTTGAACAGCTTCACCCTGGACAGCTTCTATTGGCGTACTCCAATGCTAACCCAAGTAAAAAGTACAATGGAAAAATCCATTTGATCGGCAAAGATGTCGATCCCTCCGGCATGACAGATGTGCATTGTCATTTGGACAAATATGATCAGAATATGATACCTGGTGTATACATGAATGCTGAAATACAAACAACGGCTACGTTGGGGCACGCTCTGCCTGAAGAAAGTATCGTAGACTTTGAAGGAAAAAATTATGTATTCATATCGGAAGGAAACAGCAATTATCGCCTGGCGGAAATAGCAGTTGAGGAGCCTCAAAAAGGACTAGTGAAGGTATTGAATTACCGCGATTTTGAAGGGAAGAAAATCGTTAGCAAAAATGCCTACACGCTCCTAATGCAACTAAAGAACACATCAGAAGAATAAAACATACGTCATTGGAGAAAGACCTTTCCTGCATTTAGGAAAGGTCATAACCTCCCCCTCTGCTCCTACTCTATTTTTTATACTGGATCTTAAAGCAAAGGATCGAGAGATTCTTCTATAGTACGTTCTAGGTCCACCCCAGATCCTCCGGTATCTATGATAAAACCATTTCGATCAATGATATAAACCTTTGGTAATCCCTGCACCCGATAGTTAATTGCTGTTTTGCTATTCAGCGCTTGCTGATCGCCCACATTGGTCCAGGATATGCCGTCTTCGACCGCTGCTTTCTTCCAAATCTCCCTATTTGTGTCTAGGTTAAAAGATAGGATCTCTAGACCTCTTTTTTTATATTTAGCATACAACATCGGTAGCTTCTTATTACTTTTTCTACAAGGCACACACCAAGCAGCCCAAAAATCGAGAACAACAATCTTTCCCCGAAAATCAGTCAAATTCACATCATTATTATTAAGGTCTTTGACAATAAAAGCTGGAGCCAGATCCCCTCTTCTAAGTTCCTTTGCTTGGAGAAATTCCTTTAAGAACCGTCCTGTTCTACTTTTTTTCATATTCTGAGGGAACCTATCAAAAGCCAACTGCAAGGAATCTCTTGTCAATGATGTCCTTAAGAAATAGAGTTCCTGCATAAGTGGATAAGACGGTGTTTTATCAAAAATATTGTGGACTCTCAACTGTCTGATGGACCGATAATAATGGTCCGATGCTATTTTCAACTCCACCAGTTGGACCGAATCGGTTTCAATTTCAATTTTTCGGTCAAGCTCAGCTGCTCCTTTCCACATGGGATCCAGTTGCCTATTGATTGGGATGGCATCAGCCTGTGATCTGGAATTCAGCACCGCTATATCCGAAAAATGTAAACTATCGCCTAATATCTTCATGCGAGCCGGTTCAATCCAGATGACTGCCCTCAAATTGGGCTTTGCCGTTAGTACATATAAAGAAGGCTCCTCTAGAGTTCCTTTTATGGCACATTTTCCATCCTTAAGTATGACGTCATAGGACCGACCACCTTCCTGGAAGCTATTCAATTGAAGCTTTGCGCCATTGGAAAGTCCCGAGATATCAAATTGTATTTCGAAAGGCTTTCCTTTTTCTTGCTGAGCCAAGCAAGCTAGCGGTAAGAAAAATAAAAAAGGAAATATCTTTTTTAGTATCATCATATGCATAATTGGTTTACCTATCAAAAACTAATATCCTTCCTCTCCGACCCACTTAAACGGGTATTTCTAACAAAACCTGCCCCTTTAAAACGATATTGCAGACCAACTATTTCAGTTGGTGCATTTTTAATCATCGTAGTGTATGTAGGTTTATCATTGATCCAATATTTAACCTGCTGATTTTTACAAACTATTTTAAGCTTGGTCCACTTGGAAAGATCGCAGCCAAATCCACTGAGGTCATCTTGTTTGCTATCCGTATAAAAGCCACCAGCTGTAAGAGCTATGTCACCGATACAGGCTGTATTTACTAAAGGTACAATGATGATATCGTTTTTAGCCTGTAAGAGTACTTCCACACGCTGGCAATTATTACCATTATTGCTCGCTCCTGTTTTGATGTCTGTTTCAAAACTAAAGTTGTCGGTCATAACTCCTGTCGTATCCTTTTGATTGTAAAGTCTTACCAGTGGAGCATCAGGGAGGAGGTCGACGTTATAGCTATTCAACAATTCCTGAGTAATGGCAGTTTCATGGGGTAACACGATTTCAGTTTTTTTGAAATACAAAGGCTCCTTTCCCGAGGCTGCTTCTACTAATCCTAGCCAGCCATTGGTTTTAATCTGTATATCATGTTCTCGAACAATTTTATTCCCAATAATCAGTTTAGCTCTAAAGTAACCTGGATAATAATAAATCGCAGAATGGTGTTTGCCCTTTCTATCCACCTGTATCTTACGGCTGGTGTCCCAACTTTGTGCAATAAATACCGAATCGTTTTCATTTGCAGCAGAAGCATCGTAATTAAAAACGACCGAATTTGGCAAGCCTTCTGTCAGCATTGTCTTCGACGAGAAGTGGAAGGCACTATTATTAATAGGCTTCCTATTTGGAATAAACCTATTACCGAAAAGTCCGACCAAGACAAGGACGAAAACAGATGAAATAGCGATAATAAATATAGGACCGTGCTGTTTTCTTTTCTTCACCTTTGGTTCAAAAGCGGATTTATGCAATGCCTGCTCCTGCGGTATATATTTCTGTGCATAAGCATTCCGAAAAGCCCGCCAGTCCTCATGATCAACGTAGCGCGCCAATGTATTTAATGTCGTGAGGGCTGGTTTGCTCTGGTAATCAATCCTACCAAAAATCCGCTTCAACGTAGAAACACTAAGTATTACTCCCGTTTTCTCCTGTATCTTGTCCGAAAGTTTTTCAAAATCAGCTGTACTCCAATGAGCTGTTTCCCCCCATTCAAGTTGATTTTCAATGGAATTCTTAAGATGCAGAAACAATTCGGGATCACTCAACTTAACCATAATTTATTATATATCAACATTTTAAAAACAAACAATCTGCTTGAACAAACTTGAATAAACTTGCCGCAAGGTTGAGCGAGTTGAAATAAGGTCTATCCGTTAAATTTATCAAAAATTTAATTAACATGAAAAAGATATTTTTGACACTAGTCTTCATATGGGTCATTCTATTACAAAGTTATACTCTAGAAAAAAATAGCAAAGCATCAATAAGCAAGAGCATTCCATTAAACGCAGAACAATGGTCCTTCCAGCACGGAAAAGTTGATTTTCTAAACTTTAAAGGTCGTAAAGCAATGAAAATCGCTCCAGCATCTGGTCCGGTCGTGATTAAAGACTTAATTTTTAAAGACGGAACCATCGAGTATGATGTGATACCTTCAAAAACAGAGTTCGCCAGCGCCATTTATTTTCATCGAAAAAATGAAAAAGAACAGGAGATTGTCTATCTCCGAGTTCCTAAAATGGCCAACCCATTCGCTAATGAAGGCATTCAGTACTGTCCCATCTTAGACGGTGTCAACATGTGGGACATCTATCCCCAATATCAGGCACCTGCGGCTGCTAAAACAGAAGAATGGAATCATATTAAACTCGTCATATCAGGTGTGCAAATGCAGGTTTTTGTCAATAACAGCTTGAGATTGACCGTACCAAAACTCGAGGGACGAGAAAATACTGGAAGCATTGCCTTCGACGGCGATGCATACATCAGTAATATCGAGATTAAACCTAATGAAATTGAGAACCTACCGCAAGCCGAAGGTGTGGACCTGACCCGACATGAGGCCAATTATATCCGAAGTTGGTCGATAACCCAACCCACGACTTTGGAAGAAGGGCGAGAACCAACTACTTTTCGTGACCTGCCGAAAGACGAAGCCTTCACGGAAAAAATAGCAACCGAGCGGTATGGATTGGTAAACCTTACAAGACGCTTCGGTAGTGCCGAAAAGCGTCGGATAATATGGCTAAAAACTATTATTACAGCACAAGAACCTACATTAGCTAATCTCCAGCTTGGATTCTCAGATGAAATATGGCTTTACCTAAATGATCAGATTACCTACACAGACAAAAATATCTTTAGGCAGAATATGAAAAGGTATCCCGACGGAAGGATATCTGTACAGAACGGGAATAGCCGCTTAAAACTTAAAAAAGGTGAAAACCAATTGCTCATTGGAATATCCAATGATTTTTATGGCTGGGGATTGATGGCACGTTTAGAAAATATGGAAAATATTACCGCCATAGAACCTTATGAGGTAAAAAAACGGGCTATCGAACACATCGAGCGCTATTTGGGCACCTATGCTGCCGAGATATCGCCCGCATTTAAGCTCACCTTTGTACAGAAAGACAGTATGCTTATTTTAGAGGCCCCCAGTCAAGAAAATGTAGCGCTCGATTATCTTGGAAATGATCTCTTCAAAATGGGGCTTGGAATAGAACTTCAATTTACGCCTGACCTGAAACAAGTCGTAAGAAAAGAGAATGGGTTTGAGATGAAATTCATTAAAGAACAATAGTATAAAAAGTGTTAGGATATGGCCCTTAAAACTTTAAAAATAACAGGGACCTTATAGGGACTTCATACGGGCCTTATAGGGACCTCATTCGGATGAATAGCTATAAACTCCCTTTAATTTCCGTATCACTTTATGATAAAATAAGCATTAATCGTGATGCCTTTGCTTATTTATATTATAGCTTCCAGCAAGCTATTTTATCCTTCTCGAATTGCTTGATACATCTTAAGGATATGTTAAACTTTTAACATTAACACTTTTTAACCATGGAATATGATACCTTTAGCAAAAATTATAATTTACATCAACCACAAATGCCCTTTTTAGACCATGTTCTGCAAGTTCCAACCTACGGATGGAAAGACGCCGATGGAAATCTCGTAAAGCCAAGCAAAAAAGAAATTTTCACTGAATTCTTCAAACGCCTTAATATTTTTAAGGATAAACGAAATTGGTTACCCTTTTTTAGCTGGTTAAAAGTAGCTTGCCTCATCCCCTTTTTTATCATCTTTTTGGTTTACCATTTCAGTTGGTGGACTGTGTTAGCCGCGTTCCTGTACAGTATGATCGTTATGGGGACCCATGGAACGATATGGCATCATCGATTTGCGACACACGGCGCATTTAAATTCCGCAACGGTTTCTGGCGTTTTTTCACGCAGAATTTGACCATCAATGTAATTCCCGAAGAAATATATGTTATTTCACATCATGTTCACCACGCAAAATCCGATAAACCGGGTGATCCCTATAATGCCCAAGCTGGCTTTCTATACTGTTTTTTAGCCGATGTAAATCACCAGCCTATTGCTAAGAACCTTACGGAAAATTCCTATAACCGCGTCAAATTGCTTATGCGACACACGGGTGTAACAGCTAATAGTTATGCGCAATATCAAAAGTGGGGGTCGTACGTCAATCCTTCACATGCAATAGGATCCTGGATATTAAACTGGGCTTTTTGGTATGCCGCCTTTTATTTAATCGGTGGTCACGCACTTGCCTGTACACTCTTTGGAGCCGCCGGCTTTTGGGCAGTCGGTGTGCGCACATTCAACTATGAAGGGCATGCAAAAGGTGAAGACAAACAACGTGAAGGTATCGATTTCAATGAGAGAGACAAATCCATAAACCAGTTATGGCCTGGCATTGTAGCAGGCGAATGGCACAACAACCACCATTTATATCCAAAGAGTGCGCGGAGTGGCTTTAAGCCTTATCAGATAGATCTCGCATGGTGCTATATTAAAATGATGCATAAATTTGGAGCCGTCAGCAGCTATCGGGATGACAAGAAAAGATTTGATGAACAATATCGTATCCCATACCTAAAATCTAAGGAATAGTCAATCGTTGCATTTCGAAGCGATCTTGGTCCTTTTCCATTTAATGTAATAAAGTTTCAAATTTTATTTGAATCCGAATTGTAAAATCGACTTTGGAGACAGCGTCTTCTTTTATCGTCAGCATACTGTTCGGCGCTACTCATAAACATCGATAGCGCCGAACAATAGTGAACATCTAATTTTCTTGATGATAGAGATCAGAAAATATTTTTGATAATTTCGCAGGCTCTTCTCGCCATGCGGCATACATACCTTGTCCCATTTCATCCGGGACTATATCGAGGTTTCCGGCTGCGACACTTTCTACTATCTTTATTGCGATACGATCTGGATCTGGCATATCCCAATCACTTCCCTTGTTCATATCGGTATCAATTGCTCCCGGATTAACAGCATATACTGTCACATCCTTTTTAGCCAGTTCAATTCGAACAGATTGTGTAGCAGAATAAAGTGCTGCTTTGGAAGCAGCGTACCCAGCAATAGAAGGTAAAGGCGAATAGGCGGCAATCGAAACAATGTTGATCATGATAGATGGCCTATTCTTTATCAGAATTGGAGCAAATGCACGCATCATGTTTATTGTTCCAAAATAATTTACCTTCAGATCATTTTCCATCGCCAATACTTCTCCTTGTAGCATATTCCCTGGATTTAAGGTTCCTGCATTGTTAATCAGAATCTCAGTATCTGGGGCTGCTAGCGCACTCATTTCTACTTGTTTAACATCGGTAATATCTAGTTGCAGCGGTACGATTCGATGATCGTTGAATGCTGGCATATTTTTTAAATCCCGGCAGGTTGCATATATCTTCCCTGCACCGTTATTGAGCAATGCACTTACCAGTGACTTTCCTATCCCTCTATTAGCCCCTGTAATCAGGATGACTTTATCTTTAAAAATTTGCATGGTGTTTTATTTATTATCCAACACAAAGCTATCCAGAAAGATAATGCTGTAAAATCCGAAACTTGCGATAATAAACATGCTCTTGATACGCTAGAAATCAAAAATCATATTCAAAGGAAATCAGACACTTCATCATCGCCCTATCAAGAGAACCTATTAACTGTGCATAAATGGATAACTTAGGTCGTAAATACGGCTCATGCAACTTTGAGAGCTTACTTCAAACTAAGAAACGTTCACCTTTACTAAAGCTGTATACAGCTCCTCCGGCGTAAAGGGTTTGACTAACCATCTACTTATGGCCACGGAATGACATAGCTGTTCTATATCCTGCTGATTCGAACTAAAAATAGGAATAATGGTCGGCTCAGTATTGTTATCGAAATTTTTTTCACGAATATTCTGTATCGTTTCAATACCGCTGATGATAGGCAATTGATGATCGATCAAAATTGCATCAAAATGATGTCCCTTTTTTAATATCTGTAATACCTCAAATCCAGTTTTTGCATGCACGGTATTAATCTTCTTTAACGATAACATCCGATCCAAATCATTTCGCTCCGACTCTTCCTGTGCAACAATTAGTACATCCTTTATTTTTTTTAATCCATCCCACGCATTAATTTCCCAAACGGCGGGAACATTAATAGTGAAAAAGAAACGACTACCGGCACCAAAGGTACTCTCCAATTTCAATTCACTGCCCATCATTTTAAGCAATTTATTCGATATTGTTAGTCCAAGGCCAGTTCCCCCATAGCGTTTAGTCATCGAGTTATCTTCCTGTGTGAATGCATCAAATATCCGTTCCACATTGTCCTCTTTAATACCTATGCCTGTATCTTTGACGCTAAAGCACAGAACAGCCTGGGTGGCATCATGTGATTCTACTGTAATGCTGAGTTCAATAGTTCCCTTCTCGGTAAATTTTGTGGCGTTGCTCAATAAATTCATCAATACTTGCTTGATACGGAGGGCATCAACCCAAATATAATGTGGCACATCGGCCGCGATATTCAGATAAAACTCTAAATTTTTGGCTTTGATCTGCATATTGAGAAAGTTTGTCAGTTGAATAACCAAGTCCTGAAGATCCGTCTGTTCAACGTCCAGTTCTAGTTTGCCAGCCTCAATTTTAGAGAAATCTAGAATGTCGTTTACAATTCCAAGCAATAAATTGGCTGATTGATCAACGATACTCAGATATTCCCGTTGAGTATCTTCAAGTGCTGTCCCAAGCAACAAATCGGTAAAGCCAACAATCCCATTCAAAGGTGTACGAAGCTCATGGCTCATATTTGCCAAAAATTGTGATTTTGCTGCACTTGCCTGTTCAGCTACTAATTTCGCCTTTTCCAGCTCTTCCCGTTGATGAATAATCCTGCTAATATCAGTTGCAATCGCAAGATAACCGATAACATTTTCGTTAATATCCCGAATAAATGTAACGGCTAAGGAAACATACAATCTAGATCCATCTTTTCGACAATAGGTCCACTCTCGCTGTTCAGCACCATGCAGCTCTGCCATATCTACAAAGAAACGAAGTTTATCTACCGAACGTCCTAATTCAACTTCCAGTTCCTTAGCTCTCAACACGAGCTCCTCTTTCAAATGAAAATGTTCAAGCCCCAATTTCCCAATGACCTCTTCACTGCGGTATCCCAAAAGGTTTTCCGCTCCTGTATTAAACAATGTGACTACACCAGTCGTATCGGTCGCGATAATAGCTACAGCGGAGGTTGCATCCAATACTTCTGAAAGCAGTTTTTTTGAATTCGAAGACTCTGCTTCGATGCGTTTACGCTTATCAATATCCTGAAAGGTACCGTATAAACGAACGCAATGGCCATTTTCAAAATCAGCATTTCCCAATGCACGTATCCACAGTTCATGACCAGCGAAGGTGACAATCTCAAGCTCCAAATCCCAAGCTTCTCCCGTAGCGAGTGCATGTTCAATGGCAGTCCGTATTTTATTCCTACTTGATCCCGCTTTATAGAACTGTAACGCAGTTGTTAGCTCTGGTTCATAGTCTTCGGGTACTTCATGAATTTCTCGCGTAATTTCGGACCAAACAATCTTCCCATCAGCAGGCGTATATTCCCAGCCTCCAATTCTAGCTACCCTTCCAGTCCGCATCAATGTTGCTTGGGCATGCTTCAGTTCCTTTTCTAGAAAATGCTGTTCCGTAATATCCACGGCATTGCCAATCACATAGGGTATTTTGTTCCCATTGGTCTGCAAAATATTATTAAACATCCAGATACGCGTCTCACCCGAGCGTGTCAAGGTTCGCATTTCTCCTTTGATTGTTCCGCGTTGAACAATTGCGCCCAGATAGTCCTGTAAATTCTTGTGCCCCTCCGATGGGACAATATCAAAAAGTGATCGTAACTGAATCTCCTCCCGTGTATAGCCCAAAGTCTTGGCTCCAGCTTCATTGACGGCTATAAAATTGCCCTTCAGATCATGCGTACACATAAGTCCCTGAGAGTTATCGAAAAATGCTTTCAGTTTTTGTTCACTTTCTTTATACTTTTCTTTTTCTTTTCTGTTGACAATAAGCGCGACAACCTCATCCCGAAGAAGGGTTAGGATCTCTTTTTGATGCTGATCGAGCTGCCTTGGAACACGATCAATAACACATAAGGCCCCTAAGGCATATCCGTTGGGATCGATTAATGGTAATCCAGCATAATAACGAATGTTTGGTTCTAAGGTAACGAGTTCATTCGATTTGAAGCGATCGTCTTTTTTGGCGTCCTCAACTTCCATCAGCTGATCTTCTTCCAGCGTATATTGGCAAAAAGAAACATCGCGCGTTGTTTCGTCTATCTCCAAGCCAACCCGCGATTTAAACCACTGCATATCCTTATCCACTAGTGAAATCAATGAGATGGGTGTACCGCACACTAGTGATGCAATTTTCGTAATGCGGTCAAACTCTTCCTCGGCTGCTGTGTTTAAAATTTCGTATTCATGCAACACGCGTATCCGATCTGATTCATTCTTTGGCGATAATTTAGCGTTCATTCAAAAGCCTGTATTGTTAATAATTTTATCTTCGAAGTCTTTATAGGTCCAAATGTATAGCATGCGCTAACGTACAAATAATATTTCACTAATCTTTAACGATTGATTTGAATCATTCCAATGCCCAATTAATATCGATTTGGTTTTAACTTTTCTTAGTCTATCGTAAAAAGTAGAAAACCAGCGGTAATAGCATGATAAAATATAATCATGAACACCGCTGTGTTAAAATAGTTTTAAATAAAAAACAAACTATTAGATTAAAAGATCACCGATAATAAGCGCCGTGCTGCATTCAGTTCCCAAGATGGCGAAGATTATATCGGTTTTTCAATGCCAAAAATATATTTTAAAAAAAAAGAATTTATGAAATCCAAGCTTTCCAAAAAGTCGTAAATGGGTATAAGTACAGAAAAAAATTATAAACTAAAAGACTTTTGTTATGGAAAAGATAACCTCCCACAACGAAACACTATTGAACTCCAATAGTGACATGGACAAAAGAGATCTCAGACGAAGAGATTTTTTAAAATATGCAGGAGCCAGTGCTGCTACATTAGCCATCCTGGGTATGTCGAGTTGCAAAAAAGACCACGATGATGGCATGGATAACGGTGGTAAGGGCATGTACTTTGGTAGCGGCGACATTGCCATCCTAAATTATGCCTATGCACTTGAACAACTTGAAGCTGCATTTTATATCCAGCTAGTCAACAATCCCTATAGTGGCATGACGGACATGGAAAAAACTTTTTTTACGGATATCCGTGATCATGAAATTGCTCATCGTGAGTTTTTCAAGGTAGCCCTAGGGGCCAAAGCCATTTCAAGTCTTGAATTTAATTTAGGCGGTATCAATTTCAGCAGTCGCGAAACAGTACTGGCAACAGCAAAAACATTTGAAGATCTTGGCGTTTCGGCCTACAATGGTGCTGGATGGTTAATAAAAGATGTCAATTATTTACTGTTGGCTGGCAAGATCGTGTCTGTTGAAGCTAGACATGCCGCCTGGGTCAGGGATATGATCGACAATGGTAGCTTTGCCAATCAGGAAGTAGTGGATTCAAATGGTCTTGATGTCGCAAAGAGTCCAAGCGTTGTCCTTAGTGCCGCAGCGCCATTTATTAAATCCAAGATTGATGTGAGCGATCTACCAACTTATTAATTCACCTAAAAACTGATTATCATGAATCTCTTAAACGTTTTTGAACAAATAAATGCTGTAGATCCTGAATTCAGCGATCGCATCAGCCCTCGTCGCGAAGCAATTAAAAGTTTGGCTTCAATGAGCAAAAAAATAACTTTGGCTGCCCTGCCCTTTATGATAGGTGAGCTCTTTAAAAAAGCTTATGGTGCTACGGCTCCCACAGATGTCAATGGAGTACTCAACTATGCGTTGACTTTGGAATATCTCGAAGCAGAATACTACACTATGGCTGTTGCCAAAGCAGGTCTTATCCCCACAGGTAAACCACTCGGTGCGATAACCACCATTCGTGACCATGAAATTGCACATGTGAATTTTCTTAAACAGGTATTAGGCAATAAAGCTGTTTCAAAGCCAACCTTTGATTTCACCGCTGGTGGGACTTTCGGCAATGTTTTCAGTGACTACGACACATTTTTAGCTATCGCACAAGCATTTGAAGACACCGGGGTAAGAGCTTATAAAGGGCAAGCGGGAATTTTACTCGGCAATCGTGTTGTACTGACTGCGGCGCTTCAGATCCATTCTGTTGAGGCACGACATGCCTCTCATATCCGCCAAATGCGTCGTGCTCGCGGAGGTGGAGCTGCCAATCAAAAACCTTGGATTACAGGAAGTAATGACAGTGGTATTGGCGCGGTTGTCGATCCGGTATATGCAGGCGAAAATAATATAACACAAGCGGGAGTGGATATTACAACATTGGCAGGTGCCATGGGGAAAATTTCGACCAATGCAGCAACCCAGTCTTTCGATGAACCTCTAACTGCAGAAGCTGTACTTAATATTGCAGGTCTTTTTATAAAATCCTAACAAAAGACGTAGTTTACCTGTTTTTAGCATGTCCTGATCGGTTTATCCCATCAGGGCATTGTTTTTTATATACTCCCCATTACACATAATGCAGTGAGTGTTGGTACATCTTTGCCGCCTTCATCTTCGAGGGTAATAGCAAAAGCCTGGGCCTTTGGAATATCCAGCATCTTACTTGCTGTATCTCCTTTTAAGTCAAGTGGAAAAACACCGGCATTAACAGGTTTACCATCGACCATTGCCCACAGTTGATATTGCTTACCTTTGGGTGCAACAGGCATGTGCTCAATACTCAGATAAACCGTCTTTGATACCTGATCCCAGAATACCAAAGCAAGGTAATCGGGTTTAGTTTCTACCCCCTTCAGAGGGATTGTTTTTATTGCTGGATTTTGAACGAGAGCCCATTTATCCTGTAGGGTAGCAAGTTTTGCCTGCTCAGCATCAAGTAAGGACGTCGTCTGATTTAGCTTATTCGCTGTATCTTGTTTACGTTGATATAGGAAGATATTAGCACCAATACTAACGGCTAACAATAGGCTTGCAGCAATAGTCCACTTGTATGATCGAGCAACAAGCATTTTCTTTTCGGTATCCATAACAATTACGTCGTTATGGTCCGTAGAAGAAGGTACTAATGTTTCATCAATTTTATGATCTTCGTTTGGTACTAGATTTTCTACAATGAGTTTATTCCATATATCCTGTTTTAATTGCATAGGCATCTCTATCGCTTGGCTATCGGCCAAATCTTCGAGTGCAATCTCTGCTTCGATGATGGCTTGTTCCACTTCGCTATTATTTTTTCGAATACAATTCAAGATGCTCACTTCCTCTTCAGAAGCAAGTCCCAAAACGTACGATTCAATAATCCCCGACGATATGTATGCTCTAATATCCAAAACTAGCGGTACTCTTTTAGTAATTGTTGTAATTGTATAAAAGCTGCCCTGGTACGTGTTTTTACTGTTCCTAGCGGCACATCAAGCTGTTCAGCGATTTCTTGTTGTGTATATCCTTCATAGTAGGCCATCTCAATCAAGATTCGCCATTCCGGCTTCAATTTATCTAAAATATTTTTAAATCCAATAAAATCTGCTTTCGTGTGTTGTTCGCCCTGACTTAGATCTTGTTCTTCCTCCCTATTTACGATATTTGAGAGCGGTTGGTTTTTCTGCTCGTTTACGATAGCTTTTGATTTTCGATGATCGAGGGCTGTATTGCGGGCAATGTTAATCATCCAGGTATAAAGGCGGCCTTTTTCTGCATCGAAAACATCGATATATCGCCAAATTTTGACGAATACATCTTGGATGACTTCTTCCGCATGCTCCGTTGAGACCACGATACGACAAACCACACCAAAGAGTGCATCGGCATAGTGATCATAAAGATAACTAAAAGCCTGTTGATTCTTTTTTTTCAATAAAAGAATCAATGTTTCTTCAGAAAGGTTGTGTAATGGACTCAAATTTTACGTTTATAATACGCTAAAGATGAAAATTAAAAATTTAAAAAAAAAGCAGCAAAGACAAAACAAGTTAAAGTACCTATAAAACGGGTTAAAATACCTAATATAAGTTAGCCTATTTTCTGTTAATCCTCATTATTATTTATATTTTAATACACAATGCATGATTTGCTTCCACCATATCGTACTAATTTACTCTTTTTTGTATTTCTAATTTTCAATGCTAGTTTTTCATGATTTGATTCCGTCTGGGAGGACGAATCACATTTAAATCTATTAAAATCTGTCTAAAGCTTTATTTTGTCGGGCGAATTCCCTTAGAAATTGGATTTATCGATAGCATATCACATGTCGCCAGATAAAATTCATCAATTAACTGGATAATCAAATCATCTCTTTGGTTATTAACAGCTAGTCCCACCCAATTTTTGGAGGGAAGATACTTACTCCGAGTCCATTGAACAGGCTGCACTATTTGTTTTTCTGAACGCAACCATTCTAATCCACTATCATTGAAATATATCTTTTCATTTGACAAATCCATCACGATGAAAGGTCTTTTCTTAAAATAGAAAATACTCATATCAAGATCTGCAATTACATTCATTCGAATATGTTTTTTGAGATGCATATATGCATTTATACGGGTTAGTGTTGACATCTATTTATCTTATTGGCTATAATAAAATCATCATAAATTTCCATGAACATTCAAAGCAGGCGAAGTGTTCATCAGACGAGAATCAAAGATATTAGAACCAGCGGTCTAAGTGGGGTATATTTTGTTCTAATAGGTGGAAAAAAAATGTTAATGTAAGTTGAAAATACGACGGATAAAACCGCTAATTTACCAAGCGAAAGAATATGTGTTAGTTTGCCCCATTACAGGTTTCGGCGAATCGTAAAAAGCCTGCACGGATTGTAAATACCACCATTGAACCAGTGTTGCAATGGTTTAAATTTGATAAATAACAAAAGATATGCGGAAAGAAAGTAAAAGCACGTCATTCATTAAAAAAATTCTAGGCTTAATTAGTCTTATCCTTATGGTAACAAATAGTAAAGCACAGCAAGTCACGCACTATTTTCCAAACGGAAAAGATAAGGCAAAGACCATCAGTGGACAGTATGGTGGTAATAGCGGGATTTGTCTTTTTGAAGATGGCAGATTTCTGTTATATGGTTATGCTACATCTGTTTTCGGCTCCTATGTTTTTGAAAAAGACTACCTGCTTTTCTATCCAGATGAAGCCCCTTTATTTCAACTGTATGGGCGTCACAAGCCTAATTTCACAGACAGTACTTGTATCAATTTGGCAGGTTTTGAAGAAGGTAAAACCTATGTACAATTTGATAATGACAGTACACATCGGGTTTTCAATGACAAGGCAAACTGCTTCAGCCCCCCTTTTGTTCATCAGGAATCCAAACCGGTTCAATCGCTTAAATTTATTGTACAAAACCAGCTTATGGAACATGACAGTACTTATCAAGTCTTTCAGTATAGCAATGAAGAAAAATTCAATGATTTTATAGCTGTTTATAACAGACCCCAACGTGCACGTCAACATTTCAGCGCTTTCCTATATTTGGCTGAAGGGAATAAATTAGCCATCAGACTCTCCAATTACGGTGGAGAAAGAGGTTTTTTAAGAGAAAATCAAGACGGTTCAAATCAAGAACACTGGCACGAAATATTGACCATGAAGAAGGATTATGATCGGGCAAATTATATTGACCCCCTAGCAATATTTAGTAACGCATATTATACCCTATTTTATCCTGACCTCGAACAGTACGTCTTGGATACCGTCAACAATCGATATGTAAGTAAGTTTGCATCAGACAATGAGGCCTATTTTGCGGGCAATCCTGAGCAAGACGATCGATACTTAAATAAATACATCCGTCAGAATCTGTTGCTTCTGAAAGACGAACAATTCGATCCATCAAAACTGTCAATTACCAGTCTATTTTTTTCGCGCTGTGAAGAATCTGAAAAGCCAGATCATGATGAAAATGGATCACAGCAATAATCGCAAAAGCCCAGCAATGATTCAAGTAGGAGCTTAGCGCTATTAAGAGTCGAAAGATTAGCACGTTTCTTAAATATGGCTTAATTTTGGTAGTAATGACTAGATAACTGGATAACATTTATACTAGTTTTATTTCGGTAAAGATGATGAATTATAAAACGCTTATTATTGGGCTAGGATTCTGTTCGCTAGCGGGTTGTGCAACGCAAAAGGAAAATATTGGAAATAGAACCGAGAGAGAAAGTGTATCCTTAGCTGAGGGACAAAGAAAATCATTGCGAGAATATCCGATCAAGATCAAATTTAATGGTATTTCAGAAGATAGCCGTTGCCCTGAAGGCGTCAACTGTATTTGGTCTGGAGTTGCAGTAGCAGAAATTGAGATCGCAGAAACAGCAACTAAACCTACGACAATAAAGCTCGCAACAATAGACCTACAGGATAGAGGTTACCAAAGAACTGCCAACACCAACGGATATACCATTTCATTACAGGATATCGCCCCTTATCCGAACAAGGAACAAGGGACACAAACGCTACGGGGTAACTACAAAATCGCTGTTATTGTACAAAAAACTGTAAAATAAGCCCGCAGCGGTTCACTGTGCGCCAACAATCGTCCTATGGAAATAGTCATTGAAAAATGACCCGATTCTATTAAAGAATGACCCAATTTTTAAAAACACCAATACATATATTTTAATTATATGCATGGATACTTATTGGTTCATTCCTTGAAAAATAATACCTTTGCCAAAACCTCATTTATGAAAAAGTTTTTTAAATTTATTAAGATTACATTTTTTTCTATACTGGCTATTATTGGGCTATTATTTCTCTATTTTTTCATTTCCAATCGGATATTTATAGGAAATACCAACGCGGAAAATATAGCGTACCTCAAGCTTCATAAAACGGAGATTAAGGATCGTATTGTAGATTCTCTATTCGATAATAGCTTCTATAATTCGGATATTTTCTTACTTGGGGAAATTCATGGCTACGCAGACAATCAAAAGTTGGACAAAGAGCTGTTATTTTATTTGAACAAAAAGCTTGGTGTTAAATATTACATTGCTGAGATGGATAGTACAAATGCCAACAAACTAAACAGCTTTTTATCCAAGCCGCTAAAAGATAACGCCCTACTGAAAGATGTAGTTAGCTCCATTCGCAAACGTATCCCGCAACAGTCTAGTTTAGAGCTATATCAAAAATGGGTCGAAATTTATGATTATAACCGCCACCTTGCCGATTCGGCAAAAATCACTGTTATTGGCATAGACAAAAGCTTTACAGCGGATAAATCTGACGTATCCAGGGATTCAGCTATGCTGTTAAATTTGGAAAATTATATTAAAAATCACCATATTGATGGTCAAAAACTATATGGACTATTTGGTTTTTTTCATGTTTTACAAAAAGGAAAGGATGCAACCAATGATCCTTTTGCTACACGCTTGAAAAGTAGCGGCTATAAAGTATCTAGCTTTGTTAGTTATACCATTGCTAGTGAAATGTATCTTCCAAAGAATCCTCAATTTCCAACCCCTGCAGATGAAAAAGTAGATTGGGTAAATGCAGATGGCCCACTTATGCTCGTGAAAGGCATTCAGGATCTAAAAGAATTAAGTCGACCAAATAGTATATCGTTATTTAAACTCAATGCAGCACATTCACCCTATGCTACTTCTCAAGATTTAATAACTGTAAAATCACGGCTTTTTGGCGAAAATATCATACCTGCTGAGACGAATCATACAACAGACTTCTTTCAATATGTATTTTTGTTACGAAATTCAAAGGCCTTAACAAAACTTGATTAGGACAGCAAGCATTTCATCAAAAAATTGGATAGACAATCCGTCTACTGATCACATGATTAAAGAAACAAGGATCCTATTGAAAAATATTCCATTCATAAACAGGATGATCCGTATTTAGGAGGAGGAATCTCGCTTATCGATTTGCAAGATAGCACTTTGGTTTTTATATTTGCGACATCATAAGAAATCCTAATGCGGAAGTGGCGTAATTGGTAGCCGCACCAGACTTAGGATCTGGCGCCGCAAGGCGTGGGGGTTCGAGTCCCTTCTTCCGCACTTATCAATATCCCAAGCTTTCAGCTTGGGATTTTTTTTGACCAGTACTTTTTGATGCTAAGTTATGGATCAAGCAGACTTCTTGGGGGAATATTAAAAATTTCCTAGTTTAGCATCTTTAATACAGATATCCCTT
>NZ_MKWH01000052.1:0-7376 GCF_001899705.1 Sphingobacterium sp. 40-24 | reverse complement strand
ACAGTAGCAACCTTTCGGCTACTACTGCTTAAATTTAAGTATTTTTAATCACTGAAAATCTGTATCGTTTTTTCAGGACTAGTCATCGTCACCTCCGCATTCCTATTCCTCCTATCCCACTCTAGCGCATTTTGTATCATTCCCCTTATACATTCGCTTCGTATCTGCTAAGATATCCTGTTTATGTTCCTTAAATTACTTGTCCATGTCGCCCCAATTGTTAAATTGTACAAGAGCATTCTATTTGAATCGCGGATTTCCAGCGTATAGCCAGCAATTCCAACAACAGCTCAAAACCTGATTGTATCGGTTTCAATAAAAGGCAAACTATAATTACCGGTATCTGCCTTAATCTTAGCGTTCAGCTGCTTTATCGTAGCGACTTCCTGATTTGCGGTTTTATAGAGATAGACGTTTTTTAAACTCGGAAGGTCGTTCAGTTTTGACAGACCTTTTGAGGTAACTTTTGTTCCCGTCAGATTTAAATACGTTAATTTTGACAGACCTTTCAACTGGCTCAATCCGGCATCGGAAATTTCTGTATTTTCCAGATGTAGGCGGGAAAGACTCGGCATTGCCGAAAATGTTGAGAAAGCAAGATCTGTAACAGCTGTATTTCCTAATTTCAGCTGTACAATATTATCCTTAATACTTAATAATTCCTGTAGGTCCTTATCATTAAATTGAGGATAATTAATGGCATTAACCAACACAAAGTTATTATCTTTTGCAACTTGGATGATCTTAATACCCTTAGCCTGCCAAGCATCGATTTTATCTTTTGGCAAAGCTGGCGCCGCAGGTAAATCTGCATATAATACCGATGGAGTGTCTTTTTCCCCTGTTTCCAATTTTTTCAACAAATGAGCGATTTCCTCCGTTTGTGGTATTTCACGCACTTTTTTATCAAAATTGGCTCCTTGATCTATCCACCAGGCAATCAGTCTGATCTGATCAGGAGTTATCGGCGTACGACCTTTAGGTGGCATTCGCTTCTTATGTCCCTCAGGTAATACCAACCTGGCATATAATTCACTCTTTTTCGAATCGCTTGCATGCAGTACTGTGCCATTCTCTCCCCCTTTTAACAAATTCTCTTTTGTATCCAATGCCAGCCCCCCTTCCTGCTTTTTTTGCCCATGGCAGCTTTGACAACGCTGTTTAAGAATAGGTTGAATAATTCCATTATAGGCTTCTGCTTCCTGTGCATTTTGAACGATAAGAACGTCCTCTTTGTCTTCTTCCGTTTTAAACAGCTTTTTTAGTGCCACTGGCATAGCTTCCACAAAGTAGCCCTTTCCATGCGTCAATGTTCCACCATAGTGTCCAGTGACCCCAATCATGATTACTACGAGAAAAAAAAGCCAAAAGCGAAATGCAGAAGAAGATTCTTTACGATAGAGAAACCACAATAATAAGCTGCTCAAGGCCACGACAATTCCTAACCACTTGTGATAGCTCAGTACATCCTCCTCATAACCTCCATTTCGTGAAAGCAGATAACCCGATAAAGCAGCCACTATGGCGGCTATAGTCCCTAGGAATAAGGAGAGTTTAATAGCAGGCAAATACATAGCTCCGCCTTTAAACTGCGCAATAATTGCCATAACAAAAGCCAACAACAATATGCCGATCGGTAGGTGGACCAAAAGAGGATGAAATCGTCCCGAAAAGCCCAATAATTCATCAAAGAAAACCATCATTCTTTATATCTGTCTTTGAGTAAATGCAACATATAGACATTGATTGACCACTGATCGGCCACCGGTTGTTGTGTAAATGGCAATGTGGGTAAATAACCCGCTGGGCCAAACTCGGTTGTTATGGTTAATAACTTCATCCCGTTATCCTTGTGTTTAGCAACAACTTTATCCCACCAGGCCAAATGTTGTGCAACAATACTCTTCCATTCAGGAGCGGCGGGGTCGTTGACTTGTGGTCCTTCGGGATGCCCAATGCGTGCATGAATGTGCTCAGTTCTAGAAAGTGCCTTTGTTACGGCCTCGGTCTGATCAGAAAGCATTGATTCGTGTACATTACACCAATGTGAAATATCCAATGCAAGTTGTAACGTCGGAATCTTCTCTAAATATTCTTTTGTTACATGGGCTGCAAAACTAAATCTTCCGCGGTGTGTCTCATGATAAACGGGGATACGGTACTTATTTTTAGCTGCATCAGCAAGCTCAATCAATGTTTTGTTCTGTTCAAACGAGTAATAATCTTTACCTGTATGGCAATTAATATAATCGGGTTTCAGCTGTGCTGCTTCATCCAAATTACGCTTAAAACTTTCTTTATATTCCTCATAAGTTCCACCAGATCCCCCTGAAAGTAACCCTAAACTCAATCCATGTTTATGTAATGCATCGATCATCTCTTTGCGCTCTTTGGGACTACCAGGTAACCAGGATTCAACACCATCGTAACCTGCATTTTTCACACGGAGACAGAACGTATCCCAGGAATCACTATTTCCCCAATTGGTGCAATAATATTTAATGTGCAACTGCTGGGCAGTCATGGATAGAAAACTGCTCATAAATAAAATTAATACTAGAAATTGTTTCATTTTTTTAAATTATAGCTTGAATTAGTTCACCCTCCACATCTGTCAATCGGAATGGCCTTCCCTGAAAATCGTATGTAAATTTCTCATGATCAAAACCCAAAAGATGAAGCATGGTCGCATGGACATCGTGTACAGAACTACGCCCTTCTACCCCGGCGAACCCGATATCATCGGTCTGACCGTAACTTATACCATTACGAACTCCTCCACCTGCCATCCAGATGGTATAGGCATCGGTATGATGATCACGTCCCAGGAATGGCATGTCGCTGTTGTCCCTATTTTCTTGCATTGGTGTGCGCCCAAATTCCCCGCCCCACACCACAAGTGTTTCTTCCAGCAAACCACGTTGTTTTAGATCCATAATCAATGCGGTCATTGGTCGATCAATCTCTCGGCATTTATTTCTAAAACCGAGATCAATCGAATCTGCTGGATTTGTACCGTGACTGTCCCAACCCCAATCAAATAACTGAACGAATCTCACCCCTTGTTCTACGAGTTTCCGAGCCAATAGGCAATTATTGGCGAACGATTCCTTACCAGGCTCTGTTCCGTACAATTCGTGAATATAAGCCGGTTCATTATTGATGTCCATCACTTCAGGTACGGCTACCTGCATTTTATAAGCCATCTCATATTGTGCGATCCGCGACAAGGTTTCGGGGTCTTTAAAGGTATCGTACTCTGTTTTGTTGACGTTATTTATGGCATCAATCAAATCACGCTTCATACCCCTTCCCATTCCTTCAGGATCGGCAATGTACAATACGGGATCACCCTTTGAACGACATTGAACGCCTTGGTATACCGATGGTAAAAATCCACTTCCCCAGACACTTTTACCAGCATCAGGCGTTTTACCTCCCGATGTTAACACAACAAAACCGGGTAAATTGCTATTTTCAGATCCCAGACCATAAGTTACCCATGAACCAATGCTAGGGCGACCGAGACGGGCACTTCCTGTATGCATAAACAATTGGGCCGGGCCGTGATTGAACTGATCGGTATGCACAGCCTTCAGAAAACTCACTTCATCAACGACTTTACTAAAATGAGGCAAATGATCTGATACCCAAGCCCCACTTGCTCCATACTGTTTAAAAGTAGCCTGTGGTCCCAGCATTTTTGGAATCCCACGAATAAAAGCAAATTTCTTTCCTGCAAGCAAGGACTCCGGACAAGGTTGATTATGTAATTTCTGCAAGGCAGGCTTGTAATCAAATAACTCCAATTGTGATGGAGCGCCAGCCATATGCAGGTAAATGACACTTTTAGCCTTACCTGGGAAATGAGGTGGCTTGGGCACAAGTGGATTGAGTGCATTCAGATCCAACTTTTCTGCTGATTTTGACTGTCCCCATCCATTACAACTCGTTAACAAACTCCCCAAAGCAATACCGCCGATACCGGCCACACAATCTTTTAGAAAATGTCTTCTGGTGACAGCCTGCAATTCAAATTGTTGCACTTCTTTTATAAGCTTATTTAGGTCTTTCATCTGACTATCATTACGTATGAACGAGCTGTATCTCTAAAATTTTAGTGCGCAGCTTTAGCTCATTTCGGTTTATATTCTTACTATTTTATAGGTCTAACCTTCTCAATAAAAGACTTCGTTTTCATACGATAGTCCTTATTCAGAAGTTTCGGTTCATATTTATCATTTCAATATTTATGATTTCGTTAAAAATTCGTCCAAATTCAACACTGCATTGGCAACAAGCATGTAGGCAGCTTTTGAAGACAGGACCTTTACATTACTTTTTGCTAAATCCTCATTCAAAAATTTGGCTGCTGAATCAGGTTTTTTGCTGAAATCAACCAATGCCTTTTGATAAAGATGTTCCAGTTCCTTGAGTTTCTTTTCATCGGCATCCTTCAACATGGCACGTTTATAACCGACACGAATACCATTCCGAAGGTTTCCATTTCCCTCCTTTTCCATAATAGCCCCCAGATGTTTAGCCGCTTCGAGATAAACAGGATCATTTAATGTGGCAAGCGCTTGCAGCGGTGTATTGGTGCGAATACGGTCGACCAAACAAACCTCCCTGCTAGAAGCATCAAAAGAAACAAAAGACGGATAAGGACTCGTACGCTTTAAAAACGTATAGATGCCCCTTCGGTATTGATCTTCTCCAGCACTTTTCACCCAGGACTCACCGCTATATACAGTCATCCATACCCCATCAGGTTGGTAGGGCATTACACTTGGTCCATACATTTTGTTGCTGAGCAATCCACTTACAGCTAAAGCTTGGTCACGAATCTGTTCGGCAGATAATCTAAACCGAGGTCCCCTTGCCAAATAATAATTCTGTGGATCCTTCTCAAAATTGGAATTGTTCAAGCTAGAGGACTGCTTATACGTTCCGGATAAGACAATCTCGCGGATCAGTTTTTTAACGCTCCACTTTTTGGTATTCATCAGATCTAGGGCAAGGTAATCCAATAACTCTCGGTGAATTGGCGGGATACTCTGAGTGCCCATATCTCCCAATGGTTCAACTAGGCCCCGGCCAAATAGCTGTGCCCATACGCGATTAACTAAGGTTCGTGCTGTCAAGGGGTTTTCCTTACTGACAATCCACTGCGCAAACCCCAGACGGTTGCGCGGAGCGCCTTTCGGGAAACTATTCAGTGAAGCCGGAACTGTAGGCTGTACTTCCGCCCCCAGAGACAGACGGTTACCACGTATAAATACATTTGTTTTACGATGCATGTCTTTGGGATTTTCAATCATGATTGGCACACCTTCGGGTTGCATGTTGACCAACTGGAGAAAAGTCTTTTGAAAATTCATATTATCCAGTGACTTTTCATGTGGAAAGTTCTCACGAAATGCAAACCATTCAATCATGCAGATCGGCTGCCCATGCGCCACAGATGGATTTTTGAAAACCAGATATAAGTCATGTACACCGCGAGTCGGGAGTATGGGAGACTGAATAACCTGTCTTCCATTTGTACTCGGCAAATCAATAACGGCGAGAATTGGTCCTGTAGGTTTATCCACGTGAATTTCTAATCTTCCATCTACCGCGCCTGTCCAGAAATTCATAAAAAATTGCTGTTTATTATCCAAGTTTATCGCCCTTAACCGAGCCGATCCTCCAGTTCTAACCCCCAACCATTTCGTATCATAAAGCGCACCATCTACTATTTGATCGCTGTAATGCGCATGTATTTTGGGTTCAAGAGTGTGAAGGAATAGATCTGTTGATTTTACCAAGCTTGTATTTCCTGTCGTCGACAACCACCTTTTTATACTGTCAATTCGCTTTTCATCTTGTGCCGTATAAAAACGAAGTTTAGGATGATCACCTTGGGTGTCTTCATCTCTGGTGTTGTTAAAAAAAGCTAACGATTTATAATACTCTTCAAATTTAAAGGGATCATAAGTATGACTATGGCATTGCACGCATTCGAAGGTTGTACTCAACCATACTTGATAGGTTGTATTTAAGCGATCCAAAACCGCAGCCATCCGAAATTCCTCACTATCGGTCCCCCCTTCATCATTATTCATGGTATTGCGATGGAAGGCGGTTGCGATAAGTTGATCCTTGGTTGGCTCCGGGAGCAAATCCCCAGCGAGCTGTTCAATCGTAAATTCATCATAAGGCATATCCTTGTTCAAGGCCTTAATGACCCAATCCCGATAGGACCATATCGTGCGCGAACCATCCTTCTCGTAACCCTTCGTATCTGCATATCGCGCCATATCCAACCACCAACTCGCCCACTTTTCGCCATATTTCTGCGACGCCAGCAAACTATCTACACGCAAGGTATAAGCATCATCACGCTGATCTGCTTCAAAGGCTTGAATTTCTGCCAACGTGGGTGGAATACCAATCAGATCTAAATACACTCTCCGTAACAACAGTGCTTTATCGGCCTCATCAGCAAAGGATAATTTCTTCTCCTTCATCTTATCCAAAACAAAAAAATCAATCGTATTATTCACCCCTTTAGGTTTGACACCAAATATACTGAGCAACGAAAAAGGTTTAGGTACCTCAGTCTCCTTGGGCATTGTATATGCCCAATGCTCTCCCCATTTGGCACCTTCATCGATCCATCTTTTGAGTATATCAATTTCATCATCGTTCAGTTTAGGGGCATTGTAAGGCATACGCAATTCAGGGTCATCGGAAATCAGTCTCTTTACCAATTCACTATGTTCGCCATCGCCACGAATAATTGCTGGTTTGCCAGACTCGGCTTTGGCGAAGGCCTCATTTTCAAAAAGAAAACTTAGTCCGCCATTTTTTTTAACCCCACCATGGCATGTGATACAATGTTTATTCAATATCGGTTTAACATCAGCGCTAAAATCAATTGGCTCTTTCTTTCCAAAGGTCAAAATGCTCGTACCAATAAGCACAAGCGCCAATAATGTTAGCACCACAATCTTTTTTCTCATAGCATTGGGATATATCTACTCTATAACATTTTAGGTTTACGCACTACAACGAAATAAATAATGATTGTTTTTTTCGTTAAGTGGAGCCGAAACTATCCGATAAATGTGCTAGTTTCGAGTAGGATAAAATTAGATAACAACACTGGATTATACTAAAACTGGATTAACAGAAATTTAAACAATATTACCCTTTGCTCTTGCAAGATTTTCTGGATACTATATTCCCACTTGCTCAAAAGATTGATTTAAAACAGCATGATGTACTCTTTTCGGTTAAACTGGTTCTTCCCCACTTTTGGTGGTCAAGACGGAGCGTATACTACACGTTTCCTCAATAAGTCAAACCCCGCTCTACCATACATCTGCCTC
>NZ_MKWH01000051.1:0-7392 GCF_001899705.1 Sphingobacterium sp. 40-24 | reverse complement strand
CCGATGTTCAATGACGGCAAGGGTGCTGTTTGGTTCAGCGAAAACAAGGAAATCAAAAACCCTTACTACGGTTCTAAAATGCTGACCTGCGGTTCTGTAAAAAAACAGTATTAAAATGAAAATAAATCATGGTACAAAAAATAATAGAACTGTCCTTGAAAAATAGGTATATCGTGCTGCTTATAGCCGCCGGTTTACTTGTTTGGGGTATTTCAGCAGTTAAGAAAAATCCGATAGATGCAATTCCTGACCTAAGTGAAAACCAAGTAATAGTTTTCACTGAATGGATGGGACGCAGTCCACAGACTATCGAAGACCAAGTAACCTATCCTTTAGTAAGCAACTTACAGGGAATCCCCAAAGTAAAGAACGTAAGAGGCACATCAATGTTCGGAATGAGTTTCGTGTATATCATTTTCGATGACGATGTTGATGTTTATTGGGCTCGTACACGAGTTATGGAAAGACTTAATTATGCTCAAAGACTATTGCCACAGGAGGTTACACCAACGCTTGGCCCTGATGGGACAGGTGTTGGTCATATATACTGGTATCATTTGGATGCACCGCAGATGGAACTTGGAGAGCAGCGTGCATTGCAGGATTGGTATATCAAGTTGGCACTGCAAACGGTACCAGGTGTTGCAGAAGTAGCCTCGTTTGGAGGATATGAAAAACAATATCAGTTAGTCGTTGACCCCGTAAAGCTCCAGTATTACAATATCTCCCTTATGGATGTAATGAATAAAGTAAAAGCAAACAACAATGACGTTGGTGGTCGCAAATTTGAAATGGCAGATATGGCTTACATTATACGAGGTTTGGGGTATATAAAGAATACTGCTGATATTGAAAAAATTGCAGTAGGCAACTATAATGGCATTCCGGTAAGAGTAAAAGACATCGGAAGCGTACAAATGGGCGGAGATTTGCGGCTGGGTATATTTGACCAAAATGGAGAAGGAGAAGTTGTTGGAGGAATTGTAGTAATGCGCTATGGCGAAAATGCAGACCAAGTGATAAAAGCCGTTAAAGAAAAAATCAAAGATGTTGAAAAAGGTTTACCGGCTGGCGTAACATTAAAAACTTCTTATGACAGAAGCACATTAATCGAAGCAGCTATCGAAAATATCAAACATAAGCTCGCAGAGGAAATTATTGCAGTCGCCTTTATTGTAATTCTTTTCCTGTTCCACTGGCGGAGCGCATTAAGTATCATTATTCAAATTCCGGTTACCGTTGCCATCAGTTTTATCATATTGAACGCTTTTGGGTTATCATCCAATATTATGTCCCTTACCGGAATTGCATTGGCAATTGGGGTAATTGTAGATAACGGAATTATAATGTCAGAGAACTCTTACAGAAATCTTTCCGTTTGGCAAAATGAGCGTAAACAAAAAACATCCGACCCATCATGAAAATAAAATGGTTTAAAAAGAAAGCCAATAAAAATGTTGGCTACGAAAAAATTCCAGAGGAAGTACGACTTAGTATCATTGAGAAATCATGCAAGCAGGTTTCAAGAGGCGTATTCTTTTCAACAATTATCATTATAACTTCATTTTTACCTGTATTCCTACTCACAGGGCAGGAAGGCAAACTTTTCCATCCGCTTGCTTATACCAAAACGTTTATATTGGTCGTAGATGCTTTATTGATACTCACGCTTGCGCCGGTGCTGATTTCTTTCTTTATGAAAGGCAAGTTTAAAAGTGAGCATTCAAACCCGATAAACCGGGGCTTGGAAAAGCTGTACGAGCCTGTTATAAAATGGTGTGTAAAATGGCGAAAAACCGTATTGGGTATCAACATCGCTGCACTTATTATAAGTATTCCAATGATATTAAATCTTGGTAGGGAATTTATGCCACCACTCGATGAGGGTTCATTGTTATTTATGCCCGTTACATTACCCGATGTTTCTAATTCAGAAGCCAAACGAATATTGCAGGTTCAGGATAAGATTATTAAATCTGTACCGGAAGTAGCGCACGTTTTAGGTAAAGCTGGCAGGGCGAATACTGCTACAGACAATTCTCCAATCAGTATGATTGAAACTATCATTTTATTAAAACCACAAAATGAATGGCGGGACGGAATAAAGAAGAATGACATCATTAATGAACTAAATGCGAAACTTCAAATGCCCGGAGTAACAAATGGTTGGACAATGCCCATTATAAACCGCATCAATATGCTGTCAACCGGCATCCGTACCGATGTTGGCATAAAAGTTTATGGTCAAAATCTCGATAGCATCTATTCATTATCGCAAAAAATCAAAACGGAACTTGAGGGTGTGGCAGGTATTAAAGATATGTATGTAGAACCAATAACGGGAGGTAAATATGTTGATATTGTTATAAACCGAGATGAAATTGCCCGATACAATATAAGCATAGACGATGTAAACAATTTGGTTGAAAGCGCGTTGGGTGGTATGAAATTGACCACTACCATTGAGGGAAGGCAGCGCTTCTCTGTAAATGCCCGTTACGGACAGGATTTCAGAAATAATATTGAAGCACTTAAACGCCTGCCCGTTCAAACAATGGATTTTGGCCCTATTCCATTAGGAAGTGTTGCAGATGTTAAGCTATCAGAGGGGGCTCCAATGATTAACTCTGAAAATGCAATGTTAAGAGGTACAGTTCTATTCAACGTTAGAGAAAGAGACCTTGGCAGCACAGTAGAAGAAGCTAAAGCCAAGCTGAATAATATGATGCTTAAAATGCCACAGGGATATTTTTTAGAGTGGAGTGGACAATATGAAAACCTTATAAGGGGCGAACAAACACTGAAATGGATTATGCCCATTGTATTAGTTATCATATTTCTGTCTATGTATTTTGCTTTTCATTCTATGAGAGAGGCTTTCTTCAATCTCATCAGTATTCCATTCGCTCTGATTGGAGGAGTATTTATGATTAGTCTATGGGGTGTAAACCTTTCTGTAGCTGTTGCTGTTGGATTTATTGCCCTGTTTGGTCTTGCTGTCGAAACAGGAATTGTTATGGTCATCTACCTCAATGATGCCATGCAACAATTGGTGCTATTAAAAGGAAACAGTCGTGAAACCATTACAAACGAAGACCTTAGAGAATACGTTATACACGGTGCGGCAAAACGCTTACGTCCAAAAATAATGACCGTGTGTGTAACCCTGTTCGGGCTGGTTCCCATATTATGGAGTACCGGCGTTGGCAGTGATATGATGAAACCAATCGTATTGCCGATGGTTGGAGGCGTATTTACTTCAGCAATCCATATTCTGCTGGTTACACCAATTATCTTCCTGATGCAAAAAGAATATGAGCTGAAAAAATTCGGAAAGATTGACGTATTAGATGCAGGACATTAAAATCAAAAAATCAGAAATGAAAAAGATAATTTTTACAGCATTTATAGTATGTCTTTTTACCAATATAAATGCACAGGTGATAAGCCTCCAAAATGTTATAGACAGCATACAAACCAATCATCCCATTGTGAAGATGTACGACAATGAAATTCGCTCTATGGATGAAGCCGCAAAAGGTGCAAGAAGCTGGATGCCGCCAACAATTGGTGTTGGACAGTTTATGACACCTTACAACGTGAACCTTTGGAAAAGAGATGGTGACATGAAAGGAATGGGTTCTGCTATGCTGTCGATAGAACAGATGATACCCAATAAGAAAAAGTTGGATGCTGAAGAAGCATATATGAACGCAATGTCATCCGTAGAAAAAGAAAATAAAGGAGCAGGCATAAATGAACTGATACAGGATGCCAAACTCTTATACTCCGAATGGATTGTATTACTGAAACGGCTGGATGTAGTTGCCGAAAACGAAAAGATGCTAAACTTCATGATTAAGAATGCAGAAATCCGATATAAGAACGGAGTAGGTAAAATAGGTGCATATTATAAAGCTAAAGCAGCGCTCGGAAGCACCCGTAATATGCAGATTATGTATGAAAATGACATCAAGGAAAAACGCATCAGGTTAAATGCCCTTATGGGGCGAAACCCTATGGCTCCTTTTGAAATTGATACAATATTTTCATTCAACGATTATTCGGATATGGTATTTGATACTGCACTGTTCAACAAAAACCGGAGTGACCTGAAATCATTAGACCAGCAGATACGGTTGACAACTCTGAAACAGGAAACAGAGCGACAAAACCTGAAACCTGAATTTGGTGTTCGATTTGAAAATATGTATGGCTTTGGCGGACAGCCCATGCAATACACAGCAATGGCAATGATAAAACTGCCTTTTGTCAATTGGGCTTCAAAGATGAGCAAAGCTAATATTGCAAGTTTGAAGTGGAAAGCAGATGCCCTTAGTTCTCAAAAAAACATGATGATAAATGAATACAGCGGTATGGCATATGGCATGAGAAACGAGTTCGACCTCAAAAAAAATCAGCTTAGTCTTTATAGGGAGGACATTATACCGGCTTTGAAAAATAATTTCAAAACAATGCAGCTCGGTTACGAGCAAAATACCGAGGAATTATTTATGCTGTATGATGCATGGGAAAAACTGAACATGACACAACTGGAATACCTTGATATTTTATCAAAAGCATTTGAGATGCAAATAACAATAGACCGTTTAATTGAAAGAAAATGAAATATATAATTTGTTTTTTGATGATTATTCTTGCATTGTATAGTTGCAATAACAATACAGAGAAGACCAGTCATCCCGACAACAGTCATACTGCTAAAAATAGCCCGACATATACCTGCCCCATGCACCCCGAAGTTACCAGCAACAAGCCCGGTAAATGCCCCAAGTGCGGAATGGAATTGGAGCAAAAAACAGTAAATACAAATGGAGCGGAAAGTATTGAGTTGAATACACTGCTTAAACCAACTAATGAATTTGTCATATCAGACATTCCTACTATTAGGATGCAGTCAGAGCAAAAAGACATAACCGTACAAGCTCTTGGGAATATTGCTTATGATACCCGACAAACTGGAAATATATCCGCCAGAATATCCGGCAGGATTGAAAATCTTTATATACGTTATAAATTCCAAAAAATAGCAAAGGGGCAGAAAGTGATGGATATTTATAGCCCAGAACTGATGGAAGCACAAGCAAATTTATTGTTTCTATTAAAAAATGATGCTTCGAACAATATGATGATAAATGCAGCTAAACAAAAATTGCTATTACTTGGAATGAGCGAAAACCAATTGAAGAGTATCATCCAAAAAGGAAAGCCTGATTTATCCGTATCTGTTTACAGCAACTATGCCGGACATATTCACGAAACCGGCACAGCCGGGTCAATGGGAAGTGGTACATTACCCTCAAATTCGATGGGCGAAATATCCGAAACATCTTCTGAACTTAGCCTGAAAGAAGGTATGTATGTTCAAAAAGGACAAACTATTTTTAATGTATTTAACCCGGGAAAATCGTGGGTGTTGTTAAATATTTTTCCCGAGGATGTACCACTTGTAAAGACAGGGCAAACAGTAAGTATTATACCGGAAGTAGCACCGGAGAAGAAATTTACCGGAACTATTGGGTTTATAGAACCATTTTTCAGACCCGGAAGTAAAACGTTATCAGTGCGTGTCTATTTTGATAATAGCCGTATGCACTTACCAATTGGAAGTCAGGTTAAATCTGAAATAGCAACAGATGGAATTTCCGGTAATTGGATACCTAAAGAAGCCGTCATTTCCCTTGGATTAACGAAAGTCATTTTGAAAAAAGTAGATAGAGGGTTTATCGTGAATAAAATTGAAACAGGTAATGAAGCGAACGGATATATAGAAGTATTGCAGGGGCTGTTACCCTCGGATGAGATTGCCGGAAATGCACAGTACCTTATGGATAGTGAAAGTTTTGTAAGAACAAAAAATAATTAGAATATGAAATATTATTTAGTCATAACAATTGCCCTCCTCATGTCGGTTTTGCTGTCTTGTAAAGACAATAAACATGACCATGCAGGCAATAATGATGGTAGTTACTATACCTGTTCCATGCACCCACAGGTTGTATCAGACAAACCCGGTCACTGCCCTATATGCCACATGGAGCTTGTTCGGGTTGAGAAAAGCAAACAAGCAGACCCCAATACCATTCAACTGAATAGCGAACAGATTAAGTTGGGCAACATAAAAACAGACACCTTAAAAGATGGTATTTTTGGGGATAGAGTAATACTTACAGGTGTATTAAATTTCAATCAGTACAATATGCAATCCGTAAGCTCCAGAGTTATGGGACGGGTAGAAAAACTGCATTATAAAAACGTTGGCGACTTTGTAATCAAAGGTTCCCCGTTAATGGAAATATATAGTGAAGAACTGAACAATGCAAAGCAGGAATTTTTACTGGCATTGGAAAAGAAGAAAACTTTCGGAAATATTAATTCAATAGATTTTGACCAGCTTATACAAAGTTCAAAGAACAAATTGTTATTGTGGGGCATGACGGATAATCAGGTTAGAGCTTTACAAAGTGCTGGCAAAATATCGGCAACAACTACATTTTACAGTACGGCTTCGGGATACATCACAAGTTTGCAAGTTTTAGAGGGCGGTTATGTGGCAGAAGGCGGCACGATAGTGGACTTGGCTGACCTATCTACAATTTGGGCAGAAGCACAGGCTTATTCCTCCCAAATGTCACTTATCAACCAGACAAAAACAGCAACAGTACAAATTCCTGACCTGAATAACAAAGTTATTACTGGCAAAATAGACTTTAGCAACCCCGAACTTAATCCGGCTTCAAGAATTAATTTGATACGAATTACAGTACCTAATCCAAATAAAGAGTTGAAGCCCGGAATGCCTGTATATGTTTTTCTTGAAACGCCGAAGACTAAAGGCATAACCATGCCGGTAGATGCTGTAATAAGAAATGGTAAAAGTGAAACCGTATGGGTACAAACAGGAGAAAAGACATTTAAAAGTAGAATGGTAAAAACGGGAACGGAAATAGATAACAGAATAGAAATCGTTTCAGGATTAGTAGATGGAGATATTGTAGTTGTTTCAGGTGCTTATCTTTTAAACAGCGAATACATTTTTAGGAATGGAGCAGACCCGATGGCAGGACACGACATGAGCAGTATGTAAAACTAATTTAAATAAATAAAAATGAAAAATCTAACATTATCAATCATTGCTGTTATCATGGCATTTGTAACAGTATCATGCAATCAGGTATCCAACAAAAACGAGCAGTCTTCCAATGATACTGCTGTGGTATCACAAGAACAGCCAGCTTCCCAACCAAAAGAGGATGAAACGGTAGCTGCGCCCGCTGTGAGCGAAACACCGAGCGGTCAGGAAGCAAAAGCAACAGGAAAAGAAGAAACAAAAAACTTTTCTATTGCGCCCATAGTTACCGATTATCTGTC
>NZ_MKWH01000050.1:0-1310 GCF_001899705.1 Sphingobacterium sp. 40-24 | reverse complement strand
CTGTCAGCCATCTTGATACCGAACGGCGAGGGCGAATTGTGGTAGTTGGTTTCTTCCGTGAAGAAGCACAATGCAGGCTCAATAAAAGTGTAAAAACTTTCCTCACTGGGGAAGTCGCCCGCATTGCCGGGCATACCTGCCCAATACAAAGTGGCTACGTCCGTAGTGTTGTGCCGAGGCTTACACTCCATCAATGCCAATGCACTACCGCAATCATTCTTTAGCTGTTTCAGTTCCGCAGGGTCTTCCGACCACGCTATAATGTTGAAGTGCGCACGGATTGAAGAAAGCCCGAAGCTGTGGGCTTCGTTCAGGTACTTTTCTATCCACTCTTTGTTGATTTGGTTGGCACGGCTGTAACGAGCCAGTGAGTGCATATTCCTTGCGGACTTCTCAAACTTTTGCAGGTTGTCTTCGCTGTTATCCAAAAAAATGTACTGGTTGTAAATGTGGTTGCAGCTTAACAGCAAGCCCACGGGTGCGGCGAATGAAAGGCGGCAGTCGCTACGGTCGGTAGATAGCTTTTCAAAACGGGTATCTGCCGATACCGTTCCGGGCAGGTCGTCCGTATCTGAAAGTGTATGCAGGCTTAACCTTTTGTTACCGATGCGTACTTCTTCGTTTCCGAGTGCGATGTCCTGCATTGGTGTTCCGGCTCCCCTCGATAACGTGAGGTACTGTTCCAGTAATCCCTGTGTATCTTCCGTTCCGATAATGTCCTCTTCGGTCAAACGCCGCAGGCTAACAAAACCGCTATCGTTCACGATACGCTCAAACTGGGCGACCGCCTCCATAAAGCGGTGTATCGTTTCCTTGTTCCTGATTTCCTTTGGTATCAACGTACCTTTGCAAAGCGAACTGAAGTTGCTTTGCATCCGCATTCTTTCCTTTGTGGTCTTCGTCAGGAACAGGTAGCAATAATGGTTCAGGAACGGTCGCTCGTTGAAATGGCGTTGATAGGACTTTGATAAAAAGCTCTGGTCTTCGATTGCCAAATCGGGCGCATAGCTTTCCTTAATGTACCAATCCTGTTTGTGAATGACCGTAAAATCAGGCAGGGTTTTGATAGCCTTGTGCCAGGCGGAGTGTATGGCTTCGTATTCCGCAGAAGCTACCGTGAACAGTTCCGGCAGGCGCACTTCAAAGCAGGCGGTAATGTCCGCATCTTTGGATAAGATGCAGTTGTTCTCTACTGTCAACAAAGGAAATTTATTTTCCAGTGTGGTGGTCTTTGCTACATTTCTCATACGGCATTCTGTTTAGGTGTGAATTTTAAATAGCGGTGTACAGGCTTGCGGCAGATGATGTAG
>NZ_MKWH01000049.1:0-7413 GCF_001899705.1 Sphingobacterium sp. 40-24 | reverse complement strand
AATGCTAACTCCTGTGTGATACTATCGCGCAGGTAGAGCTGATACCAAAACTGTCCTTTTGTTGTTTTAAAATCGTACATCAGATCGATAAACTCCTTAGTGATACGATCATCGAAAACAAAAAGGCTCGATTGTACCCCTTTGAATGCATCAGGAAAAGCCAGCTGATAACAGGTATTCAGAAAGTAATTCCCCACCTGAAACAGTGAATTCCCTTCGCTATAGGACACTGCGGGATACACACCGAGATAATTTTCTCGATAACCCGACATCACCGAGCAAAATAAAAGTCCCGTTGTATCCACCAAAGGCTGCGTGTTTATCCGGGCCGTATTTTTGATTTCCGATTTTTCAATAAATCGGCTTGACACGCCAGTTTTTAAAAAATCTTTGATAATATCCTCCGTGATAGAACTTGCGTATGAATTGAGGACAAATTCACCTTCGGAATTGATAATTCCTATCGTTGGCAACGTATTATGCGGAAGAAGTGATGTAAACAAGGTATCATTCAGTATTGTCGGCAATACCGGTGTGTAATTAAAGTCCTCTTTATATTTCTTGAATCGCTTTTTTATCCGCTCTGGGGTATCCTTATTCCGCTTACTATTGACCATCACAACCTGTACCTTATCCTTAAAGCGCTGCTGGATCAATTCCATGTCGGGAATTCCTTCAATGCAGCTCGGGCAGCCAGTTGACCAAAAATCCAGCAGGATCAGTTTCCCTTTCAGATCAGCGAATTTGATTGTTTTCTTTTGACCGTTAAAATACTGGAGTTCGAGCGACTGGTTCCATACTGCATCCGGGATCTTATCGCCCGGTTTTAGTGCAACGAGATCAGATAGCCCATTGGCCCCGCTGTTCTTGCGGGGCGTCTGAGCCGATAAACTAAACATAGAAACTAAACATAAAAACAAGCATATCAAAATGATGCGATAAGCACGCTTATAATCTGCAACAGACAAAAAGCATTTTAAAGCCCGCTGAACCACTACACTTATTGATCCAAACAAAGTATTAGCTCGAAACACAAAAGCCTTACAGATCGACTTAAAGAGCCTCAAAACAGATCGTTCAGATTCTACTTCATAAGTCAATCTAGCATTTCCGACCTGCTGAAAAGCTTGCTTTTGTTGTGTGGGTCTTGTGCAATCGTTTAGTTGTCCTTGTGTATAACAAGGGCTTAGCAAGGGTGAACCTAGGGTCGCGCTATAGTCAGGCTTGTGTGTTTCTTGTGCCAAGCTATAGTCGACCATCTTTTGATCAATTCCTGCCAAATTTTTACATTTCATCGGGTTTTCATTGGGTCGGCATCGGGTTTTGATCGGTGTGGCCCGATGAGATCCCGATGAAAACTTGATGCCAATTGCATGAAAGACAGAAGCCAGGGCGAAGTTGGTCAGAAAAAAGTCCCTAGAAGGTGATACCTCACTCCCTGGTCTGCTGGCCTTCGGCTCGGCTTCGAGACTTATTCGGGACATATTCGAGACAGGCTTGGCATTTCTTCGACTCGGCTTCGGCAGGGCTTCGACTGCGCTTCGGGTAGGAGTCGAAGCGCAGTCGAACAACAGTCGAAGCGTTCCCGAAGAAGAGTCGACGCTGGTACGACGCAGTGTCGAAGGATACTCGAACAAAACCCGAAGGCTGCCCGAAGAACCAGCTGTTTTAATTTCATTTTGAACGCCAATCGTACAGCGCTTTTTCAGTAGGATCGCAGTACCTGTGAAGTACGTTTTTCCTTGTCTAATTTTCTTACGCAAATTTTGCGTAATTAGTACTATATCTGTACTTAAGTAGTGCTTCACAGGTACTTGAAATATATAGGTTATATAGCCCCTTAAAAAGGCTAAAAATTTCAGGATATTCATAATTTTTTTGTTGGCGGTTATTTCGATAACCTACTGAAAAACTCAGCGACTTTCTTGCTCAATTCTAGCTCTTTTCCGATGCGCTCTTCAGCTTCTGCTGACAGCTGCATTTTACGCAGGTCTATATTGCGATGATTGACGATACAATAAGCTATCAACACCCGATACAATGCGGTTGCAAATTCCTGCATTTCCTCATCTTTTAGAAGCCTATTTTCTCCTAAGCCACCATCAAGATACGTGCTCAATAGCTGGAGAATATTAGCAGAAACAGTCTCTAGCGCATAGTGATTCCAGAATGCCTCAATATCCTTTATAGGGTTGTAATCGACCTTATGGACATCATAAATCATCCAGTCAAAAGCAAATTGTAGCGCTAAAATCCTGTTCATTTTTCAGTCTGTAATCTTTAACCGAAAGTACATAGCATCCCCTCTCCGATCGAAATCAGCTTTTTATTGGGAGCCTCATGTTACTCAGTTCACATTAGTAATAATTAATTTATTCTGGGAGCCAGAGCGCGTTTGAATGAGGGGTCACAAAGGTGTATAATATTGGCGTTACGCGGTCCATGGCAAGAGAAGCCAAATCTAATTTGGCCAAACCAGCCGAGCTACTCGGGGGCTGTGATGATGTTCTTTGATCTTTGTTTTTTGTTCATAACTCGTTTGTTTATAAAAACGAGTCTTTCAGTAAGTATAGAAACGGCAATGGCGTGACATCCAACCTACTGTCAACGAGGCCGTGAGAAGCCCATGGAACGAGTAAGCGGACGCCACGCCATTGCTGACGGGCGTTTTGATCCACTTATCGCCTTGTTCCATTTGAAATTTCTCACGTTTCGTTAACAAGACTCATAAGTGCATCCACCTGTATGAGATGGTGCAAATGTATTATTTTAATCTACTAAAGACAAATAATTTACTTTAAAAGTGGCTTTAAACTATTTATAAAGCTACTTTTATCCACAAATAATCGTATCTTTATATCAAAGGTAAGGAACCAATTATTTAACGCAAAATGGTAAAATACCGGTAAATTACCGAACTTATTAAAATCTATAAAAATGGGTATTGCATTTCAAGAGGAGAAAATACACGAAGGAAAAAATCTAAAAAGAATTCGTGAAATCATGGGCATGAAACAGGAGGTTTTAGGGCAAAAATGCGAAAGCAAATTTGATCAAAGACGAATTTCTGAGTTTGAAAACTCATGGACTATTTCTGAGCCAAATTTAAAGGAATTAGCGGATGCGTTGGGTGTAACCGTTGAATTTATTCGTTCTTTTAACGAGGAAAAAGCGATCTATTATATACAACATAATCAAGATACATCTAAGCAAAACAGTTTAAATCATTTTCCAACTATAACTTATGAATCTGACAATAAATTGGAAGCGCTTTTAGAAAAACTCATTCATTACGACGTTGCTAAGACTCAAGCAATTTTGGATTTGACTAAGGTTGTTGCTGATTTGACAGAAGAGGTGAAAAGGTTGAAGGGTGAAAATTGATCCGCTATTATAAGGAGGTATTTTAAACGAGCTATTGAGATATCGAAAGACATGTAGCATAGCTCGGTAGCGTCGTGCTTCGTTCGAGACGACGAGGTGGTAGGTTCGAATCCTGCCACCCCGACTTCACGGGACAAAGTAGAAAAATCTACTTTTGTCCCGTTTTTTTTTGTATATAACTTTTTGTTTATCAAGTTGATATGTTGTATAAAATCGTTTCGACGAGCGGTTCGAACTTGGCTTTCTGAAAAAATGATTTTTTCAGGGTAAATTGAACCAATATCTTTTGATATCTCTGCAAGTTCTCCTTTCATTACATTTTTCTCTATCTCAATTATCTTGTTAATTCCTTGTTTTATAAGGTCTTGAATGTTATCTGAATCATAATTAACTCTATTTAGCTTTGCTTCCAGAGCAGAAATCTTTGAACTATAGACTGATTTCATTTCTCTATAGTCTTCAGCTTCAATCTGACGAGTAGCAAGCAGGTCTCGCGTGTGAGATAATCGATCTTCATAATCTTTAATTTCTGCCAAAATCTCCTTTTTTTCTAATTGTACTTCTAGTGTTCCACCTAGGTAGTCTTTCGAAATGGTTTCTTCATAGAAAGATCTATTTTGGATTTTAGGAAGAAATTCAATTAAGTCTTCTACAATAGCCGCGTTGACTTTTTCAGCATTCACACGATGCGTACATCCTCCGATACAATGATAATATGCATAGTAACGGCTTCTACCTTTTGATTTACTTCCAGTCAATAACTTACTGCATTCAGGGCAAACCAAATATCCTCTAACCGGAAACTCATCAATGGTTTTTATCTTGGGACGATAGTTTCGTCCGCGTCCATCTAATACGTCCTGTACTTCATAGTAGAGCGATTCAGATATGATTCCCTCGTGTTGCCCATCAACGAAACAGCTTTCTTCGTCTTTGAACTGGGGAACGAATATTTTACCACAGTACAATGGATTTCGTATAACCTGCCAAAAAGCATTCTTGCTACATTTCAATCCCTTTTCTTTCGCTTGCTTAAACACCTGCTCGGTATTGAATATACCTTTCGCTATTTCTTTAAATGCGTACCTTAAAACGGAAGCGTCAGGCTCTTTCGGTGCAATAAATTTCTTTCCATTTTCGGAAGTTTTATTTTCATATGCTACAGGAGCTAATCCCATATAGCGACCCTCTTTCTTCGCTCGGCGCATTCCGTAAAATACATTCAATGCACGACGGTCATTTTCAACTTCAGGAGCCGCAAGATAAAATGCCAGCATCATTTTATTCTCAGGGATAGACAAATCAAGTGGTTGTTCTATCGCCTGCGGTTCTACGCCCAACCCGCGAAGAATGTTAATCATTTGATAGGCATCACCAGCATTTCTGCTGAAACGATCCCATTTCGTGAAAAGGATAAGGTTCACATGATTCTTTTTCTTTTTCAACGTTGTGATAAGGTTTTTCCATTGCGGTCTATTGAATGTTTTTGCTGAGTGATCTTCATAAATAACATCCCTTATCTCAATAGACTGATTAAGACAATATTTACGTAACATCTCTTCCTGATTTCTTTGGGAATAACCTTTATCAGCTTGTTCGTCTGTACTAACTCGTATGTAAATGTCTGCTATATAACCCATCGCTTTAAATCTAAAATTGCACATAATATGACCTAAGAGTTGTCCGATAAAAAAACTGCGTTGCAAAGTATTAAACAGTATCTTTTGTCTTAATGGCACTCGTTGGCTTTCATTGGCACTAAATTACTAAAACAATATCATCTAATCCCTTACTTTTCAGGAATATTGGTATAAAATAGCCGTTTTATTTAAAAATGATTTTCAGGATTGTCAGCGATAAATCTCATGCAATCCTGTACGGAATAAACCAAAAAAAAATGCCCAACTTGGGCATTTTTGATAGGTGCTTTTTCTACAGTAATTTTTATAGTTGGGATAATCAGATATAACTATAACCTATTTGTACAGCGGTGCAGAATTTTGATTTTGAAAACGATATCCCATCGAATAGCAACTTTTCTGGAAAGATCAGGCTTAAAAATCCCCTGAAGTCTTCACTGCTGCTTTGTTCCAAAACCTTATCGAGCTTGAGAAATTCTGCAATGTCATTTTTCAACAGCTCGTCTATATCTGGTATTCGCCCACAAACTTCCTGAAACTTTTTATTTAGCTGGTCAATTGACGTACTGTATTGGTTCTTTATCTCATGATATTCCGAAGCATCAATCTTGTCAGTGGCCAACAAGTCCCTGATATGCGATACCCTCTTTTCTAAATCCTTCAGTTGTACAGAAATTTGTTTTTTTGAAGTTTGAATGTCCCTGGTCTGTTCTAAATAGCTCTCTACTAAAATATCTCTGTAGACTTCTAATACTTCTTTTGAAGGTACATAACGTCTTAGCTCATTTTCAAGTAATTCAGTTAATTGTTCCGCACCGATTCGCATAGAACATCCTTTATAGCAATGATAATAATTGTAATATTTGTTTCTGCCTTTGGAACGGCTTGCTGTTAATAATTTTCCACATTCTGGGCAGATCAGAAATCCTCGTAGTGGGAATTCATTACGAGTTTCAATCTTTAAGCGGTATTTTCTACCTCTACCATCCAAAATGTCCTGCACTTGTTCAAATAGCTCTTCACTTAATATCGCTTCATGTTGCCCTTGCACAAAATAACTCTCTTCATTTTTAAATGTGGGTATAAATATTTTTCCGCAATAAAGTGGATTTCTTATTACTTGCCAAAAAGCGTTCTTGCTGCATTTTAGACCTTTTTCCTTTGCTTTCTTCCAAATTTGTTCGGTGTTGTATGTTCCTTTTGCTAATTGCTCAAACGACCACCGTAAGGTGGAAGCATCTGGTTCCTTTGGTGTAATGTATTTAGTTCCGGCCTCATCAATCTTGTTCTTATAACCAACCGGAGCCAGCCCCATATACCTTCCTTCTTTCTTCGCCCGTCGCATACCATAAAATACGTTTAATGCCCGCCTGTCATTTTCAACTTCTGGAGCTGCAAGGTAAAATGCCAGCATCATTTTGTTTTCTGGTATTGATAGATCCAATGGTTGCTCAATTGCCTGTGGTTCTACATTGAGATCTCGGAGTTGATTTATCATTTGGTATGCATCGCCTGCATTACGGCTAAAACGGTCCCATTTGGTAAATAGAATAAGATCGATACGATTCTTGTTTTTCTTCAGATTAGCTATCAATTTTTTCCATTCAGGCCTATTAAAGGTTTTGGCAGAATGGTCTTCGTATATGACATGACGTATTTCTATGGAATGGCTTTCACAGTATTTGCGTAGCATTTCTTCCTGGTTACGTTGCGAGTAACCTTTATCGGCCTGTTCATCTGTGCTTACACGTACATAAATGTCTGCAATGGGCTCTCTGCTTACTCTCATCTTTCCAAATATTTTTTTACAGCGATCCGTGCTAGTTTTCTTAAAAACTGAAGCATTCTCGTAGCATCTTCATTTGACATTTCCGTCTTATCACCTTTCAGAACTTTCTTAAGTTTTTCAGCGGTAACCTTAGTTTTTTGTGAATTATCTCTCATAACCAACCCTATTAGAAAATATGGATTTTGAAATTATGTATGATTTTAAAGCAAAAGCCCAAAGATGTAGTCTTTGTCTTTTAAAGGCAGTATTTGACCATATATTATTGGCGACCGAATGAGATAGCAAATAATAAGCTACTGATTGAACACTAAAGTGTTGTAAAATTCAGCTTCGATGGCTGCGTGTTTTCTACACGCATCGGGTCATTATCCAATGCCTTTTCCACTGGCTTCCACATTGTTTTTTATCCAAGAGCCGGTATGCTGGTTTTGTCCCATTTCAAGAGCAAAGGTATTTCAGTGTTCATAACGCAACAGCAAGGTCGTGCCCTTTGGGTTTGCAAAATAATCTCCACCCATGCGGGTCGTATTTTTTTGACAAAACCTTGCTGCTGCTAAACACTAACCTTTTATGCTCGTGAAACGAAACAAAGCATACTCC
>NZ_MKWH01000048.1:0-92988 GCF_001899705.1 Sphingobacterium sp. 40-24 | reverse complement strand
AACATCACTATATTCGAATAGGCAACCTGACAATTTTTAAGAACACCCAACTGTCAGATCAAGTAGTGGCTATTACAACTTATTCTATAACCTATTTCTTTTTCAAATCCGCTTCGGCAATATCTTCCCATCGATAGTAATGGAATGTTTTATCGTCGCTCATAGTAACAAACAAGCCATGTTTAAAGGTTTCATTTAAATTAAAGGAGGTCGTTTCTGAACCATCACTTTGTGTTGCCATAACCGGTACAGTCTTCAGATATTTGTGTTCGAAAGGATTGCTTTGGGTTCCTTCGCGACTAAAGACCTGAAAACGATTTGCACCCTGGTCCGACACCAAGATATATCCGGTACTATCGGTCAATTTATAAATCGAAATACCTTCATGATCTTCTTTAAAACCTGTTGTAGCAAATAATGCCAACTGTTGGTTTCCCTTTGCTGGATCGGCATAGTATTGTTTTACACCAACTTGTTCGTCCGAATAGTAAATATATCCAAGCTCATTGTCCACCGCTATCGCCTCGATCTCTTTCTTTCCACTAAATGAACCAAATTTGCGAACTAATGTAGCTTTTACCGTACCAGAACCATTATCCTCCAATAAATATTGACCCAAATAGCCTTCTTTTGGTCCATTTTTCCGTCCAACAATAGCATAGATCTCTCCTTTTGGGGAAGTATATAGGGCAATCCCCATCAGATCCCTAAATTCCGGTTCAGTTTCGCTAACAAACATATCCAGTCCCCCTTGATCGATCGGTTTCATATCGGGTAATGAAAAGACACGCAATTTATGGGTCATACGCTCTGTTGTGACGGCGATATCGACAGGTTTCCCTCCCAATACCAAACCGTAGGCTACATCAACATTGTTTGGTCGTTTTAAATTGGAAACCACTTTTTCTTTGACCGTTTTACCCTGTAAATCGTACACGAATAAAGCTCCATCGGCATCTTTATCCGTTGCTATAATCAAACTCTTGCTCGGATCGCTCTTATTGATCCAAATTGCGGGATCATCCGAATCATAACGTACAGCATCAGTCACAATAACGGGCTTAACTGATTCTATATTATTTGTTTGCGCATTTTCGCATGCCATTTGAAGCAGGGTTGATGCTCCCAAAGTTAGTGTTAGTATTGTTTTTAAATTTGTCATTATATGAAGTAAATTAGAATTTGGAACCGAATGCCCCAACATATGCTGCTGGCTGGGGAGAACTATAGATTAGACCATTTGACATCACCAGGCCACTCGTAAAATGAGGTTTAAAAGCAAGGGTACCAGCCTTTAATGCAGGTGAATTCCCTTGGAGATGAAAATCCCAGGTGGAGTCAAACAGATAGTTGTCGACTGACGTTTCCAAAGGATAGGCTATAAATTTAGGATTATTATCTCCTGCCACTTTACCTCTAATATCATTACTACCGCCTACAATATCATTTTTGCCGACCTGAAACTGATCTACATTCAATTGGCTGTAACCATAGTACCAGTTATTACTTGACACAGAACGGTTATCTTCTGGCTTTTTCGGATCGCGCTTGACTCCAAACCGCGTATTAGCAAAAAGATTATTGTAAATCTCGGCTCTGACAGATGCTTCTAACCAAATCGAACCTCCTTTGGCTGTCGGTCTGCGCCATCCAGTGTTGAGCATGGTATTATTGTAAACAATAATATAAGCCTGGGGTGTACGGTCTCCTGAATTGGACAGTTTTAATGCATTGGTATTTACACTATACACTAGGTTATAAGCAACATCTGCAAGACATCCGGATTTGAAATTCATCGCTTCTCCACCTGTCACCCCATTGGAAAAGAAACGGTTGTTAGCAAAAATGATTTTTCCTCCTTCAATATACGTGCAGTCTTCGTGAAAATGACTTACCGTACTATTTTGAACCACTAGTTTTCCATTTGGATTAGAAAACCATAGCGCTGGTAAAGCTTCACCAGAAACTTTTTTATACAAGCCCATCTTTACAGAAGTCGACGCGTCTGATGTAATTGCACCCCCATACTCAATGATGGTATTGTCCAAAACAAGTTCCTGACAGCTTGGAGCGGCTAAAATTCCTCCCCATAATTTGCCAAATTCATTCGTCTTCGTCTTATACCCATCTTCAACCGTAAACTTGACAGGATTTTCAGCTGTACCTAACGCATATAAATTACCCAAAACAACAATTTCAGGCTTATTGACAGAATCCATCAATACAGTTACGCCTTCCTCAATCGTTAGTGTCTTACCTTCGGGAATAATAATATCCCCCTTAATATGCTGCACACTCCCCTTACTCCACACACCGGAGACCTCGCCGATAGCACTTCCATCGGCATCAGAAGTATCAACATCAATATTTGCTTTTTCACAGGCGCTTAACACCACGATAAAAAATGCTAGAAACGATAAAATACATTTATTTTTCATCTGTATATATTTAATTTTAATGATTAAGCGAATCATACTTGTTCAAAACTTGATCGTTCCAAAAAAGGGAAAGCTTCACCGAAACAAACTGTTGTTATTTCACACCGTCCATGTTCAGATTAAAACATGCTGTGTTTTTACGCGGGTCTATTATTTACTAAACGAATAACGTAAACCAAGGATATAGTTCTGTCCATACAAATCCTTTCTAATCAATGTATTTCCGCCTTCAATAAGCTTTTCAGCGATCTTCTCATTTTCGGGATTTGTTCCTTTCACATATAATTCCATAGGTGTATTCAAGATATTGTTGGCTTTGGCAAAAATGGCCCAACCTGCTTTAAATTTTTTCTCAATAGAAGCATCTAACTGAACAAATCCCTTTTGCCATAAATCATCGTTCAGAAATTGCGATACTGTATTGATCCGTGAGCCAGTATAAGATCCAGCCAACTGTCCTTCCCAGCCATTATTAGCATCTTTGTAAAGCAATGATAGATTGGTCACATGTGCAGCTTGCCCATATAATGGTCTAGTTTGATCCACGATTATCGCTTCTGGGTCCTGTGTGGTTTCATTGATTCGACGCGACATCTTAGCGGTCGTTATACGTGAATGTGTATAGGTATAATTGGCCTTAACACCAAATTTCTGGATATACTTGATGTAATCAACCTCGACACCAAAGTTGTTGGCATTACCAAAATTACCCGGAGTGTAGTATACATCCTGCTTACGAACCTCATCCGGTTGAAAGGTATATTCAATTGGGTTTTTGATTTTTTTATAAAACATACCCACAAGAAATTGGGAAGAAGCTTCAGGGAATAATTCATACCTTAAATCGAAATTATCTGCTAAGGCATGTTTTAAATCTGGGTTTCCTTTTTCTAAAAACTCTTCATTAACCACACTTGAGGGTACAATTTCATAAAATCCAGGTCGGTTTAACGCGCGATAATAGGCTGCATGAAGCTGTTGTTTTTCGTCCAAATGATATTTCATGGTCAAACTTGGCAGCCATTCTGTATAAATTTGTGATCCCTCCGGTCTTTTTTCTCCTGCAGGAAACAATAATTTATAATTCTGATTGCTGTGTTCCATACGGATTCCACCGATCATCTGCCATTTGTCATTCTCATAATTGAACATGCCGTACAATGCTGTGGTCTTCTCACCAGCGTCGTAAGTTAGTGGATTTGCGACAGCTCCAGTAGGATTGGTGACAGTCAGATTGAGATCGGTATAGCGCTGAAAATCCACACCGTATTTATACTTTGCCTCTTCTGCAGAAGCTGGTGATAAGTTGTAGTTATTGTAAAAACTACTACGCTGTTTATCACGATACAGACCTCCGGTCGATAGCTCCAGCTTACTGTTTTCCATTGGAACTTTATAAGCTACATCCCAATAACCTGCATGATCATTATCCGTATTCCGTTCCCAGCGATAGGTTACAGGAGATTTATTGACGAGAGAAGTCCTTTTACGTTCAAAATTTTCTTCTACGCCATCCAAACTGATCATCGTATTTTGTGGCAATTGATTGCGCGCTGAAGAAAGCACACCTGACCAACGGACATTCAGCCGATTATCTAAAAAATGATGATCCCCCTGTAAGGTACCATTGTATATCTGTTGCTGTGTTTTTCGACTTCTTGTCACATAGGTCAGTTCGGCTTTACCAATACTGGGATCATACTGGCCATTATATATCGTATTCACAGCATCACGCAATTGCATGTTATTTAAATTCACATACATTTGATAGAAGCTAATCCGATGATTCAGATTAAATCGATAGTCGATCTTGTTATGCAAACCTAAGCGTTGTTGCTGTTCATCATATTGACGATCACTCTGCTCAGTAATTACCGCATTGGGATTTACGCCAACGACAGCCGATTTGTAGAAAATAGAACGACTGCCACGATGTAAATTTTGATAACTCGCACCCAAAATAACGCCCAATTTATCATCCAAATACCGATTGCCTATTGTCAAATTGCCGACAAGGTCTGGAAGGGGCTTTTTATAAGTATAATCTAATGCACCCTTATTAAAATCAGCAGCGGTTGCATTGTAATTCTTCCCATGCTGTTCATAGGGCGATTTTGCCGAGATTCCGCTTGTCGAAAAACTTCCAAAATCCCGATTAAAATAACGTTGGCTATAACCCGTTGCCAAATTTGCTTGAAGCAATAGCTTTGTCGGCGCCGATTTCATAACCATATTGACAACCCCACCCACTGCATCGGCTTCCATATTTGGTGTTAGCGACTTGTAGACTTCTAAGCGTTCCAACATATCTGAAGGAAATAAATCCAAAGGCACATAACGGTATTTATTATCTGGACTCGGAACTTTTACGCCATTCACCAAAGTCGTGTTGTAACGTTTATCCATCCCTCTCAGAATTGCGTATTGCCCCTCGCCATTCGAATTTCTTTCTATGGATACACCCGAAACACGCTGTATAACATTTGCGACGGTGATATCGGGAGAAATCTCTATTGCGCGCGCCGAAACAACATTCATAATTTGTGACGCATTCTTTTCCAAACGCCGCGCGCTAGGATCGTCATCCCCACCGTTTCGACGTCCTTTTATAGTTACTTCCATTAATGTTTGTTCGGTCGATGTCAGCTGAAAAATAAAATGAGGGGTATTTTCTTTTTGAATCTCGATTTCTTTAATTAGTTCGGCGTAAGCCATATGCTTGATATGGACCTTATCCACACCTGCAGATAATCCTTTGAATTCAAACGAACCATCCAATTGTGTTTTGGTCGATAGCCCACTTTGTTCCAAGAAAACTGTTGCACCAGCAATAGCTTCACCAGTCTGACCATCCAATACCTTACCTTTGATTTTGGTCGCATAAGCAGCGCTGACCGAAATACTTGAGGCAAGTAATACTGTTAAAAAGTTTTTCATTTTGCTTAGATTATTATGAATCTCTGATTGTTGTCGCAAAGATGGCAGCCAATTTTAATCACACAAAATATCGAGCGTTACAACAAGGAAACAAGGTAGAAAGTGGGCTATACAGCGAGGAAACAAGCGATAATAAACAACTAATAAACAGCAGTTTAAACTAAATTTAAGCGCCATTAACATTCTATTACCCCTGTGTTAAAAAATTATGAAATCCCAACAAGATAGCCCGCGAGATCCTCTCCTTGTTCTAGTCTTAATTTTTTTCGCAATCGATGTCTGGCAACACGAAGGCTATCTTGTGATATGCCCAATAAGACGGCAATATCGATATTATTCAAATTTATTTTAAGCAATGCGATTAACCGCATATCCGCTGCCGTCAAATCTGGAAATCGTTGAATAAGTTTTTCAAAAAAGCTGTGATGCACCTTTTCGAAAGTTCCCATAAACTCTTTCCAATGAATACCCTGTGTGATATTTTCATTGATCTGCAACACCAACTTCTGCATCTGTCGTTTTTGATCCCGGCGTTCGTCCTTAACCATTTCTTTTAATTCATCACGAAGTTCTTCCAAAAATTGATTGTTACGGATTAAATTTAAGGTATGGGATGTCAATTCCTTTTGCTTGAGCGACAGTTCTTGTTTGAGCTGCTTATCTTCAAGCAACTGGTTTTTAAGTGCAATTTCGGTCAACTCGCGTTCGGCCTCCTGTTTTCGGGAATCGGAGATCTGGTTTTTGATCTTAATTTTCTGGCGACTATGCAATACATAGGATAATACAATTAACAAAATTAAAACCACGATTGTTCCCCAGAGCATGATTAAGTTGATTCTTTTGGTTACTTGTAATTTCTCGATCTCTTCGGCTTGTTGATTCATATCGTAGAGTGCCTGAAAAAAAGCAGTATGGCGAGCACCATCCACACTATAAAGTTCAAGCACCAACTTACGGCTCTTTTCTGCATAAAAATAGGCGCTATCCATCTGCTCGCGCAAGGCGTAGGTTCTACTCAAATCTTTTGTCGTAGCAGCCATTTGATACACATCACCCAAATTTTCCGCCATCTGATAAGCCAATTGCGTGAGTTTGATACTTTCTGGATATTTATTGGTCTTCCTAAAAATATCGCCCATATTATTTATGACCACAATTTTTCCATAATTGTCTTTTGTTTCCGTATAGAGGGTACGTGCTTTTTCAAAATGAAAAAAAGCGCTGTCATATCTTGCAAGATCTTCATAAATACTGCCTAAATTTTCATGGATCTTAGCTTCTCCATTTTTATTCCCAATACTGCTATAAATGGACAAAGCAAGATTCTGGTAGACAAAGGCGGAGTCGTAGTTCGCTTCCTTTTCAAATAAATGACCTATATTCCCTAATGTACCTGCCTCTCCATTTTTATCCCCTTCTGTTCGGAAAGAATGTAGCGCCTTGTTAAAATAAACTTTCGCTAGATCATGTTGTTTGTTGAAAATATTAAGCTCCCCGATATCACTCCAATTCGAAGCAAGATGCTGTTTTGAATTCAATTGCGTATAGATTCGATCAGCTTGAAAATAGTAGTCCTGCGCCTGTCCATAATGCCCCTGATTAACACATAACCATCCAATCGCCTGTAAACAATTGGCTTGTAATAATAAGTCTTTATCCGTAACAGCTTTTGCATAACGTTTTTTTACGAGCATAATTGCAGAATCCGGATGGTTTTGACTTAACGCCCTGATATCTTTAAAGGATTTAACCTGCGCAGTACCTGGCTGCCACAAAAAAAGCTGTATAAAAAAAAGTAGAAACAAAATAATTTTATCAGAAATCCTCATATTTCATGTAAATAATCGAATTGCAAATGTACATGAAACATGTTAACACAATATTAAATCACATAGAGTAATACGAGTTTTAACATCAGGAAGCCTGACTTATTTTTATCCACCAAGCTCAACGATATACTATTAAAAAAGCCCTTTTATTGACGATACACATCAATAAAAGGGCTTGAAAATAGACAATCCCAAAACCGGTTAATTACTCGATTTCAATTCAATGAGCGGAGTGATCCGTTCTAATATATCAAATGCCACCTCTGCCATTTTATTACCTTTATTGTCCAATAACGGATTAACTTCAACAATTTCAAAACAAATTACCTTACCAGATCGGATGATCTCTTCTAAAATCAACACAATCTCCCTTGGCAAAAACCCCTTCGGTACTGGTGTTCCCGTGCCATCCGAGATCAATTCACTATCCATGCTATCCACATCAAAAGAGATATAAACCATATCACATGCTTCTAGGATTTTCAATGCTTCAGCCACACAATCGGTTATTCCCCGCTGTCTGGTATCTTCCACACGATAGTTCTTAATGCCAAGTCGTTCAATGACCTGATCTTCCGGTTCTTCCGTATCCCTTACACCAAAATAAATCAAATGATTGGATAGTATTTTACCTACTGGGCCAGCTATTCGTTTTAGTTTATTCCAAAATTCTTGTGTCGATTCGTCTATTTCATTGATTTTACATGGGATATTATCCTCATTCAACATCGCCGCTAAAGGCATTCCATGCATATTACCAGAAGGTGTTGTGTGCGGAGAATGAATATCGGCATGCGCATCTACCCAGATCACACCGAGTTGTTTATCAGGATAAGCGGACTTTATACCACTGATCGTCCCCATTGCGGAGGAATGATCCCCTGAAAATACCAATGGAAAATTGCCGGAAGATAAGCTATCTTCAACGGTAGAAGCTACTTGTTTGCATTGTTCATAAATCTGCTGAATATGTTTCGCAAAAGGATGATTATCATTCTGATAAATGGAGCTATTTCGAGTCGGCACATCAACAAATGGATAGTTAATGAAATATTGACTTCCTTTATTAATTGCAGCTATCTCGATGGCGTCGATGCCCAGATCTGAACCCCTAGTCCCTGCTCCTATATCCGATCTGTTTTTGATCAATTCAATCATTTTCTCCATACACTATTTCCAATTAGTCAACGATCGCTCAATGATCCCTAAGCAAGTCTCGACTTGCTCTTTTGTAATAACCAGCGGCGGAGCCAATCGAATTTTGTTACCATGTGTAGGCTTCGCTAAAAGTCCATTTTCTTTAAATTTGAGACAGATATTCCAGGCCAAATCACTTTCTTCATCCGCATCAATTACAATGGCAGTCAAGAGCCCCTTTCCTCGCACTTCTGTAATTAACGTGCACTTAGCAGCAATCTGACGCAATCCATCCAAAAACAAGGCCCCCATCTGAAACGCCCGTTGCGTCAAATTTTCATCCCGCACAACATTTAGCGCTTCCATAGCTACTGCACAGGCTAAGGGATTACCACCATAAGTCGAACCATGTTCGCCCGGTTTAATACACAACATAATGGAATCATTTGCCAACACTGCCGATACCGGCAATACACCGCCCGATAAAGCTTTCCCTAAAATCAGAACATCTGGTTTGCTTTGACTCTGCGCATCATCAATAGCATAGGATGCCAACATGCTTCCCGTCCGAGCAATACCAGTTTGAATTTCGTCTGCAATAAACAATACATTGTATTTTGTACATAATTGTCTCACGCGCATCAGATAATCCTCATCAGGAACGACAATACCCGCTTCGCCCTGAATTGGCTCAACGATAAAACCGGCGATATTTTCATCTGCTTTAAATAACTGTTCTAGTGCATCAACATCATTATAGGGAACGAGTACTATGCCATCTAAAAAGGGACCAAATTCATGTGTTGCAGTAGGATCATTGGATGCCGATATAACAGAGATTGTCCTACCATGGAAATTGTCCTTGGCAAAGACAATTTTCGCTTGATTGGCTGCTACACCTTTCACCTGATAGGCCCATTTACGACAAAGCTTCATTGCTGTTTCCACAGCTTCAACTCCCGAATTCATGACCAAAGCCTTATCAAATCCAAAAAGATGACAAAGCATTTCTTCAAAATCACCCAGTTTATTATTATAAAATGCCCTGGATGTTAATGTTAATTTCTCGGCTTGCTCTTTTAAAGCGTGTACAATCCGTGGATGGCAGTGTCCCTGATTGACAGCAGAATATGCAGACAAGAAATCAAAATAAGATTTTCCATCAACATCCCATACCATAACTCCTTCAGCTCGTTCTAATACGACCGGAAGAGGATGATAATTGTGCGCTCCATATTTTTCTTCTTTGGCAATGAACATCTCGCCCTTACCTTGTTTAGCTACTGTACTCATAATTCAGTTTTTTCTAATAAAACAAATATACAATATTTACTTTTTTATTGACTGAAAATAAAATTTAACACTAAATTAGCTTATAAACATTAAAATTAACTTTTAAACCGCTTTCTACAATGAATAATATCGATGACTTTGATCTACAGATTTTAAAATATTTAGACGAAGATGGACGGATGGCCTACTCTGCAATAGCAACAGCCATGGGCGTATCCAATACCATGATCCATCAACGAATCAACCGTTTGACGGAACAAGGGATACTGACAGGTATAAAGCCCGTATTGAATGAAAAGAAGCTAGGCTATGACTGGGGTGCTTTTACCGGGCTAAGTTTAGAAAAAGATCATGATTCGAGCAGAATTATTGAAGAGCTCAAAAAAATACCAGAAGTTACAGAATGCTACTATATTACGGGCAACTACACGTTATATGTGAAAATTATTGCTAAAAATCACGAACATATGCGACAACTACTTTATGAAAAAATCGATAGCATTTCAGGAATTGCGAAGACAGACTCCCTTATCGAATTAGGCTGTGCTTTCAAACGTAATATTATATTCTAGCACAAGAAACAACCGAAGGGATCCTGAACACGGATTTTCAGGGTCTCAACGCTATTTACCAATATTTGCCAACTCTTCTTCCGTCCAATAGATTAATTCTCGTAAAACATACACATTTTCATAACTTCCCAATCCATCGATGTAATCCCACAAATCACCTTCAACCTTCACTGGTCTTCCATGATGAAGTATATCATACCCATTATCTAACCAATTTTGTATCTGCTCTTTATCCATCGTTATTAAAACTTATTGTTAATTATCTTTAAAATGACTATATCAAATATAATGTATTTTACACTGGCTGCCCACAACTGGATAAAAGAAAGTCAAATTTCAACAACTTTTTGACATAATGTCTATCACTCTTCAAGAAGTTATCACGCTATTTGACAAATTTTAAAAATAAAAAAGTATATTCGTATAACATCAAATATCAATATTATGGCTGATTTTTTCTACGTTGGATACGAAGGTGAAGACGAATTACTCGAACTGGTGGCAGTATCTACAATTCAATCCCTACTCTATTTCCAAGACGCCGATCAAGAGGACTTTACAACAATAAAAACCGCTATTGATCAAAATTTTATTGTCGAAGAAGATCTAATCACTGTAGCAGACACCCTCCGATTGGATCAATCTATTGTTCGCTTTACTCCTGGCAAGCCTAATTATAAAGATTAATTGCATACTCAATCATCTCGGCAAATAACGCTCAGTAAAGCAATTCATTCAAGATAATTAGTAAAGAAAATAAGTAAGGAAATAATGAAGGTAGTTTTAATTGGCAGTTCTGGTGCTACAGGAAGGGCGCTCATTCAATTGATGTTGAAATCTAAGGAAGTTACGGAAATCGTTGTTCTTTTAAGACGTGTGTCGTTTGATGAGCACATTAAATTGAAACAGGTTATCGTAGATTTTGAAAATCTAACGGATTTTGAGCGCGAGATCCAAGGCGACATCGCTATTTCCTGCCTTGGCACCACATTAAAGGACGCTGGCAGTAAAGATGCACAATGGAAAATAGATCATGATCTTAATTTGCAATTTGCGGCATTGGCCAAGAAAAATGGTTTTCCTACATTTCTCTTATTATCGGCTCTTCTTGCGGATCCTGCATCAAAAATTTTTTATAACCGCATGAAAGGAACCCTTGAACAGGATGTTAAAGCACTAAATTTCAATCGGCTTATCATTTTCCAGCCGAGAGGATTAATTCGACCAAACACAGATCGCTTCGGTGAAAAGACAGCCATTACTACCCTTCGTATCCTTAATTCGATAGGATTATTCAAATCCTATAAGCCACTTTCGGTAGCACAAGTTGCTTCCGCAATTTTACAGGCGATCAATCGCTACACAACAGGTATTCATACAGTAACCGTGAAAGATATCCAGAAATTAGCAGCAGAAACCAGTTGAAACAAGTAAAAAAACAATTCATAATATTGAATTAACAGTAAGCTAATCCTAAGGCTGTAATTTGTGTTTTTTTAAAATAACAACCATTCAAATGAAAAAACACGTTTTATTTCTGTTTCTCCTCGTTTTTTTACATGTTTGCCCCTCTTTTGGCCAAGAAGCAAAATACATCTTTTACTTAATTGGTGATGGCATGGGCCTCAACCAGGTTAATCTCACCGAAATTCATCAAGCGGAAGTACAGCATAAAGATAATCCCATCCCACTTGTGTTTACCCAATTTCCTCATGTTGGATTTGCCTCCACACATTCACTCTCCAATGGCGTAACGGACTCAGGCGCTGGAGGTACCGCATTAGCCGTTGGAAAAAAAACCAAAAATGGCGTTATCGGTATGGACAGTACTGGAACAGTACCCTATAAGAGTATAGCTTATGCCGCTAAGCAAAAAGGAAAGAAAGTCGGTATTATTACAAGCGTCAGCATAGACCACGCTACCCCGGCTTCATTTTATGCGCACCAAGCAGACCGCGACATGTATTATGAAATCGGTAAAGAAATTGTCACTTCCAATTTTGATTTTTTTGGCGGATCCAATTTTCTCAAACCCGAAACAACATTTGATCATAAAAAGGCGCCATCGCTTTTCCCCATATTAGAAAAAGCCGGCTATAACGTGCTTAAAGGAAAAGATGCTTATGCACAACTACCCAATAAATCAGATAAGATCATATTGATGAATTCAGATGGCAGTCCCATAGATGCCCTTAAATATGCCATAGACCAAAAGCCAAATGATTTAAAATTGGCAGATATCACATCTGCAGCTATCACTTCACTGCATAAAAACAATACAAATGGTTTCTTTTTAATGATTGAAGGTGGAAAAATTGATTGGGCATGCCATGCAAATGATGCGGCTACGACGATTCAGGAAGTATTGGATTTCAATGCCTCCGTACAACTCGCCTATGATTTTTATAAAAAATTCCCAAATGAAACACTTATAGTCGTTACAGCGGACCATGAAACAGGAGGATTAGGTGTCGGTAATGGAAGTTCTTCGCTGAAAACAAAATTCTTGTCCCACCAAAAAACCTCGCATGCAGAACTTTCGAACGCAATTGGCAACCTTCGTAAGAATAATCCAAATGCAACATGGGACGATCTCAAGAATCTCATTGCTGCTCAAACTGGTTTATTTTCCAAAATTACAATCCATGAAACTGATCGTAGTGCTTTAGAAGCTGCCTATCAAAAAAGCTTTGTCGATCATCAAAATGAAACCGCAAAAAGCCTTTACGCAAGCGACGACAAAATAGCCGCATTGAGTATTTCAATCTTAAATCGGATGGGATCAATAAGCTGGGCCTCTAATAACCATTCGGCCGCCTATGCACCGGTATATGCGATCGGAGTTGGCTCCGAGCAATTCAGTCAGAAAATGGATAACACAGATATACCAAAGAAAATCGCTATAGCAGCAAAACTTAGTTTGGACTAAACAAAAAAAGATCTCCAAGAAATCTTGGAGATCTTTTTTATGAGCCTCTTATCGGAATCGAACCAATGACCTACTGATTACAAGTCAGTTGCTCTACCAGCTGAGCTAAAGAGGCTTTCAAATGAATTTTAATGAGTGTCGCTCAAAGAGCCTCTTATCGGAATCGAACCAATGACCTACTGATTACAAGTCAGTTGCTCTACCAGCTGAGCTAAAGAGGCTTTTTAAAGAAGTTTAATGCATGTTGCTTAAAAGAGCCTCTTATCGGAATCGAACCAATGACCTACTGATTACAAGTCAGTTGCTCTACCAGCTGAGCTAAAGAGGCGTTACTTCTTTTCAATCTTATAACGTCTGACCGTTTTAAGATGCTGCAAATATCGAAAGCTTAAACCAAAAATGCAAGTCGATTTCAAGAATTTTATACCCTGCTAAGCCAATTATTTAAAAATCAAGCGCATTATTTTTAATAACTGAAAATTTGTCATGATTCAATAAAAATTATTGCCATTTTTTCCGAAGTGTGGCTTAAAACCCGAATGGCACTTCAATTGTTATAACCCATATGTATCAACGAAACTTTAAATAAGAGAATAAAAATGAATTTTAACAACTATACAATTAAAGCCCAAGAGGCTATACAAAAAGCTTCCGAAATTGCGGCTGGCCATCAACAACAGGCGATTGAGACAGCGCATATTTTAAAAGCTTTACTCACAGTGGATGAAAATGTTGTCAGCCACTTATTAAAAAAGTTAAATGTCAACATCAGCTATCTCGGAACGGAACTAGATAAACAAATTGAAGGTTTTCCGAAGGTCAGTGGCAGCAATATTTATTTAAGTAGCGATGCCAACAATGCACTTCAGAAAGCACAGGGCTATCTCAAAGAATTCAATGACGAATTTGTCTCGGTAGAACATTTATTATTGGGTATTCTGGCAACTTCTGATAAGACCTCAACATTACTTAAGTCACAGGGCGTTACAGAAAAAGACTTAAAGACCGCCATAAAAGAATTGCGCGGAAACAGTCGGGTAACTGATCAAAATGCGGAGGCCACCTACAATGCACTGGGGAAATATGCCCGAAATTTAAATGAATATGCCGAGTCCGGAAAATTGGATCCCGTCATCGGCCGTGATGAAGAAATTCGACGTGTGATGCAAATACTCTCCCGTCGTACCAAAAACAACCCGATACTTGTCGGTGAACCTGGGGTTGGTAAAACGGCTATTGCGGAAGGTATTGCTTACAGAATTATAAAAGGCGACGCACCCGAAAACTTAAAATCTAAGATTGTATTTTCCTTAGATATGGGCGCTTTGGTTGCCGGAGCTAAATATAAAGGTGAATTTGAAGAACGTCTAAAAGCGGTTGTAAAAGAAGTTACCGATTCCAATGGAGACATTATACTCTTTATCGACGAAATCCATACATTGGTAGGTGCTGGAGGTGGTGAAGGCGCAATGGATGCGGCTAATATCCTCAAACCGGCGTTAGCTAGAGGTGAACTACGTGCAATTGGAGCGACAACCTTAAACGAATACCAAAAATACTTTGAGAAAGATAAAGCATTGGAGCGCAGATTCCAGAAAGTTATGGTTGAAGAACCTGACACGCAAGATGCCATTTCCATTCTCCGTGGCCTAAAAGAACGCTACGAAACACACCATAAAGTACGCATTCTGGATGAGTCTATCATTGCTGCCGTGGAATTGTCACAGCGCTATATTGCCGATCGTTTTCTACCAGATAAAGCGATTGATTTAATTGATGAGGCAGCATCCAAATTGCGCCTTGAAATGGATTCTGTACCGGAAGCTGTCGATGAGCTTGAACGTCGTATCATGCAATTGGAAATTGAGCGTGAAGCTTTGAAACGTGAAAATGACGATAAAAAAGTTGCAGAATTATCGGAAAGTATCGCTAATCTATCTGCGGAAAGAGATACCTTAAGAGCGTCATGGCAAGAAGAAAAGAGTCTTGTTGACAATGTCAATCAAGAGATTGAGAATATTGAAAACTACAAACTCGAAGCTGAGCAGGCCGAACGTTCCGGAGACTATGGAAAGGTAGCAGAACTTCGTTATGGACGAATTAAAGAAGCGCAAGAAAAAGTAGACAAACTAAAGGCTGAACTCGCTGAAAAACAAGAAAGCAAGCGTATGCTCAAAGAAGAAGTTACTTCAGAAGACATTGCTGATGTTGTCGCAAAATGGACAGGAATACCTGTGAGCAAGATGATTCAATCAGAACGCGAAAAATTATTGAATCTGGAGGAAGAGCTTCATAAACGTGTCGCCGGTCAGGATGAAGCAATAGAAGCTATTTCCGATGCCATTCGTCGATCACGTGCTGGATTAAATGATGCGAAACGACCAATAGGATCGTTCATATTTTTGGGGACTACCGGAGTCGGAAAAACCGAACTTGCAAAAGCACTTGCCGAGTTCTTATTTGACGACGAACAATCCATGGTTCGTATTGATATGTCGGAATATCAAGAACGACACGCCGTGTCTCGTTTAATCGGAGCGCCTCCGGGATATGTCGGCTATGATGAAGGCGGACAGTTGACTGAAGCAGTCCGAAGAAGACCCTATTCTGTTGTTTTGTTAGATGAAATTGAAAAAGCTCATCCCGATGTATTCAATATCCTATTGCAGGTATTGGATGATGGCCATCTTACAGACAACAAAGGTCGTACGGTAAACTTCAAAAACACCATTATCATCATGACCTCCAATACGGGGTCAACCATTATACAGGAGAATTTCAGTCATCTGACCGATGATAATAGGGATGAAATTATCGCCAAAACACGCAATGAGGTCTTCGATCTTTTAAAACAGTCGATTCGCCCCGAGTTTTTGAACCGTATCGATGAAGTGATTATGTTTACGCCATTAAATCGAGACGAAATTGGAGATATTGTTCGTTTACAATTTGCACATGTTCAGAAACAGCTGGCCGAACAAAATATATTCATTACGGCTTCTGATGAAGCAATGGATTGGTTGGCACAGCTTGGTTATGACCCAATTTATGGGGCTAGGCCACTAAAACGTGTTATTCAAAAACGAATTTTAAATGAACTATCAAAGGAAATTTTATCCGGAAAAGTAAATCGCGATTCGATTATTCGTCTGGATGTATTCGACGGTAAATTTGTGTTCATCAATAAACAAGAACAATAAAAAAAGAACGTCCGACAGTACTGTCGGACGTTCTTTTTTTATTGTTAATTTTTAAACATTTAACCTGTAATACCTAAAGCTTTTAACAACTTGTTTACATCGTCTTCGCCGTCCAAATGCTGTACCAATACTTTGGTTTTTGCGTCATAGATATAGAGCGATGGGTAATTGCTTGGCTTAAATTTTTCAATAAATTGAGTTCCAGCATCAAACAAGAATTTGACATTTGGGGCACTTTTCAATGCCTTCGCATGCATATTAATAAATCCATCGACATAAGGCTTATCATTCATGGAGATAAAATAGAAGGATACATTCTTGAATTTGGACAAATTGCGTGCGATACCAGCCCCCATTTTCTGGCAATGGCCACAACCCGGGTCGTAAAAATCCAACACAATATAGCCCGATTTTGGAAGCCTGTCTGAATTAAACTTGCTGGCCTGATAGACCTCCTCAAAAGTAAACGATGGAAGTGTTTTGGGTACCTGTGCAAAAACAGGTTTAAATAAGAAAAATACACTTACAAAAAATAGGGAACAAAGGAACCTCATGTTAAAGAAATTTAAACCAACAGTGACTATTCAATTAATTTTAATCAATAATACTTAAAAATGCGCTTCAGTCAACTATTATTTTAGTTTTTTTACAAAAAATCCGTAAGTTTGGGCTAATTTTTAAATCGATCAAATCTATTAATACTTATTAATCGTGAAAAAACGAATTGCTATTTTTGCTTCAGGTTCAGGGTCCAATGCTCAAAAAATAATGGAACATTTCAAGTATTCAGATGAAGCTGAGGTTGCCTTGATTTTATCCAATAACCCTGATGCTTACGTTATTCAACGAGCCGACAATTTTGAAATACCTGCACATATATTTGATCGTGACGAATTTTACAAAACCGACAACGTTGTCAACATTCTTAAAAACTTAAATATTGATCTGATTGTTTTGGCGGGTTTTCTTTGGCTCGTTCCAAATAACCTGCTGAAAGCATTTCCAAATCAAATTATAAATATACATCCTGCTCTCCTACCAAAATATGGTGGCAAAGGTATGTATGGTGACCATGTACATAAAGCCGTTTTGGCCAATAAGGAAGAGGAACATGGCATTACGATCCATTTCGCAAATGAACATTTCGACGAGGGGGAAATTATATACCAAGCACGATTCAAAGTGGATCCCAACGATACTTTAGACATTATTAAATTTAAAGGACAGCAACTCGAACATCAGTACTTCCCTAAAATAATTGAAAATCTGATCAAAAAAATGTAAAAACAATTCTATTATTTAGAATTGTTTTAAACAAATTGTAACTTTGTATTATGAACGAAGTTATTGAATCTGTGTTGGAGATCGATGAGTCAGAAAATAAAGCTGGGTTGTTTCAGTTTCGGAATACGGCTATGAACCCTTTTTCTGACTTTTCTTGTGCCTGCTTTAAAAAGTGTTGCAAAAAATATAAAGAAGGCAAACGCTGTAAAAAATGTCCGGGACGAAAAAAATAGCTATTTATTGACTACTCTTCCAGGTAGTCTAAATCTTTATCAAAGCTTTCTTCTAACTGGGTCAACGAATAAATTGCTATACCCGAAAGAACGACAACCATTGTAATTGCTGCTGGCACAATTCCAAATGCATTTACTAGAAGTCCATATAGCATTGTTGACGGAATGAGTGCACCCCGTACAAAATTGGGGGCCGTCGTTGCGACAGTTGCTCTAAGATTTGTACCAAATTGTTCCGCTGAGATAGTCACAAAGGTTGCCCAATACCCTACTCCTAAGCCCATTATAAAGGCAAGGCTTAAAAACTTCGTCGCGGTAATACCATCACTCAATAAATACCATAGTGAACTTCCAATGATAATTAATTGACATATAAACACCACTTTTTTGCGGGATTTTAAAATCTGTGCGAATATTCCTGCCAGTACATCCCCGATAGAAATACCGATATAGGTAAACATCACCCCTTGACCAGCACTCAGTGTACCTGCAGCCCCCAAGGCCTTACCGATCTCCGGAGCTTGAGTAACCAAAACACCGACAACAAACCAGATTGGAAGACCAATGCATAGACAGTTGACATACCGTTTTAAGCGGCTTTTATTTGTGAAAAGCATGCGAATATCCCCTTTCACAACACCCGATTTATCTTGCTCCTTAAATAATCCTGATTCAAAAGAGCCAATGCGCAACAATAGCAACAGTAAGCCCATTCCACCACCGACAAAGTAGGCCGTCCGCCAGTCAAATTCTTCCGAGACAAAATAGGCCAATATAGCGCCTAAAACACCGACACCGGCAACCAACATGGTCCCATAACCGCGTTTTGATTTATGCATACTTTCAGAAACCAGGGTAATTCCCGCCCCCAGTTCTCCGGCCAAACCAACGCCCGCTATAAAACGAATAATACCATACATAAGCACATCATGTACAAAACCATTTGCAATATTCGCTACAGAGTATAAAAGAATCGATCCAAAAAGCACTTTTAAACGTCCAAATTTATCCCCTATAATCCCCCAAAGAATTCCACCCAACAGCAAACCGCCCATTTGCATATTGAGCACAAATTCACCTTTTACCCGCATCTCTTCCGCAGGGACGCCAATATCAGTGAAGGACTGAATACGGACGATGGAGAAAATAATCAAATCATAGATATCGACGAAATAGCCCAGTGACGCAATCATAACCAGTAACCACACTTTTTTATTGGGTTGTTTTTCTTTTATTGTTGACATTTTAGGTTTTTTGATCTGTAAAAATACCATAGTGAAGCTATAAAACCAAGATTTCGAAAAATAATCCGACACATTGTTTTATTTTTGCATCATGAGATATAGTCCACTTGCCTTAACATGGCTATTACGTATTTACCCGCCCTTTCTATTTCAAGGAATCTGGGTAAAAAAAATTAGTCCTGGCTTCCAAGGTGCCAAAGTAAAAATATATAAAACACCATTCAACATCAATACCAACAAAACACTCTTTGGTGGAACAATCTTTTCTGCAGCAGACCCCATCTTCCCTATCCTAATCGACCAATACCTTCAAAAAATTGGCTTTAAGAAAACCGTTGCTTGGTTAAAATCATCACAGATCACCTTTAAGAAACCCGGCAAAACCAGCGTGGAATATTCTGTGCAACTCTCAGAGGAAATCCTTGAAGAATGTGCTCATATTATCCGCACAAAAGGCAAAGTAGTAAAGGATTTTACCCTGGAAATTAAAGATAAGTCTGGCGATCTCTGTGCCACGGTACGTTGTGAAACCTATATTCGTGACTTGAATTTTACATTCCCTTCCAGAAATCGAAATATTGAGCCATAAGAAATTAATATATTTGTCCAATTACCAAAAAACATAAAACATGAATAAAATCGCGTTTGTAGCTATCGCATCCTTGGCAATAGCAGCATGTGGAACCCAGGGAAATGGTGCAACAGGTGTAAAAGCCCTGCAAGATTCAACTATTAAGATACATGATGAAATTATGCCTCAAATCGCTCATTTCGACCGCGATGCTGTTAAGATAGATTCTATTTTGGCAAATTTAAAAAACCTAAAAACAACTAAGGCTGATTTAGACACCAATTTAACAAGAAAAGAGCTAAGCACATTGAAAGCTAATTTAGAAAGTGCTACAGACCATATGATGGACTGGATGAAAGGATATAACCCAGATTCAACAGATGTTAAATATTTTGAAACAGAGCTTCAAAAAGTAAGTGATATGAAAAAAATATTTGATAATGTTGCTAAAGAAAGCCAAGACAAATTAAAGAATTTTTAAATCCAAAAATTCAAATAACACAGTCCGCCCCTCTTTAGGTTAACATTAAGTTGTTCGTGTAAAGATGGAATCAAGCTTTAACAAACAAAACTATTAAATACATGAGATCCATAACTAAATTTTACTGCGCAACTGGTCTTTTACTCGGTTTATTTTCCTGTAAAAACAATAGCCAGACAAGCTTACCCATCTATGGCGAAAGAGAAGCTGTAGAAAAAACAGTTGATGGAAAACAAATCGTAGATACAGTCTATCATACTATTCCGCCTTTTAAACTGCTCAATCAGGATAGTACAATGATTTCAGACAAAGATTTTGAGGGTAAAGTATATATCACCAACTTCTTCTTTACCCATTGTCCAAGTATCTGTCCAACGATGAATCGCAACCTATTAAAGATATACCAGCAATACAAGGATAATGAAGAAGTTCGTTTCCTGTCCCATAGTATAGACTTTAAATACGATCAACCCTACGTACTGAAAGATTATGCCAATAAATTGGGTGTAACCAATAATCACTGGCAATTTGTTTCGGGGACTAAAGCAGAAATATATGGCCTAGCCAATCAATACCTGGTTTATACCGCTGAAGATAAAAATGCGCCTGGAGGTTACGATCATCAGGGGTACCTTGTCTTAATAGACAAAGATAAGCGAATTCGGGGCGCCTACGACGGTACAAATGATGAGCAAGTAAAAAAACTGATGAACGACTTACCTTTACTCTTGAGCAAGGATAAAAAATAACATGCACATTCTCTTAAAAACAGGTATAACAATTGGTGCTATTTTAGCGGTCTTGATAAGCTGTCAGCATGAAGTTGATATCAAAACTGCGCAATATGCGGTCAACGGTCAAAAGGTATACCGAACACATTGTCAAAATTGTCATGGAGAGAAAGGTGAAGGATTGGGCAATCTCTATCCGCCCCTAACCGATACCACCTTTCTGCAAACTCATCGTAAAGATCTTGCTTGCATCATCAAGCACGGAACTTCTGGTGAACTTGAAGTTGCGGGTAAAAAGTTTAATAATACCATGCCCGCTTCAAATCTTTCCGCAATTGATATCGCTTATGTATTAACCTATATCGATACCAAGATCAACAAAGGGAAAAATTTATATCCTTTGGAAGATGTTGAGAAAAGTTTAAAAGGTTGCAAATAGAAAAGCGGTGATTTAATCAAATCATCGCTTTTCTATTTGCGATCCTTCACCTCTACCTCCCCTCCACCGATCAAAAAAAAATAAAAATACGAAAACAATTTCATCTCTTTTTCCTTATTGTATTATTGATTCAAATCGTTTTATATTTATTGATTTATAACAATATTCTGACATTTTTGATCCAAATTAATCGTTAATTTTGCAACCGAATGAACGTTCGATTGATGAATTCCAATGAAAAAATTGCGGCAGTATTTGCCAGCACACTAAAACTTATACAAACAAACGGCTTCCATGGAACGCCGATGAGCAAAATCGCACAAGAGTCTGATGTAGCAATTGGGACTATCTACCATTATTTCCCGTCAAAAGACGATCTAATTTTTGGTTTGTTCAAACATTGTAGAACACTACTCAATGAGTATATTTTTGATGGTATAAAAGATGATTTCGACTATAAAGACTCATTTTTTCATATTTGGCGCAACTTTGTCAAGTTCTATCTAGAGAACGGGCACATCTTTAGTTTTTTTGAGCAGTTTTTTTCCTCCCCTTATTACGAGAAGAACAAAGCTGAGATACAAGAACCTGTGGGGGGGCAAAACAAAGTTGTTGATTTTTTACAGGAAGGCATTGATCGAAAAATTTTGAAGCAGGTAGATGTCCATCTTTTGGTGGCAAGTTACATTGGCGTGGCACTATCAACTGTTCACAGCATCAAATTTAAAGATCTCAAGTTTTCCGAACAAAATGTGGAGGACTTAATGGGGATTATTTGGGATGGGGCTATTAATAGAGAAAAAAATAATTAATTACATATATGAAGTTTAATAAAATCGTTTATTCCTTAGCGGCCCTATCGCTTTTGAGTAATACAGGATTTGCACAACAGCAATCTGAAAACTTGCCGGCAAATGCAACACTTCAGCAGCTGATTGATTACGCCTTACGTAATCAAATCGCTGTAAAACAAGCGCAATTGGACGAGACCATCGGTGAAAAGGATATTGACATCTCTCTTTCAGGTTGGTATCCACAATTGGGTCTAAAAGGAAGTTATAATTATAATGTTATTGTTCCATTAGCAAATATTGGCGGAAATAATATCAAAATGGGGCAGAACAATGCAAGTGCATTAACGCTTCAAGCGGATCAACAGATCCTAAATCCAGAGCTAATGCAGGCGAAGAAAGCGGCAGAATTGGTACGTCTTGGCAATAAACAAAATACGGAGAACAAAAAGATCACCGCTGTTGTAGAGGTCAGCAAAGCCTATTATGATATCCTAACTTCGGAAGAGCAGATCAAGATTGTACGAGAAAATATCGCTCGCCTCCAAAAACAATTGAAAGATGCAAAGTCTCAATACGATGTGGGCTTAGTCGATAAGACCGACTATAAGCGAGCACAAATTGCTTTGGCAAATTCGAATGCAGACGAGAAAAGAACGGTTGAGCTTCGCAAATATAAATACGAATACCTCAAACAATTGCTAGCTTTGGATAAAAGCAAAAATTTGACGCTATCCTTTGACAATAGCAATATGGAATCAGAAATTTTGTTAGACACAACTGCTGGAATAAATGTCTCTAATCGAATTGAATTCCAACAATTGGAAACATCCAAAAAAATCCAGCAGTTGAGCACGCAATACTATAAATGGACATATTTACCAAGTGTAAGTGCTTTTTATAATTACGCTTTCAACTATCGAAATGATAAATTTAGTAAACTTTACTCCGATAATTTCCCGGGTTCAGTTGCCGGCCTAAATGTTTCTTTTTCAATTTTCGACGGATTTAAACGTAAAAAACAAATCAATAAGTCCAGATTGCAGGAAGAAAGAATTGACTGGAACATCAAAAATTTAGAAAATAGCATTAACACAGAGTATTCGCTGGCAAGAGCAACCTATAATGCTAACTTAAATGATTGGAAAACAGCTAAAGAAAATGTGGAACTCTCCAAAGAAGTATACGAGACCATCAAACTTCAATATGACGAAGGTATCAAAACTTACCTCGATCTAATGACAGCAGAAACTGATCTCAAAACAACGCAACTTAATTATTTGAACTCCCTCTATGCACTATTATCAAGTAAATTAGATGTTCAGAAAGCAGTTGGGGCAATCCACACAAATTAATCAATAAACGGAAACTAATACAAATCATGAATAAAAGACAATTATTATTCGCTTTCTTCCTTGGGACGGCATTAGTATGGACCTCTTGTGGAAATAAGGATGCAAAAAAGCAAGGTGCAGCACAGGCTCAGGCTGAAAAAGTTGTTCCTGTCAGCTTTGGCGTAGCATCACATGAGATTGTTACAGGTACAATCAGCTATCCAGCAACAGTCAAACCGTTGAACGAAGCAGATCTATATGCGGAAGTAAGCGGCTATATCACCAAAATATATGTTTCTGACGGCGCAGTAGTTTCCGCAGGACAAGCGCTTTATGAAATTGATGGAACACGCTACAATGCGGCTGTCCAACAAGCTAAAGCAAGCTTACAGGTAGCACAAACGGATTTGGACCGGCAAAAAAGAGATCTAGCGCGCTACCAAACATTAGCCGATAAAGATGCGATTGCGAAGCAGGTATTTGACAATGCAGTTTCGAATGTAGCCGCTTCGCAGGCACAGGTAGAGTCTGCTCGTGCAGCTTTGGTCACCGCGAATACAAACTTATCGCGTTCGACCATTCGGGCTCCTTTTAGTGGTACCGTAGGAATATCACAGGTACGTTTGGGCGCCTTGGTCAATCCAGGTACGACCCTATTGAATACCTTGTCTTCAACTAGCCCAATAGCTGTTGAATTTCAGGTAAATGAAAAGGATATTACCAAATTTACCCAACTGCAAAGTAGCCATTCATCATCCGATCTTTCTCTTGTATTGCCAAATGGAAGCACTTATGAAGGCAAAGGAACGATCACAACCATTGACCGCGCAGTTGACCCTGCAACCGGGACGATCAAAGTGCGCGCTACTTTCCCGAACAATGCCAACGAATTGCGGGCTGGTATGAATATTACGATGAATGTATCGACAACCTCAGCTACGGAAGAAGTTGTGGTTCCTTACAAAGCCGTTTTCGAACAGCTTGGCGTATTTAACCTCTATACCGTAAATGATAGCAGTAAAGCTGAAATTCGCCAAGTAAAATTAGGTATTAAAGCCGGTGACAAAATTGTGATCAAAGAAGGTGTTAAAGATGGTGAGAAAATCGTTGTCGATGGTGCCATGAATGTCCAAAATGGAGTTAAAGTAGTTGACGCTGCTGTCGCTGCCCAACAGGCGGCAAAAGGCGCTCCTCAAGGAAAATAACACCATTAATTTTTTAAAGAGAATCTAAAAGATATAGAATGATTTCAGAAGTATTTATTAAGAGGCCAGTTACCGCAATCGTTATTTCGATATTGATTTCAATTATCGGGATCATTGCAGTATCTACATTGCCAATTAGCCAGTATCCTTCTATTGCACCTCCAACAGTAACGGTTACGGCCAATTACACGGGAGCGGATGCACAGACGGTTGAACAAACCGTGACTACTCTTATTGAGAGTCAGATCAATGGTACACCTGGCATGATTTATATGTCGTCCAATAGTACGTCAAATGGTCAAGCAACAATTACCGTGACCTTTGAAGTGGGAACAGATATTGATATCGCGACCTTAGACGTCCAAAACCGCGTAGGAATTGCTGAACCAGCCCTTCCGGAAGCGGTAAGACGTTTGGGGATTACAACCCGTAAAGCCAATAACGATATCTTGATGTTGGTTGCTTTAACTTCACCAAAAGGAACTAGAAGTGAAAATTTCTTGGCCAATTACAACAACTTATACGTTAAAGATGCACTTTTGCGTGTGAAAGGCGTCGGTGATGTAACGGCTTTCGGGCAACCATTCTCGATGCGCGTGTGGCTTGACGCAAATAAATTAGCCAACCTGAGCATGACTCCTGCTGATGTATCCACAGCAATTGCCGAACAAAACTCCCGTATACCTGGTGGTAGCGTTGGTGGACGTCCACAAGAGTCTTCGACGGTATTTGAATATCCGATCATTACCGATAGTGATCTTTCAAATCCCGAGGACTTTGAAAACATCGTTGTAAAAACCAATAAAGATGGATCTATCGTACTCTTAAAGGATGTTGCGCGTGTTGAATTGGGTCAATTTAATTATGGTACATCATCTACCGTAAATGGTATGACTTCATCTGCGATGATGATCAATCAAACCCCAGGAGGAAATGCCGTAGAATCCGCAAAAGGTATTGTCGATGCTTTGGAAAAATTAAAGAAATCTTTTCCAACGGATGTAGATTATACGATCAGTTATGAGACGGTGTCGGTTGTGAATGCCTCTATTTCTTCGGTTATCCACACCTTGGTTGAAGCATTGATTCTGGTAACGGTCGTGGTATTTTTCTTCCTTCAAAGCTGGAGAGCAACATTAATTCCCGTACTGGCAATCCCCGTATCCATCATCGGTACTTTCATCTTCTTCCTAATGTTTGGCTTTTCGGTCAACAACCTGACCATGCTTGCCTTTGTATTGGCCATCGGTATTGTGGTGGATGATGCCATCGTTGTGGTGGAAGCCGTCCAGCACTATATTGACCATTATAAACTGGATGCAAAAGAAGCGACACGTCGTGCCATGGGCGATATCACTGCTCCGGTTATTGCAATTGCATTAATTTTGGCTGCGGTATTCGTTCCGGTTGGTTTTATCCCTGGAATGGTTGGTAAATTATATCAACAGTTTGCAATCACCATTGCAGTATCCGTTATGCTGTCTGCATTTATCGCACTTTCGTTAACCCCAGCATTATGTTCAATTTTATTAAAGCCGACAGCAGTACATGAAGGCGCTAAAGGTTTGAATAAATTTTTCTACAAATTTAATATTTGGTTTGAAAAAGTGACCATCAGGTACTCAAATGGTGTAAAACAGGCTATCAAAAAAGCACCACTGGTATTGATTATTCTGTTATGTATTTTTATCGGAACAGGCTGGATGTTTACAACCAAACCAACTGGATTTATTCCTTCAGAGGATGGTGGTGCATTTTTCGCCGGTATTACATTGCCAGAAGGTTCTTCTTCTGCGCGTACAAATGAAGTTCTTAAAGAGATTGAAGCCGATCTACACAAGACATTTCCAGAAATCAAGTATGTTACTGCAATTTCCGGTATCAATATTTTGAACCGCGCGTTTAAATCCAATGGTGCAACAGTGTTCGTTTCGCTTAAACCTTGGGAAACCCGTACACGCACGGCAAACGATATCGCTGGTATGATTATGGGTAAATACCAGGGCTATACCAAAGCAAGGGTGTTGGCGGTAACGCCACCAGCAATTCCGGGTCTAGGTACATCTGGAGGTTTCTCTATGCAGGTACAGGATTTACAGACGGTAAATATCAAAGATTTCGAAGCGACAGTCGGCAAATTCTTGATGGCTGCCAACCAACGTCCAGAAATTGGCATGGCTTATACCCTATTTAATACCAACTCTCCCAACTACAAATTGGAAGTGAACCGCGAACAGGCAAAACGCATGGGCGTGCCTATCTCCAGTATTTATTCGACGATATCATCCTATTTGGGTAGTAGCTATGTGAATGATTTTACAAAGTATGGTCGTAGTTACCGTGTCGTCACACAAGCTGATATCCCGTACCGTATGAATATTGAAGACATCAACAAATTGTATGTCAATAATGTGTCGGGAAACCCTGTACCTATGGGTACGCTGGTTAAGTATGAATTGATGACTATGCCTTCGATCATCAATCACTACAATATCTTTAGAAGTGTAGAGATCAATGGTAGTTCGGCCCCTGGTTACTCATCAGGAGATGCTTTGAAAGCCTTACAAGAAGTAGCTGCACAAACATTACCAGAAGGTTTTGACTATCAGTTCTCCGGTCTGTCGTTGCAAGAGATGCAATCGGGATCAAAAACTGTCCAAATTTTTGCGTTGTGTATCCTGTTTGTGTTCTTGCTTTTAGCCGCATTATACGAAAGTTGGTCTGTACCATTCTCTATTTTATTATCTGTTCCTTTAGGTGTATTTGGGGCCATATTAACCCTAACATTAATCCCTACATTGGATAATAACATCTATGCGCAGATTGGTCTGGTCACCATCATTGGACTTGCTGCTAAAAATGCAATTCTAATTGTGGAGTTTGCTAAGGAACGGGTTGATATTGGGATGAACCTTTATGAGGCAACGTTGGATGCTGTAAAATTGCGTTTACGCCCAATTATCATGACTTCCTTTGCCTTCATCTTGGGGATTATTCCATTGATGCTATCCCATGGAGCTGGAGCAATTTCTCGCCAAACAATCGGTTGGACGGTATTTGGTGGTATGACTGCAGCCACACTCCTTGCGATCTTTATCGTTCCAGTGCTATTCGTTGTGATTACACGTATGGCCTACGGTAAGAAAAAATTGGCTGAATTAGAAGCTAATTTCGATGAAGAGAAAGCGAAAAATTTAAGTTCACACTAAATATAGGCTGCCTCTGTGAATATTCAACACGGAGCTAACAGTAAGAAGCCTTTCCTTGTAACACAGGAAAGGCTTCTTTTTGCTCGTCCAATTATATTTTTTTATTTTTACTGCTCATTATAAAAATATATGTCACCTGAATCACAACGAAAATTTGAATTACTAAACCTTCTCGCCGAATCCTATGACGCGCTATTATTTGATGTCGATGGTACCCTAGCTGATAATATGGACGCACATAAACAAGCCTATAAAGCTGCAGCCAAACAGTACGGAGTCGAGTTGGACGTCAATTTGATTGATGAAACTGCCGGCTGGCCCACGGTTGCTGTTGCAGAGGAAATCAGCAAACGCTATGAGGTAGATTTCGATTATCAAGAATTTTCCACACTAAAGTCTACTATTTTTCGAGACGAGTATGTTTTCAAGACGAAACCTGTAGATTACGTTGTTGAACATCTAAAATATCAGAAAGGTAAAAAACACATCGCTGCCGTTTCAGGGGGAACCAGAACAACCTTATCCATGACATTAACCACCATTGGTGTATGGGATGATTTGGAAACACTGGTTTGTGCTGGAGATACAGCTGAGGGAAAACCTTCACCACAACCCTTTCTTTTGGCAGCTGCTCAATTGAATATTGCTCCGGAAAAATGCCTAGTCTACGAAGACGGGATCCCAGGAGTTGAAGGTGCGAAAGCCGCAGGGATGGGTTGGGTTCGCGTTGATGAACTTTAATAAATCCAGATTTGCAGCCGATAAAAAAGCCGCAGCAAACTTCAAGTTTACTGCGGCTTTTTTTATAACATTATGCTATTTAAAAACTAGTAATTATTTTCACTCCCCCGTTGCTATAGTTCAAATCGGATGATTTCAAATTTCCGATTGGAGCTTTATAATAAGGCTCTACAGAAATGGATAATTTTCCAACTTTCTGTTTCCGACCAACTGAAAAATTAATAAAGCCGTTCACACCTTTATCATCAACATTTTTGTCTTGAGATTTTTGTCTGTACTCCGTATTATTTGTTTCATAGATCGTTGCGCGTTCCTGATCCAATACACCAACATAGGATACACCGACTGAGGTATAGAAATTCTTGTTTATCGCGTATCTAACATCCAATGGGATATCAACTGTTAGGATTTTACCTGAAACCCGTTCATTACTCTTTGCATCTTTTGCATCTGCTGCCCGCATCGCAAAGGAATTATTCAAATTCGATTGAGAAATATAATTTGGCGCATCTGCATTAAGAGAATTTGATCCCATTGCAGGAGTAATGGGTGAATTACCCGAAACAGCTCCATAATGTTGAATGGAAGCTCCTGAACGAAGACTTACTTTGCTCGAAATATTATAGGCTAGCGCGACCCCACCACCGAGCGTTATGCTTTCCGATGTAGAGGCTGGGGATACAAAAGCGCCCATTTCCCATTTTTTATCTTGAGGAATGTTCGTGTGAACAACACTAGTTCTTGTTCTCCCTTGTTGCGCATCATACAATTGCGCGAGTTTTACAGCGTCACGTTGCGTTTGATTAACAGGCGGGATTAGCCCTGAATTGGTCGATGCAATAACGGTTTTATTCGTCAACGTGTTATTTGTTGACGCGCTTGCCCGTTCCGCTTCATTATCAGGTACGCCAACCTGCGCTGAAAATGAATTATTTTTCAATTGCATGGACTGCAGTCTTCCTAAATCGGCTGATACAGTCACATCCTGCCCCTGCATTAATCGCCCAGCACCTAATACCAAGTGGTGATTACCCAAACTTTCTGTCGGATGAGCCGTTGGTACAGAATAGGTATAGGGCTTTTGCAGTGCTAATACCTCTGGACTTAAAGCCCTACCGCCCCTAATATCCGATAATGAACGCTGGATGGATTCTTTTAAATCTTTGTTGTCGCCTAACACATCTTCCTGTTCCGGCAGATGTGTTAACACTACTTCTGGTAAATCAGTCTCCACATTCTTCTTTAGCCCCCAATACCCCACACCAAAACACAATAACACGGCCGCAGCAGCACTCCAGTATTTCCAATTCGAAGAACGATGTGCTGAAACGCCATAACTTGAGGCAAATTTCTCCCAGGAACCTTCTTTATAAGGTAGTTCATGGTCTTTTAATTGTCCAATGATCTCTTCTATCAATTCCTTTTTCTTATTGTCTTTCATCGTAACAATACTATTTATCTTATTTCTTGAACTACGCCTGTATAATCCAAGTATAATTTTCTAAGTTTTTGTTTCGCTCGCGTCAGATAAGTCCTTGACGTACTATCTGGTATGTTAAGCATTTGGGCTATTTCATCATGTGAATACCCCTCAATCTCATAGAGATTAAAAATAGTTTTTTGAATTTCGGGGAGCTGATCGAGCAGACGCATAATCTCATTGACCTCTAGTCGACTGTCCAATTGTACTGCCGGAGTATGCATATCCCCTTCTCCTAAATCTTCAACCGAATAAAACTGCTTTTTACTTCGTAAAAAATCAATCGAAATATTGGCAGCAATTCGTCCTATCCAGGCTCTAAACGATTTTTCGAGATTTTCATCATCAATATCCCTATTAAATGACTCCAATTTCCGGAACACCCTAACAAAGCTTTCATTCACAAGCTCTTCCGCATCCACGTCCTGTTTTACATAACGAATAATAATAGCCATGAGATAACCATAATACTTCTTATAAACGAAGGCCTTGCCATCCTCACGATCGCGTAAGCAACGTTCTAAAGCATCCTGTAAAGATGATAGCTCCTTGTTATAAAAATATGACCGAATTATACCCACTTAAACCATTTAATTATTAAGTTTCAAACTTAGACAAATTGCCTTTCATATGCAATCAATAGCACATCCTATGTAAACAATCTATCGAATCCTCCCCTTCATGATGAACGTCTTTTTTCGAGGAGATTACGAAATTAAAATTATAAAACTCAACATCAAATAGTCGAATGTCCCCTTGTAATAATATCACTATTTAACTATTTTTATCCATATAACGAAATGCCATTTCCTTTCGCTACAGCGTTTTCAAAAAAAATCCATAAAAAGAATTGAAAAAAATGGCTATTTTTGCGTGATTTTCACATTTTAAATATTATTCATACCGAATGAGTACTGTATTATCCGAACAGGAACAACTTAGAAGACAAGCGATGCAATCGTTGTTGGATATGGGAATTGATCCATTTCCAGCAAACGAATTTGTCGTCAATGCACATGCTGCTGATATTTTAGAAAATTACGATAGAGATAAATTGAATTATAAGAACATCACCATTGCGGGACGTATCATGAGTCGTCGTGTGATGGGTAGTGCTTCATTTTTTGAAATTCAAGACTCCACCGGACGTATTCAAGCTTATATAAAGCGTGACGATGTCTGTCCTGATGAGAATAAAGACCTTTACAATGTAGTTTTCAAAAAGCTATTGGATATTGGCGATATCGTTGGTATCAAAGGCTATGTCTTCACGACACAAACCGAGGCCATTGCAGTACACGTAGAAGAATTTACTGTTTTATCCAAATCACTGCGCCCCCTACCTGTTGTTAAATCGGCAGAAGGTAAAACTTTTGATGCCTTTACAGATCCAGAACAACGCTATAGAATGCGTTATGTAGATTTGATCGTAAATCCAAGTAACAAAGACATATTTATCAAACGTACGAAGCTTTTCAATGCGATGCGTCAGTTCTTTAACGACGCTGGATATATGGAAGTAGAAACACCGGTCCTGCAATCCATCCCAGGCGGTGCTGCAGCACGTCCGTTTATTACACACCATAATGCTTTAGATATTCCATTATATCTTCGTATCGCCAACGAGCTTTATTTAAAAAGACTAATCGTTGGTGGATTTGATGGTGTATACGAATTTTCTAAAAACTTCCGTAATGAAGGAATGGACCGTACCCACAATCCAGAGTTTACCGCAATGGAAATTTATGTAGCCTATAAAGACTACAACTGGATGATGGACTTTACAGAACGTCTGTTAGAACATTGTGCGTTGGCTGTAAACGGTACAACTGAAGCTACCTTCGGAGAACATAAAATTGACTTTAGAGCACCGTATAAACGGATATCGATGACAGATTCCATTAAGGAATTCACTGGATTTGATATTACTGGAAAATCTGAAGACGAAATCCGTATTGCCGCCAAAGGAATGGGCATCGACGTAAACGAAACCATGGGTAAAGGCAAATTGATCGATGAAATTTTCGGCGCAAAATGTGAAGGAAACTACATCCAGCCAACATTCATTACAGATTATCCAAAAGAAATGTCTCCTTTAACGAAGAAGCACAGAGATAATCCTGATTTAACCGAGCGTTTTGAGCTGATGGTTTGTGGAAAAGAGATTGCCAATGCTTATTCAGAGCTTAATGATCCAATTGATCAACGTGAACGATTTGAAGATCAATTACGTCTTTCTGAAAAAGGTGATGATGAAGCCATGTTTATTGATCAGGATTTCCTACGTTCATTGGAATATGGAATGCCGCCGACCTCTGGACTTGGAATCGGTATGGACCGTTTAATTATGTTCTTGACCGATAATGCGTCAATCCAAGAAGTTCTTTTCTTCCCACAAATGAGACCTGAAAAAGTCGCCAAAGTAGCAGAAGTAAAAGATTATGAGGACCAAGGCATTCCTGCGGCCTGGGTTCCTGCTTTACAAAAAATGGGTTTTACAACCATTGAAGCTTTAAAAGAAGCGAATCCGAACAAGGTTTTTAATGATCTTGGTGGTATGCGTAAAAAACTGAAACTAGATATCAATATGCCAACGAAAGACGAAGTATTTGCTTGGTTCAATTAAATCGGTATCTATGCTAGCTAAAAAAGCTGTCTCAAATTTTATTGAGGCAGCTTTTTTTTTTTAGGGCAAATTTGTAAAAGTATTTACAAATAGATTCGCTATGCATTGAAGCACAGGATCGCTGACAATTGTCACCAATATATGACTCCTGCCAATTGTAGACATTTATTATATTTACATATCGTTAACTAAATCAGTTTTTAGCTTATGAAGAATATTCTCGCGCTTGACGGCGGTGGTATCAGGGGTATCATTCCTGCAATGGTTCTTGTGGCTCTCGAAGAGAAGTTGCAAAAGCAGACGATGGATCCTAATGCACGGATTGCCTCCTACTTTGACTTTATTGCAGGTACAAGCAGCGGCGGAATTCTAACGAGCATTCTCTTGTATCCAGAAGAAGGCAATCCCGCGCATCCTAAATTTTCAGCTCGAGATGCGTTAAACTTATTCGTCAACCATGGAACTGAAATTTTCACGGCCTCCAAATGGCGTCGATTTCTGAGTGGATTTGGTCTGGTCAGTGAGCTGTATTCGTCGAATCCATTATCGAATGTCCTGGATGAATATTTTCAAAATGCACAATTGAGCCATCTTATCAAACCATGTATCATCACTGCATATAACATCGAATTACGGAAAAATCATTTTTTCAGGCAGCAAAAAGCAATTACGCATGGCGAAGCACGGGATTTCTACCTCAAAGACGTCTGCAAGGCGACATCCGCTGCGCCCACATTTTTTCCTGTTGCAGAGATCTATTCCCTTTCAAAAACAAGATATCCGTTGATTGATGGCGGTGTGTTTGCTCAAAACCCCTCCATATGTGGTTTACTTGAAGTTTTAAAGGCTTTTAACAGCACGCAGATAAACGACATGTTTATGGTATCCTTAGGTACGGGGATGTCAAAGACAGCTTATAACTACGAACATTTTAAGAAGAAACTTGCTATACAAATCGGCCCCGCTTTAGTTGACATTATGACAAGTGCATCTTCCGAGAGTACCGAATTTTTTATTCGGCAACTATTCCAAAATAATGGCAAGCAACAAAATTATCTGCGCATAGAGCCTTCCAACTTGTCTAGTATCAATGCGTCGCTAGATGCAGCCTCGCCCAATAATATACAGAAGTTGATTTCCCTATCCGATAAAATGATCAGTGAGCACGAGGATACATTGGATTATATCGTTGCACACCTCATTAAGGAAAAGAGTCAAAATAAGAAGAAAAATCCATGGAGCCAGTTGATGGATAAGTTCTAAAAGATTACTTTTACGCATATTTTAAATCTATATGGCATTAAACTACGTTTGGGTTGCATTTTTTTTAATCACATTTGCCGTAGCCCTTGTAAAACTAATCTTTTTCGGAGATACGGAAATCTTTCAGCAAATTGTAAATTCAATCTTTGACAGTGCAAAAACGGGGGCGGAAATCTCTTTAGGGCTGATCGGCATGATGAGTTTTGCCCTTGGAATTATGAAAATTGGCGAGAAAGGTGGTATGATCAATATTTTTGCAAAAATCGTGGGCCCTTTTTTCCATAAACTATTTCCGGAAATACCCAGAAATCACCCAGCACTTGGCTCAATTCTGATGAATTTCTCGGCTAATGCGTTGGGATTAGATAATGCGGCAACGCCATTGGGCCTTAAAGCGATGAAGGAACTCCAGGAGCTCAATCCCAATAAGGAAACCGCTACCAATGCACAGATCATGTTTATTGTCCTCAATGCATCTAGCTTAACCCTATTGCCTATTTCAATTATGGCTTATCGGAAGGAAGCTGGTGCTCCAGACCCTTCAGATGTATTTCTGCCAATTTTGATCGCAACCTTCTTTTCCACATTGGTGGCTTTGATTCTCGTTTCCATCTATCAAAAAATCAATTTATTTAACCGTGTAATTCTTGGATACCTGGGTGCAATGGGATTATTTATCGGTGGACTACTTTATTACTTTTCGGGACTGCAACAAACAGAAATTGAAATATTCAGCAAAGTATTTGGTAATGTTATTTTATTCAGCTTATTTACCTCTTTCATAGGTTTGGCTCTTTTCCGTAAAGTAAATGTGTACGATTCATTTATTGAAGGTGCCAAAGAGGGCTTCGAAGTTTCTGTAAAAATAATCCCCTATCTTGTCGCCATGCTTGTTGGTATTGCGGTATTTAGAGCATCAGGAACGATGGACTATATGGTCGCTGGAATTTCCAAAGCCATCGCATTATGTGGTCTAGACACATCTTTTGTAGACGCTTTACCGGTAGCCTTTATGAAACCGCTTAGCGGCTCCGGTGCACGTGGACTTATGGTCGATTTGATGAATGCCAAAGGTCCAATGGACTTCGCAGCCAGGGTTGCTTGTGTTATACAGGGATCGACAGAAACTACTTTTTATGTCCTCGCCGTATATTTTGGTGCAGTGGGCATAAAACGTACTAGGCATGCCTTACCATGTGCATTATTAGCCGAATTAGCCGGTGTAATCGCAGCAATAATTATCTCATACATATTTTTTAAATAACATACTTATACTACAGAAAGGTCTGCTGTTATAACAGTGTCAACTATTTACAAATTATTATATTGTGATGAAAAAAACAATCGCACTAATAGCCCACGACGGCAAAAAACCTGAAATGGTCGCATTTGTCAAAGACCACCAGGAATTATTGGAGCGCGCCAATATCATTGCCACAGGTACTACAGGCTCTTATGTCAGGCAGACAGGACTGCCTGTAGAATTAAAATTAAGTGGCCCCATGGGTGGTGATGCACAGATCGCAGCTTTAGCCGCCGAAAGAAAAGTGGACGGCATTATTTTCTTTCGCGATCCACTAGGAAAACATGCACATGAACCAGATATTCAAATGCTTATGCGTGTATGTGATCTTTACAATGTCCCTTTGGCAACAAATCCTGCAACTGGAAGCCTTATCATTGAAGGTCTATTAGAAGACGTTGAATCCTAATTTCTATCGCTTATGGACAATGAAGTAATCGTTTCAATAGGGAAAATCCCCTATACAACGACAGTACAATACGGAAAGCATCAAATAACGGTCGATGAACCTGAAGATATAGGCGGTGAAGATCAGGGCATAAACCCTACTCCATTACTGTTATCATCCTTAGGGAGTTGCAAAGCCATTACCGTCAAAATGTATGCGGACCGCAAAAATTGGCTCCTGGAAGAAGTACAGGTGCGTTTATCTTATGAGGTGCAAACAAGTGAGCAGCAGCAAACGACCTATATACAATGCTTTATCAGCTTTAAAGGAGATCTAGATGAGGTGCAAAAGCAGCGGTTGTTCAAAATTGCTGAAAAGTGCCCCGTTCATAAGATATTATCAAATCCTATTGTAATAACTTCAAATCATTTATAATGTTTCTTGGGATAACGGATAACACTAATTATATTTGTCCGCGCAAAAAAGACCTTTAATAGCTCCTAGAATCGAATAGAAAAGGTTACTTGTCCTGCAATATAGATAATTGGAATAAAAATAAAGCAAACAATGCAATTGGATCCACAAATAGCAATAGACTCGCCTTTTAGATCGATCAAACGTGAAGACTGGAAAAATTTAAACGGAAAAGTATTGCACAATTTCAGTGTCGAAGATCTGGAAAATCTCCATGCACTGAATGAACCCTTGACAAATCAGGAAATAGAAGAAGTCTACTTTCCCTTGAGTCATCTACTTGAGATTCATATTGATCGTTTCCAAAGTCTTCACCAGCGAACAAACCGCTTCTTTGGCAAGGAAGTGAGCAAACTGCCTTATATCATCGGTATAGCTGGGTCGGTTGCTGTGGGAAAAAGTACGACAGCCCGTGTGCTACAACGTGTGCTTAGTCTACTCCCGTCCAAACCGAAGGTCGATTTGGTGACCACAGACGGTTTTCTTTACCCGAATCAATATCTTATCGAACGTGGTATTCTAAACCGAAAAGGCTTTCCTGAAAGCTATGATGCTAAAAGATTGATTCATTTCCTTTCAGCAGTGAAATCAGGAGCTCCAAAAATTACGGTTCCAGTATACAGCCACCTGGTCTACGACGTGTTGCCGGACGAACAGCAACAAGTGATTGAACAACCCGACATCCTTATTGTAGAAGGGATAAATGTATTACAAGTCAATTCCCAGCGACCACGAAAGGGACATAGCGTATTCGTTTCCGACTTTTTTGATTATTCAATCTATGTACATGCCAGCGAGAAAAATCTTATTGAATGGTATACCAATCGATTTGAGTCACTGCGTGCCACTGCATTTCAAAATCCGGCTTCATTTTTCCATAAATATGCTAATATGACAGCTGATGAAAGTCACACCATGGCTGTAAATATCTGGAACGAAATTAATAAGCCCAATCTAATTAAAAACATTTTGCCAACGAGATATCGCGCCGATCTTATTTTGGAAAAAGGAAGCCACCACTTTGTTAAAAATGTCAAAGTAAGAAAGATTTGACCCTACAGTCTCGTAAACTGCAGGATTTCATTTAATATGCTGCTTTGTACCTGTTGATGTACTTTATTGCTGGACGAGATTGCACTAACCTCAACTTTATACTTGATATAATCTTTAGTCATATCGGCGACCTTAATTGTAAAACCTTGGGAATGATCTAAATTTGGATTTTTTTGTAATAATGGACTTAAATACTGTTCCAATTCCGCCACTGCAAACGAACGATCAATCGGCAATTCGAATTTTACAACAATTTTATTTGACTTTTGGGAGGTCTTATTGACCAACGTTGCAGTAAACACCAAATTATTGGGAATCATCACAGCGTCGTCATCTTCATCGCGCACAACCAGATTAGCCAACGTGATATCCACGATTTTCCCCTGATATTCGCCGATTTTTATGCGATCGCCTACAGAAAACTGATCCGAAAACATAATAATCAAACCAGATATCATATTCGTGATGTATTCTCTAAAAATCACAGCAATAGCCATTGCGACAATTGTCATGCTGGTGATAAAATCTTTTGGGTTAATCCCAACCGCTATCATTAGGCTGACAATAATGAAAAAGACATTGCCTACCGTGGCGACACGCGTAATTCCGAGCACAAAATTACCCCGTACAACCTGCTGCTCATTTCGGCTATTGTATAGTTTTACAAGGATAAAATGACCAATGGAGATCAGGACACTAGCTGTTAGAAAAGTATTTAAGCCGTATGCCATATTCTGGATGATCTCCCGCTGCTTATAAAAGGTTTCAAACTGAACAAAGGATGCCGTTAGCGCAATTAACAATATAATTCGGACGATAAAAGAAATTGAAATCGGTTTTGTCATTTTTACACAAGCTTAAGTTGTCTATCTAGTCAAATTTAATGTTCTCCCATCACTATTCACGATATTTCATGTAAAATGGCTTCAAACAGGCTTGCTAAACTAAACAATTTTACTTTACGTAAAAAGCATTATCAGGAAATAGCTATCTTTGCCTAAAGACATTACATGCTATTAAATGAAGGAATCGAACGTGCAAACTGAACTTAACGTAAGCGGAATGCACTGTGCAAATTGCGCTATTTCAATCCACAAATACCTAGAAAACAACGGTGCTAAGGATATCTATGTCGATTTTGCATCAGATGAAGTGAAATTTTCGGAGATACCGCTGGAACAAATACCTGTGCTGGTCAAAGGCATTGAGTCTTTGGGTTACAAAGTTATGGAGGGTAAGGATAAGAAACCTAGCTTTTGGAAATCTATCGAGCTTAAGTTCCTCTGCTGCCTCATCTTTACGATACCCTTGTGGAGTCACATGTTTACGAATTTACCTATTCTGCATGATCCCTTTATCCAACTCGCGCTTTGTGCCCCAGTTTACATCATTGGTTTTTCCTATTTTGGCATCAGTGCATTTCGTTCCATCTGGAACAAAATGCCCAATATGGATGTACTCATCTTTATTGGATCTACAGCTGCTTTTGCCTATAGTCTCATTGGAACATATTATAATCTAGGACATGATTACCAGTTCTACGAAACATGTGCAACAATCATAACATTGGTATTTTTGGGAAATGTCCTCGAAAAAAGAGCCGTTACCAAAACCACATCAGCCATCAAAGAGCTGGTTAAATATCAAGATATACCCGCTATCAAAATTGAAAATGACCAAGAAGTCGAGCTATTAGCCCGAGAAATTAAATCCGGTGATATTTTAAAGGTAAATTCTGGAAATCTCATCCCCGCTGATGGCGATATTTTGGAAGGACAGGCTTGGGTGGACGAATCTATGCTAACCGGAGAAAGTCTACCTATTGAAAAACTTAAGTATGATGCCGTCATTGGCGGTACCTTACTAACCGAAGGAAATATCAGAATCGTGGCGACCAAAGTTGGGTCTAAAAGTGTACTGTATCAGATTATCCAATTAATTAAAGATGCGCAGAGTAAAAAGCCACCTATTCAAAAATTCGGTGATAAAGTAGCCGCTTATTTCGTTCCAATCGTTGTGACGATATCATTTTTCACTTTTTTTGTTACTTATTTTATCGCACAATTGCCGCTGCAGCAATCCCTCATGAATGCCATAGCTACCCTTGTTGTATCCTGTCCATGCGCTATGGGGCTAGCCACACCTACTGCTGTCATGGTTGGCCTGGGAAGAGCTGCAAAAAGTGGAATACTGATCAAAGGCGGAAGCACCATCGAGGAGATGTCCGATCTCAAACAGATGGTATTTGACAAAACGGGGACCCTAACGACAGGCGATTTTAATATCAAAGCGATTCAGACCTTTGGTATCGAACAATCGCAAGTCGAATCGATCATCGCACAATTGGAGAGTTATTCGAGCCATCCGATCGCCAAGTCGATCCGAAAACAGCTCAAGGAGATAAAATCTTACCGCATTATCTTTAAGGAAGTCAATGAAATAAAAGGGAAAGGAATCTTTGCGACCGACACAAATGGAAATAACTACTCCATTTGCAATGCAAAACTTGGCGAAAAAGATTACTCTAATCGTTATGACCTTACCTTAACCATCAATGGCGTTGTAATTGCAGGCATTGTCCTCGAAGATCAAATTAAGCCGTATGCAAAGGAACTCATCCAATACCTCAAAGATAAAGGCATACGGCCTATTCTTTTGAGTGGAGATCGACAAAGCAAATGTGAACGCACAGCACAGAAACTTGGTATTGCGGATGTATATTGGGACAAATCGCCAGAAGAAAAATTAGCAATCTTGTTCAAACTCAAAAAGAATGGCCCTACCGCAATGGTTGGTGACGGTATCAATGACGCTCCCGCATTAGCTGCTGCCGATGTTGGCATCTCGCTTGGCGATTCGACACATATTGCCATCCAATCGGCAAAGGTGGTTTTATTAAACAATGAGCTCAAATCTATTGAAAAGCTGCTGGAAATTGGTCACCATACCCTATTGACGATAAAGCAAAATCTCTTTTGGGCGTTCGCGTACAATATTGTGGCCATACCGCTTGCCGCGGTTGGCTTTCTCGGACCTATGCTTGCCGCCCTTAGCATGGCCTTTTCAGACTTAATTGTCATCGGCAATTCGATTCGGCTCCGCTTTAAAAAAATCAAATAAAAAGGATACCCCATAAGTACCAAGACAATCCATAAAAGATTGTCTTTTTTGTGTATATTAGGGCTTAAATCACTCGCTTTTGAGGTTAAATTTTTGTAACTTCGCATGCGTGGCAAGCCAGTTTAGAGGGCTTGCATACTAGTTTTATTGAAACCAAATTCATATGGCTGAAGAAACAGAAAACGACAACAATCTTGTTCCGGCAAACGACCGGATTATCCCAATTAACATCGAGGATCAGATGAAGTCTGCCTACATTGACTACTCCATGTCTGTCATTGTATCAAGAGCACTTCCTGATGCGCGTGATGGCATGAAGCCAGTACACAGACGTGTTCTTTATGGCATGCTGGACTTAGGGGTTACCAGTGGCAAGCCTTACAAAAAGTCTGCCCGTATCGTTGGTGACGTATTAGGTAAATATCACCCACATGGTGATTCATCCGTTTATGACACCATGGTTCGTATGGCTCAAGATTGGAGTTTACGTTATCCTTTGGTAGATGGTCAAGGTAACTACGGTTCCATCGATGGCGATCCACCTGCGGCGATGCGTTATACGGAGGCAAGATTAAAGAAAATTGCCGAGGAAATGCTATCTGATATCAACAAAGATACGGTTGATTTCCAAAATAACTTTGACGATTCCCTACAAGAACCAACAGTCCTTCCCACCCGTATTCCAAATCTCCTGGTCAACGGAGCTTCGGGGATTGCAGTGGGTATGGCTACAAATATGGCCCCACATAACCTATCCGAGGTTATCGATGGTACAATCGCTTTTATTGATAATCGTGATATCGAGGTTTCGGAATTGATGCAGCACATCAAAGGTCCAGACTTCCCTACAGGTGCATTAATCTACGGCTATGCTGGGGTTCAAGATGCTTGTAATACAGGTCGTGGCCGTATTGTTATGCGTGCAAAAGCTGAAATAGAAGCAACCAAATCGGGTAGAGAGCAGATTATCGTCACCGAAATTCCTTATCAAGTGAACAAGGCGAATATGATCGAGCGTACAGCCGAATTAGTTAACGAAAAGAAATTAGAAGGAATTTCTGCTATTCGTGATGAATCTGACCGTACCGGGATGCGTATTGTGTACGACATCAAGCGCGATGCAAATGCAAATGTTGTTTTAAACAATTTGTTTAAATACACAGCGCTACAAACTTCATTTTCAGTAAACAACATTGCTTTAGTTAAAGGAAGGCCAATGCTATTGAATCTGAAAGACATGATTCATGAGTTTGTAGAGCATAGACATGAGGTAATCGTTAGACGTACACGCTATGAGCTGGCGGAAGCTGAAAAACGTGCTCATATTCTAGAGGGGTATTTAATTGCCTTGGATCATTTGGATGAAGTCATCAAGTTGATCCGTAATTCGGATACTCCGGAAGATGCACGCCTTGGATTAATGGAGAAATTTGGCCTATCCGATCTTCAGGCTCGCGCGATCCTTGATATGACCTTACGTCGTCTAACAGGACTGGAACGTGATAAGATTAAAGAGGAATATGCTGAATTGATGAAAACAATTGACTATTTAAAATCGATATTGGAAGACGAGGGACTTCGTATGAAAATTATCAAAGATGAGTTAATTGAGATCAAAGAAAAATATGGTGACGAACGTAGATCCCAGATTGTACACTCTGCTGAAGATATGCGTATGGAAGATTTTATTGATGATGAAGAAATCGTTATCACAATCTCCCACAACAGTTACGTAAAACGCACACCATTATCCGAATACAAACGTCAGGGTCGCGGTGGCCGCGGATCAATTGGCACAAATACACGCGAAGAAGATTTTACCGAACATATCATTACAGCGTCGGCACATAATTATATGCTGCTATTTACAGAGGCAGGTCGCTGTTTCTGGTTGCGTGCATTTGAGATTCCTGAAGGAAGCCGTACTTCTAGAGGTCGAGCACTTCAAAATATCATCAACGTTCCAAAAGAAGAGAAAATAAAGGCCTTCATCCTGGTGAAGAACCTGAAAGACCAAGATTATTTGGAAAACAACTTCATTATTATGTGTACCAAAAAAGGTACGATTAAGAAGACGTCTTTGGAAGCCTATTCTCGTCCAAGAGCAAACGGTATCAATGCCATCAATATCAATGAAGGCGATCAATTAATTGAGGCTTGTTTGACTACTGGAAGCAGCGAAATTGTCATGGCACTGCGTTCTGGTCGTGCAATTCGTTTCAATGAATCTACGGTTCGTCCAATGGGCAGAACGGCAACAGGTGTACGTGGTATCACCTTGGCAGCGGAAAGCGATGAGGTGATTGGCATGATTAGTGTGAATGATTCGGAAACTACCGTGTTGGTCGTTTCTGAAAAAGGATATGGAAAACGTACAGATATCGAGGATTATCGCGTAACGAATCGTGGTGGTAAAGGTGTGAAAACAATCAACGTCACCGATAAGACAGGTGAACTTGTTGCAATTAAAGGCGTTACGGACAACGAGGACTTAATGATCATCAACAAATCTGGTATTGTTATCCGCATTGCTGTAGAAGAGTTAAGAGTAATGGGACGTGCAACACAAGGTGTAAGGCTCATTAATTTGAAAGATAACGACGAGATCGCGTCTATTACGAAAGTCGATCGTGAAGAAGAATCTGAAGAAGAGTCTGAACTGACCGAAGAGTCAACGGAAAATGGTGATTCGACTTCTGAAGAAAACACGGACTCAAACGAAGAATAAATAGTCTAATGAAAAACTTACTGATATCATTGTTAATATCTGCAAGTAGTTTAACTGTTGTTGCCCAATCCAATTTAAAGGAGGGCAGCAACAGTTTTGCTTTATATACCAAAACTGGCGAATTTAAAAATCTTGAAAATGCGCGAAAGTTTGCAGACGCCGCCTTCCAATCAAAGAAAGATTCGGCTTCTGTCAATAATAACCTTTTAAGGGCATTGGTATATAGCTCCTTGGCAGTTGCAGATTCAACAAGGAAGCAGCCCTATAAAATGGATCCTATCGACGTATCCATCAAATCACTTAAGCTTCTGGATCAAAAAAAAGCACGTCGAAACTTTCCTGCGGAAATGGACTACATTCGTCAAAATCTTGCTGGAGCCATATCCTATCAGGGAGCGTTGGCTTTAAAAGATGGCAAATTTGACAAAGCTTATAAAGCTTACCTTCGAATAGATTCACTTGGTTTCAAAAATAATGATCTCAAATATAATCTGGCGGTACTCTCCGGCAAGAATAAAGATTATATGAATTCAATCAAATATTATGATGAACTCATTAAAAGTGAACATCCAAAGCCTAATTACTTTCTTGAATTAGCGCAGATTTATTCGCTCGGAGGTACTAAACAGGATGTCTTGAACGTTCTTGAAAAAGGACATGCTATATTTCCTGAAAATAAACAGATACTTTTTAGATTAATTGATGTGTATTCGGCCAATAATTCTTATGACGCTATCTTAAATGTCATTGCTGATGCTATCCGTCTAGAACCTGAAAATGTCGAACTGAACTATATTGCAGGCTATTCTTACGAAAATGCCAATGATATAAAACGGGCGAAAGAATATTATAATAATGTATTGCGATTGGATCCGAATAATTATGAATCTAATCTTGCATTAGGGTTAATCAATCTGGAGACTTTATTAAAGGAGCCTTCCAACCAGGATATACAAGAGTTGACCATCGAGTATCTGTTGAAGGCAAATGAGATTAAGCCTTATGATGTCAATGCGCTTAAAGCTTTGGCTAAATATTATAAGCTTATTGATGACGCATCTCAATTAGACAGAGTGAATTTATTATTGAATCAATTAACAGTTAAATAGATATGAATTTAAAATCTCTATTATTATTAGCAGCAATAGGTACTGTATCTACCTCAGTTTCTTTTGCGCAGACGGGCAATGTTAAAAAGGCAAAATCTGCCCTAGCGAAATTCCAAGAATTGAAAGACGCTGGTACGGTTCAATTGGGTATTCCTAATTTGAAATCGGCGAAAGAAGCTATTGACGCAGCTGTTGTCAATGACAAAACAAAAGATAATGCGGAAGCGTGGACGGTATATGCATTGGTAAATGCAAACCTATCAACAATAGATAAGTCATCTGAATTAGCGAAATTGGCTGAGGACGGAATTGCGAAAGCAAAACAGCTGGATACAGACGGTGCGAATAAAGCGAATATTACTGTTGCAGAACAAATTCTGGGACAATATAATTTCAATTTGGGAGCAGAAGCATATCAAGCACAAAAATATGCTGAATCGTACAGCTCTTTTACAAAAGCGTTGACCTATCTTCCTGGAGATACATTAGTTACTTATTACAGCGGTGTTGCAGCGCTATCAAATAAGGATTATAAGAATGCTGTGGAACGTTATAAAGAACTAATTCCAAGAAAAGATTTCTCTTCGCATAAAACGATTATGGTCGATCTACCGAAATTGTACCTCTCTATGCAAGATACAACTTCAGCACTTGAATATGCAAAAAAAGCCGCTGAAGCTTATCCAGATGACAATGCGGCGATGACTCAAAACATCGAATTGAATCTGATTACAGGCCACGAAAAAGAAACAATTGATGCTATCACTGCACAATTAGCAAAAGATCCAAACAATAAAAGCTTAAATTATTACCTAGGCATAGCCCAATCTTCAGCGAAAAACGAAGACGCAGCAGTTGCAGCATACAAAAAAGCATTGGAGATTGATCCTAACTTTTTTGAGGCAAATACAAATTTAGCAATCACGTTAATGAACAAAACACGTGAAAAATTAAATGTTGTTAATAATAACAGAAAATTGACGCAAGCGCAATATGATGCAGAATTAAATAAGATTAAAGCAGAATTAAAGCCAGTGCTTCCTTACTTAGAGAAAGCAGTTTCTTTGCAACCAAAAAATGTAGATGCTTTAACGAATTTAAAGAACTACTATATTTTTATGCAAGACGAAGCTAAAACGGCCGAAATCAATGCTAAGATCAAAGAAGTAGAGTAAAAAATAAACTTCCATAAAAAAGCCCGCATCTGATGACGCGGGCTTTTTTATGGAAGTTTTTTAGGGTTAAGCTAAAATCGCAATTAACTCAATCTGAAATATCAACGTACATTCTCCTCCTTTTCGAGGTAACAACTCTTCCTTTCCATAAGCCAGTTTTGGTGGAAGGCACACCTCCCAGATTGATCCAACCGGCATCATTGAAATCGCTTCTTGCCAACCCACGATGAGTTCATTAATATAAAACGTTTCGGGGCGCTTCCGCTTATACGAACTATCGAATACAGTTCCGTCTAGAAGCTCGCCTTTATAATGGCAGATAACTTTAGCCGACTTCTTGGGAATTTGCCCCGCCCCCTTTGTTAATACCTTATAATGCAAACCCGATGCGCATACGACTACTCCTTCTTGCTGGGCATACTTTTCCAAAAATACCTTTCCAGCTTCCAGATTCTTTTCCGCAAGCGCTACTGAACTTAACTTATTTTTCTTTCTCTGAACCAAAACTCAATGGATTAAAATTCAATATTGCTAATTATTTATGTTAGCCTCAAAAATAACAGCTTTTTCTCCTTTTAACGAAAAAAGACCAAGTTTTTGTTCGATAGAACGCCTTTATCAAAGTAACTTTGCATCTAAGGTTTTCTCGAAACTGAATGCCTTACTCACCGGACAGTTTTCCTTCGCTTTATGCGCTATTGTTTGAAACTCAGTTTCGCTTATCGTTGGCACCTTTCCTTGCAGTTCAAGTTCAGATCGCACAATTGAACCATTCTCGAACACGATTGTCGACACGGTGATTAATTCTTCCGGGACAAAACCGGCTTCAGAAAGAAAAGCGCTCAATTGCATGGTGAAGCATCCTGCATGTGCTGCTGCCAATAATTCTTCGGGGTTTGTCCCCACACCATTTTCAAACCGTGTCGAAAATGAGTATTGCGTATGATCCAACGCTGTACTGTCTGTGGTCAGGCTACCTTTTCCTTCTTTCAGATTGCCATTCCATTGGGCTGTTGCTTTTCTTCTCATGTTTTCTATGCTAATTATTTAATTTTTCTAACGTTAATTTCTCCTGTCGCGATTCTAGCCTTTCAGGTATCTTTTATAGAACAAACAGTCGATCAAAAAGTTGTACATTATTGAATAATTGATGTCGCATTTTGAACAGCGCTTACGTTAACAATTGTATTAAAACTAAACTCATGAATAAATTATTGTACCTTTTCATCCTTGTTATCGCCTTCAATTCATGTAAAACTCGTCAAGTCAAAGAACAGGCTTTGATACAGGACTGTCCTGAAGAGAAGATTGTCAATAAAATACCTGGTCCCCCAGTAAAGGGTGAATCTGAAAAAGTTTACTATATCTATCAAGGCAAAAGAATTTCACCAAAACAATTTGACCAAGAATGGCTCGAGAAAAATTGTGATATTAAAGAGACAGTTGTTTATTGATTTTATTTCTTAAAACAAGCATAAAGACGTAATTTCGCCTAAAATTTTTATAATGACAGTTTCTCTTCGGGAGGTCAATCAAAAGATTTTAGGCTACGTCTCTTTAACTTTCCTTGGTTACCTCACAATCGGCCTATCGCTTGCTACCCTCCCCATCTTTATTCATCAAACTTTAGGATTTAATACAATTATTGCGGGACTGGTTATTAGCGTTCAATATATCGCTACTTTCCTACTACGTGGTTATGCAGGAAAAATTGTGGACACCAAGGGCCCCAAGATTTCCGTTCTGCGCAGCATGTTATTTTTTGCATTATCGGGACTCCTTTTACTGCTTGTTTTTTTATTCCGGTCTCAGCCTCTGCTCAGTTTGGGTCTCCTACTTATTACCCGCTTGTTTACTGGAATTGGAGAGGGTCTAGTGGGTGCGAGCCCTATAAATTGGGCATTAATGGAGCTCGGCGACGAACATGTCGCAAAAGCGATCTCTTTCAACGGAATAGCCAGCTATGGTGCATTGGCTATTGGTGCGCCCTTGGGTGTGTTGCTGGTGGATCATATCAATTATGAAGCTTTGGCTCTATTGACCAGTGCTATTGGTCTGCTCGGCTATTTTTATTGCCGCGCAAAAACACCCTATCAAGTGGCAGGTAAAAAGGCTGAAAAAGTGAGTTTTAGACGCGTATTGATTTTAGTAGCTCCCTTTGGAATTTGTCTTGCTTTAGGTGGTCTGGGGTTTGGCAGTATCTCCACTTTTATGACGCTTTACTATGAACATTTCAATTGGGAAAATGGGGCAGCATGCTTAACTTTATTTGGCGTATTTTTCATTTTAACACGACTAATTTTCAATAAGGTTATTGACCAATATGGTGGGCTCAAGGTTGCCTTAGTTAGTCTTTTCGTTGAAACAGTAGGCCTCGCGGTTATCGCCGTGGCAATTGATCCCTTATGGACCCTATTGGGCGCTGCGTTAACGGGTTTTGGCTTCTCATTGGTATTTCCTGCGCTTGGTGTCGAAGCCATTAAACGGGTAGACCAAAGTCAACAAGGCTCTGCTCTGGCTGCTTATGGGCTATTTATTGATATTTCACTTGGCATCACAGGTCCATTAATTGGCTTTTTGGCCAATAATAGGGGGATGACAGCGATATACCCATTTAGTACCATGATGGTCTGCATTGGTTTTGCCGTTGTTGGAAACCTACTCTATCAAAAAAAGCGGGAGCTGACACCATAGTCTCCACTAAATCCATACATCGTATCAAAGATATACCTACAAAAAGAGCGGTGAATGTTTAAACATTCACCGCTCTTTTTGTAGATATATTCGTTAAATTTAACCCTCAATACTAGGTACGCCAACAACTTCATTGGTATCAGCATTGTAATCGATACCCTCAAAATTGAAACCGAACAAATTGAAAAACTCGTTACGATAACCTTCAATATCTGAAATTTCCGCTAAATTTTCAGTTGTTGCTTTCTCCCACAATGCTGCAACTTCAGCCTGAACATCTTCACGCATTTCTAAGTCATCAACACGGATACGACCTTTTTCATCAAGCAATACTTTGCCGTCAGCAGTATAAAGTCGCTCGGCAAACAAACGTTGCATTTGTTCAATTGTACCCTCGTGAATTCCTTTTTCTTTCATGACTTTGTACAATAAAGAAATGTATAAAGGAACAACAGGAATAGCTGAGCTTGATTGCGTAACCAAAGCTTTATTCACCGATACATAAGATACACCATTAATATCGCTCAAAATCGCGTTTATGGCAGGCACTGTTCCTTCTAAATCATCCTTCGCACGACCAATCGTACCATTACGGTAAATTGGATAAGTAAGTTCAGGACCTATGTAAGAATAGGCAACTGTTTTCGCTCCATCAGCTAACACACCAGCAGCTTTAAGATCTTCGATCCAAAACTTCCAGTCTTCTCCACCCATAACAGCTACAGTATTCGCAATATCATCTTCATTTTCAACAGGCTGAATGGTAATATCTGAAATTACACCCGTATGGAAATCTACCGTTTTGTTGGTAAATGGTTCTTGTATCGGTTTCAAAACAGAAGCATGTGCTACCCCCGTTTTTGGATGCGTACGGCGTGGTGATGCCAAACTGTAAACCACTAAATCAACCTGTCCCAGATCCTTTTTAATAAGTTCAATAGTTTGTTTTTTCACTTCGTCCGAAAAAGCGTCGCCATTGATACTTTTGGCATATAATCCCGCCTCATGGGCTTCTTTCTCAAAAGCTGCGGAATTGTACCATCCGGCAGTCCCGGGCTTGCCTTCTGCCGCAGGTTTTTCAAAAAATACACCGATTGTAGCAGCTCCAGAACCAAATGCTGCAGAAATCCGAGATGCAATACCAAATCCAGTAGAAGCACCGATTACCAATACTTTCTTTGGACCATTCGCGATCTCACCTTTGGATTTCACGTATTCAATTTGATTTTTAATGTTTTGCGCAGCCCCTTGTGGATGCGAGGTTAAACAAATAAAACCTCTAGTTCTTGGTTGTATAATCATCTTGATTAATTTTCTTACTACTTGTTTTATTGATTAGGCAAAATAAGGAATTTTAAATGAGAAAATCGCGATAAAAATCAATTAGTTTTTGTTTCATTTTCATTTAAACGGACATTTGCTTACTTTCACAAAGTTAAGTATACATCGCATTCCACTTATTTATGCCAATCCAATTTACAATAAAAAAGAATAAAAAAAATGCACTTTTTTTAGGAACGCTAGCCGCCTTATTTTTTGCCAGTACCTTCGTTCTAAACCGCATTATGGCCGTGTCCGGTGGAAGCTGGCAATGGACAGCCTCCTTACGGTTTATTTGGATGCTCCCAGTCTTACTTATCATTGTTGCCATAAGAGGAAACCTCATCGATTTACTTAAAGAAATCAGATCCAACCTTTGGCAATGGCTTCTTTGGAGTACCATCGGATTCGGACTGTTCTATGCGGCGCTTACCTATGGCGCAAATTATGGCCCATCTTGGCTCGTGGCCAGCACTTTCGAATTCACCATTATAGCCGGCATGTTTATTGGTCCGTTGCTCGAAAAGAAAGGTCAGCGAAAAAGCATATCAAAAGCTTCACTCCTCTTCTCCATTCTAATTTTTTTAGGTATTCTTTTGATGCAAATTTCAGAAGCCCAGTCAACCTCCTTAAACAGCATGTTATTGGGAACCATCCCTGTATTGATCGGTGCCATTGCCTATCCCTTAGGTAACCGTAAAATGATGAAAATATCAAATAATAGGTTAGATGCTTTTCAACGCACGCTCGGGATGACGCTCTGTAGTATGCCATTTTGGATTATCCTGAGTCTATTTGGCTATTCTGATCATGGTTTACCAACTGATAGCCAGCTCTTCCAAACCTTTTTAGTGGCCATTTGTTCGGGGGTGATTGCAACACTTTTATTTTTCTCAGCTACTGATTTCGTTCATCACGATCATAAAGCCTTAGCAGCTGTAGAGGCAACACAGGCCATGGAAGTTATTTTTACGCTGCTAGGCGAAATTCTCATCTTGCAGGCGGCACTTCCAAATGTATATTCCTGTATGGGTATTGTATTGGTGGTCATTGGCATGATACTCCATAGTCGCACAAGTTAATAATCCCCTATCTTTTATCTGCTTGTAATGTTCTGCTTATTTTACTCAGGTTTAAGCTGTTGGCCATTGCCGAGAAAATATCATAATAGGTTCCTTTATGTGTGTATAGATCTTCATGTTGTCCTTTCTCCACCACCATCCCCTTTTCCATGACCACAATAGCATTGGAATCGATGATCTGGGAGATACTGTGGGAAACGATAATTACTGTACGGTCTTTCTTTATGGCATCCAAACTATTTTTAATCTGTTCGGTCGCAATGGCGTCCAAATTAGCCGTAGGCTCGTCGAGAAAAATAATCGGTGGATTTTTTAAAAACAAACGAGCTATAGCGATCCGCTGCTGCTGCCCCCCTGACAGCGATTGCGCATCTGAATCGTAACCTTTGGGCAAATCCATAATCTGCTCATGGATATAGGCCTTTTTGGCCGCTTCAATGATCTCTTCCCTGGAACTTCCCATTTTACCATATTCAATATTTTCAAAGATAGTTCCTTTAAAAATATGATTCCGTTGCAATACCATACCGATATGTCGACGGAGAAACGCTGTATCGTATTTTGCCAAGTCTACCCCATCCAAAAAAATTTGCCCACTGGTGGGTTCATAAAATTTATCCAATAAGTTGATAATCGTACTTTTCCCGGCTCCACTCAGCCCCACTAATGCCGTAATTTCATTTGGCTTGATCTCAAAATTTACATCCTTTAAAGCAACCGTCCCATTCGGATATTCAAAAAATACATTCCGTAACGCCAAATGTCCTTTTATCTGTGCCGGCTTATAATCTCCCTTTGATTCTATATACTCGTCAGATTCCAAAATTTCAAAGAAAGATTCCGAATAGACCAGGGCATCGTTTACTTCATCATAAATCCGGTGCAGCTGACGAATCGGTGCCGAAACGTTATTAAATAACATAATATGAAACATAATCGCACCAATGGTAATTTGGCCCGAGAGAACAAGATAGGCCGTTAAAACAATAATTATGACAACGGCAATCTGTTCTACGAAATTTTTAATGCTATCGTAAAAAAAACTTGTTTTTCGAGTTTCCATTTGATTCTCAGTCATTTCATATTGAATCTTTTCATGACGTTTCGCTTCTTCTGGCTCTCGAACGAAAGACTTAATTACCAAAATTGAATCGATCAAACTAATGATCCGATTATTTTTCGACTCCCGGTATTTGCGCATCTGCCTCCTAAAGCCCGTCAATCTGGAGGCTTGGGTCTGACTAATATAAAGATACAAGGGAATAACAGCCAATCCCACTAGACCTACGTATACATTAGCGTAGAACATACAGATTAATGCAATGATTGCATTGGCAAACAAAGGTAGAATATCAATAAAGAAATTTTGGACCAGACGTGTCAACGAACTGATCCCGGCATCTATCCGGGTAGCCAATTTTCCACTTTCATTGTCGCTTGAGGTATAGAAGGCTAACTTATAGGTTAAAATGCGGTTTACAATGGATTGAGAAAAGTCACGTGCGATATAAATGCGAAGTTTCTCCCCGTAAAATTTCTGACCAAATTGCACAAAAGCGTAGACAATTTCTTTAATTAGTAAAATAACACTGATTATACCAACAAGATACATGCCCTTCGATAAAGGCTCCTTGGCGACCATCAGCTCATTAATTTGATCGACGGTATAACGTAAAATAAAAGCGTTTATTTGCGCCGCGAAAGACCCCACTACCGTTAATAGCAACGTATAAATAATCAGCTGACGATAAGGTTTGGCAAAGGGAACAATTTTCTTAAATAATTGTGGGATAGTCATTGAAATCGATTTAATACACAGGAAACAATTAAGCTACGGACATTGTTTAACTGAAAGCATACAATCAATTTGATCGCAACGTCGGGCTGACCTAAATTAGGAAGATATCCAAACCGTGAGGCCAGCTTCTTTGATAAGCGAATAACTTAAACGGTACTGTAAGGAATATGTCTGGCATGACACAAACAGGGCTATCCAAAATGGATAGCCCTGTTTGTGTGAAGTGATAGCCCCGCTACATTAACCAAAAATCCGATTTAACACTTTGGCAAGGCGTAAACCACCTTTGAGCATACATTGCTCCATAATATCCTTGTTTTGATAGACATAAGTGTACGATAAATTGGCGTTATTAGCTACGTCAGCGTAAATCTTTTCAGCTAATTGATTTGATTCATACAACCAATTCGAGAGTTCTCCAGCCGCTAACTGCGCATTCTCTTTTTTATTGTTCACATCTAAAACAGTTGCAAACTCGGTGTAACTATACTTCTCATTATCAACCAAATCGCTATCCCATACACGATGAATATTCGATTTTTTTCCAAACCAGCTTACTTCAATCTTATTGCCTCCTTGATCCTCAGCACGGCTAACGTGCATGGGTTGATGCGCATCGCCCAAAATATGGATCAAGAAATAGAGGTTTTGCTTTTGCTGGTCCATTGGAAGAGTTTTATCTGCAAACGACTTCTCAATACGTAACGCTGTCTTATAAAGATTCTCGTCGGCTGAACTTTCCAAACCCAATTGAAAATCAGCCCAGGGTAAATTCGAGTTTAAATTGATAAAATGGGAATTTCCCAGTTTTTTAAATTCAGGATTGGGATCTGATTTAATAAAATCTCCCCAGTTGGCCCAATAAGCCAGTTTCTGTTTTCCAATAATTTTCCCTATATTTTTTTTGGCTTTTTTTGTCAAATGGCGTTCCGCAATTTCGGCCACGACACGATGTCCTGTTGTACCCCACGCAAATACCGAAGAAAGCTGAAAACACATTGCCATTGCCAGCAAACCCTTAATCATTTTTTTCATTAGATTGTTGTTTTAAATGATGACGAAGTTCTTACCTGTAAAAAACGCTATTCTCTTCACAAACTGGAGTTGAAAAGCGGAATCAAACCTGTAATAACTCATCTTACTATACTAAATGTTAATTATTTGAAAATATCGAAGGTATACTTCGCTGAGGACCAAAACTCATCCAGCGCAATTATTCGAGGCTTAAAAAAAGAAATGAGCTCAGCCCAGTCTGTCTCTTTAAAAACGCTGTAACCTGTTAAGCTTGTGTAGATCCGACAAATCGGTTTCCCATATTCGTCCGTTCCGTCCATGTCCCAAATCCACTCCTCTTCAAGAAGATCCTGCAACAACGCTTTAAACTGAAAAAATTGTTCTGCCATCAATGCCCTCAGTCCAGCATCAGGTTGTGACCACTGTATCGCAACAGTTGCCACTTTGTTATCCGCATCCATTTTGAAGTATAAATGCTTAATGCCTGTCTTGTAGTTGATCCAATTTACCTTATCCCCATCTGCAGAAGTATGTAAAGCCATAAATTGGCCAAACTTCGTCCAGAATAACTGTTTTAATTGTTTTATCTCTTCCCTTGAATACACCGATACAAATTTTAGTCAACAAAATTAGCAAAATAGCGCGGTATGTCTAAACCTTATTGGTATCAAAATTGTTGTTTTAACAATATATATTCGAAAGATGAACATGGATAAGAAAAAATCACTGTTACTGTTAGCTGGCGTCGCACTTAGCGCTGTGGCCTATAATGCCTTTAAGCCCGTCATCTCGCGACCTGACGTCGTCGATCCTTTTGACTTGGATAAATACCTTGGAAAATGGTATGAAATAGCTAGACTCGATTTTTATTGGGAAAAAGGCTTAAGTCAAGTTTCGGCAGAATACAGCAAAAATAAAAATGGTACAATACGTGTCAATAACCAAGGCTACTCCGAAGACAAAGAACGCTGGAAACAGTCTATCGGAAAAGCTAAATTTGTCAACAGCCCCAATGAAGGTGCACTTAAAGTGTCGTTCTTTGGACCGTTTTACAGTGGCTATAATATCGTAAAAATAACATCGGATTATAAATATGCACTTATTTTTGGAGACAACCTCGACTATATGTGGATTTTGGGCCGTGAAAGGGAAATTCCAGATAAAATAAGAAATGAATTTTTAACCTATGCCCTCCAATGTGGATATAAAACAGGCGATCTGGTGTGGACCAAGCACTAATCCTGTATAGATCAAACCTTAGTTAAAGATAGGGGCCAATAGCTGATAGTTTAACGTCTTGTCCTGCGAGAGCACATCGGCTATTTCTTCAATATCCTCTGGGGTAATTGCATTTCTGATACCTGCATTGTAAAGGTTCGTAAGGAAAAATGCAGCTTCACGTTTTTCGTTAAGCGGCAAAATTGAACTCCCGACATAGAAATTTAATACAGATACAGCATATTCGCCAAACAGGTTAAAACCGAAATCACCATTTTTCTGGAGGCAATAACGCATCATTTTTTCAAAATCAGAACGCAAAGTATCTTTAATCTCAGTAGTCATTGAACATCTTTTTAGAGGCATAGTTGCCGAAAATAGTGTATAACAACATACACTCTTCTCCTGGCTGGACAAAAATGCAAAAAATATCCCAAACAATGTACCGCGAAGCAGTAGATTGTTTGGGATAAATGAAGCGTTATGCTACGAATGGTTTACAATGCTTCTGCATGTTGAGAAACATCCAAGCCAAGCTCTTCATCTGTTTCTTCGACGCGCAATGGAGCGATAAGATCGGTGATCTTCAATAGTACCAATGAACCCACGAAGGCAAAAAATGACACCGCAAATAACGCGACCATATGGACAAAAAACAATTTCGTCTCGCCAAAAAATAGGCCATTGTCCACAACAAGTGGATTAACATTATGGTGAGCAAACACACCGGTAAGTACCATACCAACCATACCGCCTACCCCGTGACAAGGGAACACATCCAACGTATCGTCTATACTTGTTTTGCTTCTCAGATATACAACCAGATTACTAACCAAAGCACCAACCAAACCAATGATCATCGCATGTGGAATACTGACAAAACCAGCTGCTGGAGTAATCGCAACCAAACCAACAACGGCACCGATACATGCCCCCATTGCTGAAGGTTTTTTTCCACGTATGATATCAACAAATATCCATGCCATGGCGGCCATGGCCGATGCTGTAGTTGTGGTCGCAAAAGCATATGCTGCCAACGAATTTGCTCCACCAGCAGAACCGGCATTAAATCCAAACCAGCCAAACCACAGGAGTGCTGTACCCAATATCACATAGCTTATACGTGCGGGGTTATGACTTTGCGTCTTACGTCCTTTTAAATAAATAGCAGCTGCCAACGCTGCCCAACCAGCTGACATGTGCACAACTGTACCACCGGCAAAATCAAGAACACCAAATTTTGCCAATATACCTTCTGGATGCCAAGTAGCATGTGCCAATGGCATATAAATAAAAATACTGAATAGGATAATAAATAGCATAAATGAATTGAAACGAATACGTTCCGCAAAAGCCCCAGTAATTAATGCCGGTGTGATAATCGCAAACTTCAATTGAAACATAGCAAACAAAACCAAAGGTATAGTGGGAAGCGCTCCCCAAGCAACATTCCCTAATGTACCTTTCATCATAAAAAATGTACGCGGATCACCCACAATACCACCGATATCATCGCCGAAAGCTAAACTAAAGCCAACAATGACCCAAAGGATTGTCATTAAACACATACATATAAAGCTTTGCATCATCGTTGAAATTACATTCTTCTTGCTAACCATACCGCCGTAAAAAAAGGCAAGTCCAGGTGTCATAATCAACACCAATGCAGAAGAAGTCAACAACCAGGCCGTATCTCCCGTATCAAATTCTGTCTTGTTTAAGTCAGACAAGTCAATCGAGGGAAATACAAGTCCTAATACTCCCAAAAGAACTAGAACAATGAGTGGAATAATTTTTTTCATTTGTTTAAACTGATTAGTGTTTTCAATACATTAATAAAATTGTTAAAAAAATACAAGAACAAAACAAAAACCTACTTTCGCTTATAATTTTTTCAAATATAAAGTCTTTTTATTAAAAAAATACCATGTTATTTTATTTTTTATGATTTTTTTTACATAATTTCACAAATACAAATACAAAAACCACAATAATCACTTTATTTTTAAACCAAAAACCAAACAAAACAAGAAAAACAAAGATAATTTCACCTAAAAACATCAAGCAAATCAAACTTAAACCCCAAAAAACATGAAAAGACTTCTAACAACCATCATTTTATCGACATTTCTAATAAAAACAGCCGCGTGCCAAGAAGAAACAAAAGAAAAAGGAATAGAAATATCCGGATCAGTAGACACCTATTGGAAATATGATTTTCAAAACAAACCCAACATCAACACCTATTTTACGGAAGACAACAATTCTGTGTCTATTGGCATGGTGGATTTGGCTGTAAAAAAGAAGTTTAAAAAAGCATCATTTGTCGGAGAATTATCTTTTGGCCCCAGAGGGCAGTATCGATCCATTATGAATGGTGATGGCCAGGCCGGCGATGACAAAAACAGTTTCCACATCCAAAATTTATATGTAGGCTATGATCTAACCGAGAAGCTCAATCTTACTGCAGGATTCATGGGAACATTTGTGGGTTTTGAAGTAATATCGCCCACATACAACTTTCATTATTCAACTTCCTATTTATTTGGCGCCGGCCCATTTCAAGACGCAGGTTTAAAAGCTACCTATAGTTTCTCAGACAAAGTAGCCTTAATGGTCGGACTATTTAACGACTGGAACGTCTATCAAGATATGAACGGAGTTTCCCATGTCGGATCACAACTGGCCTATACTCCCAATGACAAAAGCAGCTTCTATCTCAATTTTCTGACAGGATCGTCCGCTGGCGGTAAAAACAATTACAGTTCCGGGACCTTGGTCGATCTCGTTGCTAATTATGACTTCACCTCAAAATTTTTCCTTGGATTAAATGCTACAAATTATAAAAAGAGAGATGGTGGCGGTTACTCTGGAATAGCACTTTATCCAAGAATTCATTTTTCAGAAAATTTTGGCCTAGGATTACGCGAAGAGTTTTTCCAAACGCATAAAGAGGAAGAAAATGGAATCCCTAGTTCCAATATCCTCGCAACCACCTTAACAGCAGAATACAATTACCATGGATTCAAATTTATTCCCGAAATCAGAATTGACAAAGGAAATACCGAACGATTCATCAAGAACGACTTAAGCCCAACTAAATCTGCAGGACAATTTCTATTGGCCTGTGTATACAGTTTCTAAAGAGCATTCCATTACACCAAAGAAAAGGGCAGGTTACACTGCAATGCCCCCAAAAGCGAGACACTTTCTGGGGGCATTTTTATGAGAAAAAACATAGTTTGGAATTCAAACTTAGTCTTGTCGATCGGATCGTTCAAGGTTATTGTTCAGCAGAAAACACTTACCGTACACTTATCGAAACATGCCGATCCATAATACGATCGGATTCGGGCGCATCTGCCTTATACTTGGCAAACTGTGAACCGTACCCCTCTGCACCGATTACCTGTTTGGAAAGCTGCTCTTTACCCAGGTAATCCTTTACAGCTGTTGCGCGCTCAAGCGATAACTTTTTATTAAAATCCTCATTACCTGTTTTGTCGGTATAACCACCGATCTTAATATTGGCTGCAGGAAAAGCCTTTAATATCGCCGCAAGATTACGCAGTTGCACCTGGCTTTCAGGCAACACCTCGGCTGTACCTGTTTTGAAATTCAGGTTATCGAAATCAAACCAGGTATTTTTCAGGGAATCCTCACCGATCGACTTATAATCGGATTTTAGAAATTGGACCAACTGATCTTCTATCCCGCCTTTAAATGCAGCAAGTTTGACACCATCTGGCAAGATGACCTCCGTCTGCTCGCGCTCCACTAAACTGGAACCTGTTTTCATGGTACTTGAATCCACCATTGCACTGTTCACACTGGTGTCGGTAGCACCGTCTTGCTTACTGCCACTGCAGCCTTTTCCAAATAAAAACCAGAGTAGAGCCAATATAACCAAGGCGATAAAAATCTTCCACCAACCGCCACCGGACCCGCTTCTGGAACTGTTTTCAGCTATCGCTGCCCGCGACTCTCCTGTTCTCGGCAATGACAAAGGCTCTTTATGTGCTTCCAACTCATTTGCCGGATTAATGGAGCTTGACTTATGACTATCGACCTCCTTGACAACATCAACAGGAACTGCAGGTTCAGTCACCGACTCCACAGGTGGAGAAAAATGCGCCCCATCGAAAAGCTTTCCAAAGGCACCTAAACCTAAACCCGCTGGCACAGCAGCAGCAAAAGCTGTTTTATTTTCCTGCAAAACATGACCGATACGTTCAAAATCCCAATTTTGTCCCTTATTTGTTAAACTGGAGAATATCGCTGGCAGAGAAAAATTCATTAATTTCCCAATGGAACTACCATCATAGCCCAAATAACCGGCAACGGTACTCAAAACGGTATCCAGGCCACCACCAAATATTGATCCCAGTAGCCCAGCCGAATTCTCACCTTCCACCGCACGAGCCCCTGCAGACTCATCCGCGTTTGTCACACCGCCGAGAAGTCCTTTGAGATCAAAATCCGCGAAATGCTGCTTGGCCTTTTCAAGTATTGCCGAAATTCCACCGGAATCGGAATGTTGGCTTAAACCTAAAAACAAGGCGGGAATTGTTGCATTCAACCCCTGCTTCACCCCCTCTTTATCCTGGTTTAAAACTTGCCCTATCTGAGCGACCGCTTCTTCGTCAAAAAAGTCCTTCGCCCCTTTTAAAAGCTGATTTTCCATAATCTTCGTTTATTTTTAGTTTTTATAAAACTCTAACAAACAAAGGTTTAATTTGTTTACTCAATACGATTTACTGATCAAAATCACCCGAAAGCCATTTCGGAAGAACAAACTCGGATGCCAAATGAGCCCATCGGTAGTTCTGCCAATTAGCTTTACTGATCCACAGCACTTCGTCCAGCTCTTCGTAAGCCTCAAATGCATGACGCTCTGCCAGTTTAATTAAATAGATATAGCCCACGACAACCGTATTAAGCTCATTTACGGCTTGCGTACTGTGGCTTCCGATAAACCGTATTTCCATCCCGCCCACGTCATACTGAAGCTCCTCCTTGAGTTCGCGAATTAAGGTCTCCTCACGGCTTTCTTCCGGAGCTACCTTCCCGCCGGGCAGCTGAAAATAGCTAGAACCTTTTTTACGAACCATCAGCAAATCTCCTTCTGGGGCAAGCATCACCCCCGAGCAAATAACAATTTTGTCCATATCACTTATTTCACACTGATTATTTCAGACCACAAAACTAACTTTTTATCCATCATCAAAGAAATATATCCCCCGCATTCAAGACAGCTCTTTACAACCAAATTTCACACCAAGTGAACGTCCTAACCTCGAAAATCTGTTAGGGTTCACAAAACGAATATTAAAGGTTTAACGGTAATTCTTTTTCTTTCAACTGCAATAAAATTGCAAATAATAAACTAATTATCTAAGTTTAAGGTATAAAACGATAATCTATACATCCATATATGAATCGAAGATTAACCTGTTTCATACTAAGCATGTTGTTTCTATTGCTGGGATGCCGGCAAGATAAGAAAAACACAACAAAGACCAATCAGCAAACTGAACAGCGAAAACCTACACCTCCTAAAGAGCAGGTTGAGAAGAAAAAAGTATTTACGGCTGAGGATATTATCCTAAAAAAAGAGCTGCTTTACAACAAATACACCCTGGAGGACAGTTATCCCTATAAAGATACCACGCGAGGTTTTCAATGGGATAAAATCAAGGAACGCCTGGCCTTTATCGAAAATTTTCAACAGTCTCCATCGCTGTACGGCGTTCTACAAAATTATCAAAATGAAAAGGGCGAAGCGCCAACAATCCAGAATTATAAGCGGGACTCTTATAAACGCGTGTCCGACAGTTTCAATGTCGAACGCTATCAAGCGGCACCCCTCTACGTTCTTAACAGCGCGAAGGCCGTTCGTTACGGTCGGGACGGCTGGCTCGTTCGCGTACAAGGCCCCGACAGCATCGCACGGATTCCGATTGAGGGTATTTCATTCGAAGGGAAATATACCGTACCCAAAAGATATCTTCGTATCATTAGCGATACCGTACAGTTCAACATTATCAATGTTGTCGATGTGAAGAACCAAAATATCTGCACCTTGGAGAAGGTCGGTAGCGAATGGCTTGTCCGAAGCATGAACCCCGTGACGAGTGGCCGGCACAAACCTCCCCATGCCCAGGAAACACCGACAGGCCTCTTTGTGGTCCAGGAACACAAATCCAAGATGTTTTACTATGAAGACGGTACCAAAACTTATGCCGGATTCGCCCCCTATGCTACCCGATTTACCGCCGGGGCCTATATACATGGGGTTCCAGTTAACAATCCCAACGGCAGCATCATTGAATATAGTGAGAGTCTGGGCACAATACCCAAGTCCCATATGTGCGTCAGAAATGCGTCATCTCACGCTCAATTTGTCTATAAACGGTCAAAAGACCTCGCTTCGCTGGTTGTTGTTATTGATTAACAATATTTAACATTCTGTAAATCAAATATGTATTATCTTTAATCATTAATTTTGTAAACATCTACACAGAAAAGGGAGAAGAATGGGAAATACGTTTATGTTTCTTTTGATGGCACTTAATACAGCACTGTCCTCACAAGAAGAATTAAAAACAACAGATCAACAAACCACCAGCACTCATCGTATCAATGTCGAACGTCAACATACCGAAGTTGACTCATTGTATGATGAAATGAATCTAGGCAAAGTATTAAAATACGAAGCGTTTCGTCAAGCAATGGAAGGCAGAAAAGAACTTCCGATCCACAACAAGGACATCATGACCGTCATCGATTTTTCATTGGCATCAACGGAAAAGAGGCTTGTGGTACTCGATCTTGCGCACAAAAAAGTACTATTCAACACGCTGGTCGCACATGGAAAAAATAGCGGTGAAAACTATGCCGTCAATTTTTCAAATCAACGGGAATCACTGAAAAGTTCTTTAGGATTCTTTACAACAGAAAACACCTACAATGGCGAGAACGGCTACTCTTTGGTTTTAAATGGTCTTGAAGAGGGGATAAATGACAATGCAAAAGCACGATATGTTGTGATGCATGGCGCCGACTACTGTAGCACAGGAACAATAGCAAGTTTAGGCAGACTTGGCAAAAGCTACGGCTGCCCCGCGGTTCCAAGAGAGTTTGCAGGTCCAATCATTAACACAATCAAAGATGGAACGTTGTTGTTTATTTACGCTGACAACTCCGAATACCTCGCAAAAACACGTTTGATCCATCAACCTAATATATTAATGGCTCAATTTCAAAAAAGACAGTCTGCCTTTGATCACGAAGGCTAACAACAAAAAAGCCTGATAGAAATATTTCATCAGGCTTTTTTATGTTGTAAATCACTGTCCGACAGAGCACCTTCGCATTCACGTTAAGCTAAGATTTATGCTTTTTCTTAAATTTCAACATCCAATTGTAAATTGCATCGTCATGAAACAGTCGTTCCACGCTTCCGTGTGTGCCCCCTTTTATTACATTTAAGCTCACATTTGCTTCCGGATCCTCTCTTTTTATCGCATTCATAATTTTTCGGGATTCCGAAATTGGCACAGCACGATCAGCAGTACCATGATGAAGCCATATCGGCACCTGCGTCAGGTTAGATGCATACTGACTCGATCCACCACCACATATAGCAACGGCAGCAGCCACCCTTTCAGGATATTTGCCAGCCACATCCATTGTGCCATAGCCTCCCATACTCATGCCGCAAACGTAAATACGGTCGGGGTCGGCATTGTAATGTTCAATAACATAGTCAACAATTTCGATCACTTTGTCTGGATCCCATCCTCCCCGGGACTGTGGTGCAACAATTATCCCAGGTACATCCTGCCCTTTATTGATGGCATACAATACACCGTAACGCTTTACACGGTCTAAATTTGTCCCGGACAAACTTCTTCCGTGCAAAAACACAAACACAGGCTGCTTTTCAGATTCCAATGAATCCGGTGCAGCATCTTTCAATAGAAAAGGATAAGCAGTCTCCCCTTTTATAGCGTGTATCTCCTGCGCATTTACGCGCATCAACAGCATAAAGAAAAAACAGATATACAGGTAAATTTTTCGCATACTTCTTGTCTATGACTATTTAGCTTAATTTTGGAGCACTAAAAATACAATTAAATGACTTTTATGGTATGCATTTAACATGTTTTAACACTTCGATTTCGAGAACATGGCCATTCAAAGAAAAGAAAGGCCTCATTCCTTATTAGCACAAATTGATCATTTGAAAGATTCCATCCAATTATAATTGCATTTCATGCCAAAATTATCTTAGTTTGTAACATTGTCGCAAAATATCCAAGCTCTCACATGAAAATATTGCATACCGCCGATTGGCATTTAGGAAAACGATTGGACAGTTTTTCCCGGATAGATGAACAAGTACTGGTCATGGACGAAATCGTTCATATCGCAGATCGGGAAAACGTGGATCTGGTGATCATCGCAGGAGATCTGTTCGATGCCTTCAATCCAGGTGTGGAAGCCATTGAGTTATTTTACCGAACCATCAAGCGTCTTACAAAGAATGGCATGCGCCCTGTAATAGCAATCGCAGGCAATCACGATTCACCTCATTTGATTGATGCGCCCGATCCTTTGGCAAGAGCGTCGGGGATCATCTTAATCGGGCATCCTCATGCTGTGGTCACTCCTTTCGCAACAGAGGGTTTCACCGTGTTACAGTCAGATACAGGCTTCATCGAATTAAGCTTGCCGCAATTTGACGACCCGATTCGTATTCTTCACACAGCCTATGCCAATGAAATACGCTTAAAACAGTATCTAGGCGAAGAGAAAGAAAGTAAATTGAATGAAGTGTTAGCGGCAAATTGGCAAAAAATAGCCAATACCTATTGCGATGATAAAGGCGTCAATATATTGACGGCACATCTTTACATGAATAAATTGGGCAGTCCACTTTTAGAGGAGCCAGATGGCGAAAAACCGGTCAAAATTGGTAATGCAGACTTAATCTATTCAGAGGCCATCCCGCCGCAGGTCCAATACACGGCATTAGGGCATCTCCATGGTTATAAAAATATCGGTTCGGCTGAGAAACCGGTGATTTATGCATCTTCGCCCCTATGTTATAGCTTTTCGGAGGCTGGGCAAACTAAATACGTTGCGCTGGTGAATGTATCGGCCGGCGAACAAGCAATTGTCGAGCGCATTCCATTGACTCAGGGCAAACCGCTGGTCCGAAAATCATTCGACGATATTGAGCAGTGTATATCTTGGTTGTCTGAAAACCCCAATGCATTGGTGGAGCTCACGCTGAAATCGGAGACCTTCTTAAAAGCCGAGGACCGCAAGCGAATCTATCAGAGCCATTCGGGAATAATCTACCTCATTCCGCTCGTTAAGCAAGATGAGCAAGAGCTGCTTGAAGCCAAAGAAATTAATCTTACACAAGACATGTCGACCTTATTCAACGATTATTTTAAATCCAAGAACGGCAACCAGGCACCCAATGATGACATCCTCGATCTTTTTCGCGAAATCCTAAACTCATAATCCATGATTCCATTAAAGTTAACTCTAGAAGGGATATACTCTTATCAAGAACGTCAGACGATCGATTTCACTGCGCTTTCTCAAGCAGGTCTTTTTGGTATCTTCGGTGCGGTGGGTTCCGGCAAATCATCGATATTGGAAGCAATTACCTACGCCTTATTTGGGGAAACAGAACGCCTGAATGCACGGGATAAGCGCGCTTATAACATGATGAATCTAAAGTCTAACCGATCTTATATTGAGCTTGATTTCGTCAACTTTGAAGACCGTACATTTAGAATTACCCGCGAATTTAAACGCAATTCCAAAAAATTCGATGATGTGAAATCGCCCACGGTTGTACTCTACGAAAAAATCAATGAAGCATGGGTTCCACTAGAAAGCAGCAATACACAGCATATCATCGGATTAAGCTATGAGAACTTCAAGCGGACAATCATCATTCCTCAAGGACAGTTTAAAGAGTTTATAGAACTCGGAGCCAAGGAACGCACGGATATGATGAAAGAAATTTTTCAGCTGCATCGATTCGACCTGCAGGATAAAGTTTCCAACCTCTATAAAAAAAATCAGTCCGAACTGGATCACCTCAACGGTCAATTAATCGGATTTGATGAGGTCACAACCGAACTGATAGAAACGACCGAAACAAATCTCCAACTGGCAGTCGAGTCCTTTGTCGTCCTTGAGTCGTCGTACAAGGCGCATCATGAAAGGTTCTTAAGCCTCAAAAAACTCAAAGAGGATTTCTTAGAACTCCGAACAGTGAAAGCACTCTTTCAGCAATTGCTAGAACAAAAAGATGAAAAAGAAACTTTAAGGTTAAAGTTAAATCGCTTTGAGGAAGCGCAAACCAACTTTCTACATATTCTTAAAACTAAGGAAAAATTAGCGGCGGAAGGCCTAATTACACAGAAAAGAGTAGAAACTGAAAAGCAGAGACAGGCCGAAATTCAACAGCTGATCCAGGAGCATTCCTCAAGTCTAAATCTGTTGAAATCACAATATGAGCTGCTACCACAGCGTCGTATTCAGGAATTGGACCTGGAATTGATAAGCCAATTGATTACGTTTTCAAATGAAATCAAGAGTTTACAGGATCGGGCGCAGAAGGGACGCAATTTTGTGCAGGAAACGAAAGATCAACAACGACATTGTAAAGCCAGAATTCAGGAGACAGAAATTCAAATCGTCAGCCTAAAGCGAGCAAAACCCTCATCTCAAGAACTCATGGAGCTGGGTCAGTGGTATACCAAGCAGCAGAGCATCCAGCAGCAGGAAGACGACCTGAACAAACAGGCCATTGATTTAGAAAAAAGCATAGCCATACTGAAGAATGAACTCCATGCCTTCCATCCTGATCTCGAAGAATTTCGATCCAATCATCCTCTTGTCGTCAATGCCCTCGAGCAAAAACTTCAAGCACTCCAAGATGAAAAATCTCATCTTCTCCTGCAGCAAAGGCTGACCCAATATGCAGAAAACCTTAAAGCAGGCTCCCCGTGCCCACTATGTGGAGCTTTGGAACATCCCGCCATCAATCAAGGACAGGATATTTCTCACCAGGTTGCCGCTAATGAGAAATTGATTACTGAGACAAATGAGAACCTTAAGCACCAACAGGATCAGCAATTTCAGGTCGAGAAACTTCAGCTACGTTTGCAGTCACTAAATGATCAGCAACAAGATCTACATACGAAAATACAGCTGAATGCCCGTAACAAAATTGCGCATGCCCAACAATTTACATGGGCCGGTTATAGTCCTTCGGATGAATCCAGCTACACATCAAATAAGCAGGAGCTTGCCCGGATCGAAACGCAACTAGCAAAAGTGGAGCAACAACTTGGCGAACATCAAGCTACACTCGCCTCCGTTGAGGAAAAGCTGGAGAAATACAATAAAGCACTGCATCAGTTTGAACGTGATGAAGCAAGCAAACAGGCCCAGATTAATCAAAATATGGGGAATCTAAAAACGCTGCGCTGGTCCGACTATAAAATGCGGGAGTCCGAAGCAGTCGAACAGGAATATACTGCACTGAAAAGATCGAATCTTGAGATTGAGCGCGACTACATTGCTTTAAGCGAACGATTAAATGAGTTAAACAGTCAATTTGCAGCCCAAAACAGCTTGGTACAGACCATTGTTGAACAGCTCGGACATATCGAACGTGAAAGTCAAGAGGCCGATGTCACGCTCCAACAGCTACTTGAGGCGTCACCCTTTGAAACGTTGGAAGAGATTCGGCAAATACTCGCGGAGAATTTGTCTGTCATACAGATCCGACAAGAGCTGGAGCAATTTCAGATTCAATTTGAAACGGTGAAGGCACAGATCAGTCAGTTGGAAAAGAAACTCGTCGACCAGGTATATGACGAAAACCAATTTCTCGCGCAGGAAAAAATCCTGGATGAGAGCGCCCAAGAATTGAAAGCAAGCACAGAAAATGTTGCCCGACTTCAACAAGAGCGCGATCAGCTAAGAATCGCCTATGCTAAAAAGGAAAATCTCCAGCAACAACAGATCAAACTAAGTTTACGCCACGATAATTTGAAACAACTTTTTAATCTATTTAAAGGTGCGGGCTTTGTGCAATATGTTTCTTCGATTTATTTACGGCAGCTGTGTGATCATGCGAACATTCGTTTCCATCGCATGACCCGCAATCAACTTAGCCTGCAGCTGAATGACAACAATGAATTTGAAATTATCGATTATTTGAATGAGGGAAAAAATCGCAGTGTAAAAACACTATCCGGTGGACAGGCATTTCAGGTATCCCTAAGTCTGGCTTTGGCCTTAGCAGAAAGTGTACAGTCTAATTCGCGTGCGGCCAGAAACTTCTTTTTTATCGATGAAGGCTTTGGAACACAAGATATCACTTCTGTTAATATTGTTTTCGAAACCCTATTAGATTTACATAAGGAAAACCGCATCGTCGGTATTATTTCACATGTTGAAGAGCTCAAAGAACGTATTCCAGTATCCCTTTCAATAGAAAAGGATGAAGAGCGTGGCAGTCAAATTTTTATCAATTAATTCCGTTTTATTTTGTATATTAGTTATAGCGGTTCCGCTGAACGAGCCTGATCGCTATAACCAACAAAAACAAAAGATTATGGGCTTATTTTCAAACAATAAAAAAGGAAAAGGGTCTCATCCTTTTTTTCATAAGGCGACCAAAACAGTAAGCGGCACGGCCTTTTCAGCTAAAGAAACCAGTCAAACAAGGACGGTACAATCCATGCTTTTTGTCAAACAATACGATATACTAACGATCTTAAGGGAGGTTTTAATGCCGCAGAATCAAAACTAAAATTAAGCAGATTTCCATCTTCCATACTAACGTGAATGATGTTGGCCCTCCATGTAAACGTAAACAGACTATGTTTACTACGCACGATTAGTGCCTAGGTTAAAGAAAGTCTAGGTACAGCATAGCGTATAAAGCTATCAAAATTTAGCAAAACAACATGATTGCTAATCACTGGGAACCAGAACTTCACAATTGGCTTTAGGGCAGAAAAAAGAAATACAATAAAACATTGAAATTATAAAAAAGAAAGTTTATTTTAACCAGACAAAACTTTTTCCAAAAAAATATTGTCATACGATAAATAACAATCGATAGACAGTATATTTGTCAGCTATATGAAGTACAAACAAATCAACAATAATTCCATCAATCAAATCATGCTAATCGTCATCATTCTGGCGATATGTATATTGATCTTTACAAGCTTATTCTACTACCTCCCCGGTTTTCTGGGAGCAGTTACCTTATATATTCTTTTTAGAAAAATCAATTTTAAGTTGACTGAAGAAAAAAAATGGAATAAATCTTTCGCCAGTATTTTATTGATATTATTGACTATCATATTCTTGGTAGGGCCACTCTATCTGTTAATCAACTACATGGTACCTCAGGTAACAGAAGTCATTAGCAACAAAGACGATCTGATGCACAAGTTTGACTCGATCAAAACGTACTTTAAAGATAGCCCCTATTTAAGCAATATCGATCTTTCTGATACCGCCTTAATGGGAACGCTTCAAAAAGCAGCTAAATTTATACCCAATATTCTGAATTCCGTTGCGGAAGTTGGTGTCAATATACTGGTAGCGCTATTTGTGTTGTATTTTATGTTGGTTAGCAGCAAAAAACTAGAACAAACCATTTATCAAGCGATCCCTTTCACCCAAACCAGTAAAGCCGAGTTGTGGAAAGAGTTTGATATGATGGTAAAATCCAATGCAATCGGCATCCCGATTTTGGCTATATGCCAAGGTATTGTAGCGGGGCTTGGTTATTGGTTCTTTGGCTTGGAGAGCCCGATCTTTCTGGGAATTCTTACCGCAGTTTCCACTATAATCCCAATTTTGGGAACGATGGTGGTGTATCTACCAGCAGCGCTTTTTCTACTGGCGAATGGACAGTCCGGAAATGCAATAGGTCTTGCCTTATATGGTATCATTATTATTGGTAGTATTGATAATGTACTTCGATTTACCATATTGAAAAAGTTGGGTGACGTTCATCCCTTAATAACGGTATTCGGTGTTTTGCTGGGATTAAACCTATTTGGTATGCTGGGATTGATCTTCGGTCCACTAATCCTATCTTGTGTGGGTGTATTATTGAAAGTGTATAGCATTGAATTTGGAAGAAGTACGCCAGAAATTATTCAATCTACCTCATTGACAGACTCAAAGTCTACGCATGACGGTCCTGACATCATAGAATAAAGGAACTGCAACAGGTTAAATTGTTTTGATCACAACATGCATTAATATCCAGTATACTGTCATAAATGAATTTCTACGATTAAGAATCCCTTTTTTTTCATAGTTTTGATCATTAGTATAATACATTCTTCAATACTTTCTACGTAAAAATTGACGATGTATTAAGCATAAACATTAAAACGATAAAATCACGAAAACTGATTTAAAAGCAAACGTATTCTATGAATAAAAAGATAATCTTAGGAGTGACAGCGTTATTGGCCGCCGGCATTCTTTCCTCATGCAACAACAACAAACCGAAAACAGATCAAACTGCAAATACTACGCAGGAAGCCAGTGCTGACAGCCATGATCATGCAGGTCATGATCATGCAGACCACGATCCTAGTCAAGCTGCGCCAAAGCAATCTTCCGACCCTGCGGCCATTCTGCCTAATTTCACATTTTATCAGCTTCGTTCGGGCATCCGTGTTACGCAGGAAAACGTTGCTAAAGACAAGAATACCGTTTTTATTCTATTTGATCCCGGGTGTAGTCATTGCCAACATGAAGCTACGGAGCTTGAAAAGAATATTGATCGTATAAAAGACGTCAATATTTATTATATTTCCATGAATGATCCGGCCTTAGTACTAGGTTTTTTTGACACCTTTGCACCTAAACTATCCAAAGCATCCAACGTAGAGGTATTGATTGATAAAGACCAAACGTTTATACAGACCATCCACGTACCTTCACAATTTCCCGCAAATTACGTCTATGGTGCGGACGGAAAACTAAAAGCACATTGGGAAGGTGAAAAAAATATTAACGAAGCAATAAGCCAATTTCATAAATAATCTGAAATGCTAAACATAGCAATCAATGGATTCGGACGCATCGGTCGGAATACACTACGTAATATCTTTTTACGGGAGGCTTTCGATGAACTGCAGGTCATTGCCATCAATGACCTGACAGATACGAAGACCTTAGCCCACCTATTTAAATACGATTCTGTACATGGTCCTTTTCCTGGCACCGTGACACACGATGAAAAACATATTATTGTCAATGGTCTTTCCATCTTGGTTACCAATGAAAAAGATCCTGCAGCACTGCCTTGGCAGGAGCTTCAAATTGATGTTGTCATCGAATCTACAGGGTATTTCACCAGTCGTGACAAAGCGGCTCTCCACCTGGAAGCTGGTGCAAAAAAAGTGATTATCTCCGCCCCGGCACAAGATAAAGACATTCCAACAGTGGTATTGGGCATTAATGACAGTGTCATTGATCTATCTGCTTCGATTTTATCCAATGCCTCCTGTACAACAAACAATGTTGCTCCCCTCGTTAAAATATTGGATGAAAATTGGGGCATCAGAGATGGCTATATTACCACGGTTCATTCCATGACGGGAGACCAGAATCTTCACGACGCACCACATAAAGATTTAAGGAGAGCGCGGGCAGCATCGTCGGCGATCATTCCAACAACTACTGGTGCCGCTAAAGCGATTACCAATGTTTTTCCGCATCTGCAGAATAAACTTGGCGGAGCCGGGATACGTGTCCCCGTACTCAACGGTTCATTGACGGACTTTACCTGTACGCTCGAGAAAGAAACCACTGTAGAGGAAATCAATAAAGCATTCAAAGCTGCAGCAGAAGACGAATTAAAAAACGTATTATTTTATACAGAAGATCCCATCGTTTCGGTAGATATCATCAATAACCCCTATTCATGTGTATTTGATGCGCAGTTAACCTCGGTGGTGGGCGGTCTGGTCAAAGTTGTGGGCTGGTATGACAATGAATTTGGTTATTCCAATCGTTTGGTTGACCTTCTGATCAAGATCGATAGGCTCACACATAAGGTTGCTACCTCATCATCATCTTAGGATAGGTGGCGGCATAAAAAAAGCGTCCTTGCCAATTATAATTGGCAAGGACGCTTTTTTTTCTTCATGCATTAATTTTACATTTCCCCTTCAACGCCTAATCCAAATAACGCAAAATCATATTTGACCGGATCCAGCGGATCCAGTAAACGCAGATTGGCTGTTAATTCCTGGGCTGTTTTCCAATTCACTTTATCCAGCGTAATTAGACCAAATTTGCGGGCAACACGCTCGACATGGACATCACAGGGACAGATGAGATCTTTTGGGGACAGGCGGTGCCAAATACCAAAATCTACACCTTTTGTATCTTTTCTGACCATCCAGCGTAAAAACATATTGATCCGCTTGACGGTTGACTTCTGTGCTGGACTACTAATGTGCTTCCGTGTACGAACAGGATAATCAGGTAAGGAAAAGAAATAGGTTTTAAAGGCATTCAGTGCCATTTCTAGGTCGACCTCTTCCCTGTTCTCCTGTCCTACGAGAAAAGCATCCTCCAAAGATTCGAAATGCGCATAGTGATGCTTAAAAAAAGAAACAAAATAAAGAATGTCGGTATCATTGAAGGTACGGTGCTTAAATCCCAGCAAGGTCTTTAAATCCTGTTCTTGGTGATTTACAATATAATCGTATGGCGAACCATCCATACGAGCCACCAGTTCATTACATTTATTGATAATCGTCTTTCTTTGTCCCCAAGCCATGATGGAAGCCAAAAATCCCATGATCTCAATATCCTGTTTCCGGGAAAATTGATGGGGAATCGATATGGGATCATTTGGAATAAAACCAGGTTGATTATATTCATCAACTTTCTTATCCAAGAAATCTTTCAGATCAAAATCAACGTCCATACTAATCCTTATCTTCCAGTTTGAAGAATACCTTTACAAATCTTTGCGATCAAGCCTGGGCCTTCGTAGATAAAACCGGTATAAACTTGAATGAGACTGGCTCCAGCATCTAACTTCTCAATGGCATCTTTCGCCGAATGAATCCCCCCTACACCGATGATCGGAAATGCCTTGTTGGATTTTTCACTTAAGTAGCGAATCACTTCCGTTGAACGTTTGGTCAAAGGACGTCCACTTACACCACCCGCTTCATTGATCAGCTCCTGTTGGCTCTGTAAGCCTTCTCTTGAAATCGTCGTATTCGTTGCGATAACACCTGCAATTTGAGTTTCCAAAACGATCTCGACAATATCATCCAATTGACTATCCGTCAAATCGGGCGCTATTTTAAGCAAGATGGGCTTCGGAGCCGATTTTGCGATATTGAGGCTTTGTAAAGTATTCAATATATGTTTTAAAGGCTCCTTTTCCTGTAAATCCCGTAAGCCCGGTGTATTCGGAGAACTCACATTGACAACAAAATAATCCACGTAGTCAAACAATGCATTGAAGCAATAAATATAATCATTGACAGCTTCTTCATTGGGTGTCACCTTATTCTTACCGATATTTCCCCCTATTAACAATCCTTTTCGATCCTTTAGATTTTTCAATCTTGTAGCGGCAACATCTGCCCCCTGATTATTAAATCCCATTCTATTGATCAACGCTTCATCGGGAACAAGGCGGAACATCCTGGGTTTATCGTTGCCCGGCTGTGGCTTAGGAGTTACCGTTCCAATTTCGATAAAACCAAATCCCAAATTAGTCATATCCGCAATATATTCCGCATTTTTATCAAAGCCAGCAGCAAGGCCCACCGGATTTTTAAATTTCAATCCAAAGACTTCGCGTTCCAAACGTGGATCTTCCACGGTAAAAAAAGCATTCAATAATTGTTTGGCGCCCCAAATTTTTGAGAAAACATTCAATCCACCGGTCACTTTATGGTGAGCCGTCTCCGGATTCATTGTAAAGAATATAGGTTTGACTAATTTATACATAATCGCAAAGTTACTCAAAGAAGAAGAAATATTCATTACTTTTGTACTTTTGCAGTTGAAATGATATCAATAAATAATTTAACATTTGAAATAGGATCTCGCGCTTTATATGACGAAGCAAACTGGCATATCAAACCAGGAGATAAAGTTGGCTTGATCGGTGCCAATGGTACAGGTAAATCGACTTTACTTCGCCTTATTGTCGGTCAATATACGCCCACATCAGGAACGATTTCCATGGCGAAGGACCTTAAGATTGGTTATTTAAACCAGGACTTATTGTCGTACCATTCTGACAAAAGCATTTTGCATGTTGCCATGGAAGCTTTTGAGCGCCAAAATCAATTACATGCCGAAATCGAGGACTTACTCCACAAACTAGAAACAGATTATTCGGATGAAATCCTGAATAAACTAAGTGATAAACAAGTAGAATTTGAGGCTTTAGATGGTTATAACATCGAATTTAAGGCCCATGAAATCCTTGCCGGTTTAGGTTTTTCCGAAGAAGAACAGAAAAGACCATTGGCCACTTTCTCCGGAGGATGGCGTATGCGGGTTATGCTTGCCCGTATCTTATTGCAAACTCCAGATATTCTGTTATTGGATGAACCGACCAACCACATGGACTTACCTTCCATCAAATGGCTGGAGAACTATCTGCAAGCATTTGATGGCGCCATTGTGATTGTTTCCCACGATCGATATTTTCTTGACCGCATCATCAAGAAAACGGTAGAATCACGTAAAGGAAAATTAACACTTTATGCAGGTAACTACAGTTTTTATCTTGAAGAGAAGGAACTACGGAATGAATTGCAGGCCAATCAATTCAAAAACCAGCAAGCCAAGATAAAACAGGAAGAACGCCTTATCGAGCGTTTCCGCGCCAAGGCTTCTAAAGCCAAAATGGCGCAGTCGCGTATCAAAGCATTAGATCGCTTGGAGAGAATTGACGATGTGGACGATGACAATCCTACGGTAAACTTCAGCTTTAAATTTTCAAAACCTTCGGGGCGCCACGTCGTGACATTGGAAAATATTTCCAAGTCATACCCTAACCTGGAGATCTTAAAAAATACTTCAGCCATTATAGAAAAGGGTGATAAAATAGCCCTAATTGGTGCCAATGGTAAAGGTAAATCTACCCTCTTACGTATCGTGGCCAATGCGGATCACCAGTTTGAAGGAAAAGCAGAACAGGGACACAATGTTTCGCAGACATTTTTTGCGCAACACCAGCTGGAGGCGCTGCACCTGGAAAATTCCATCCTTGCCGAGTTACAAACTTTTGCGCCGAAGCATACAGAGACTGAATTGCGCTCGATCCTTGGATGTTTTCTATTCACTGGTGATGACGCATTCAAAAAGATCAAAGTACTCTCCGGAGGTGAGAAATCGCGTGTGGCCCTTGCAAAAGCATTAACCGCGGACGCGAACTTCTTAGCGCTCGATGAGCCTACCAACCACTTGGATATGCAGTCTGTCAACATTCTGATCCAGGCCTTGCAGCAATACGAAGGTACATTTATCGTTGTCTCCCACGATCGTTATTTCTTAGACAATGTAGCAAACAAAATCTGGTACATTGAAGACAAACAGATCAAGGAATACCCAGGTACCTATCAGGAGTATGAAGAATGGGCTGCAAAACGCGTCGTAAAGGCGGACGTAAAAACGGAGAAAAAAATCAAGGAAGAACCCAAAGTAAAGAAAGAAAAGCAACCACTTACGGAAGATAAAACACGTTTGTTGAGTAAAAAAAATAAGGAGCTAACGTCTTTTGAACAAAAAATTGAAGAGCAAGAAATTTTAGTTAAAAATTTAGAATCAAAACTTGCCGACGAAGCAGTGTATTCGGATGCGACTAAGTTACAGGAAACTACACGCTCTTACAACTCAGCGAAGGCATTATTGACGCAATTTCAGGAGAGTTGGGAACAGCTGGCGGAAGAAATCATGGAATTGGAAAATGGTTAATTTTTTTGGCTTAAAATCAGCTTATTAAACCTCAAAGCGTGATTTTAAGCCAAAATTATTTGCAGGAACAGGATTAAAGCCCTACTTTTGCATCACTTCAAACAAGGAACGGCAGTTCAAAAACAAAGAAGTAGGATTCCGTAGCTCAGCTGGTAGAGCAATACACTTTTAATGTATGGGTCCTGGGTTCGAATCCCAGCGGGATCACTCTATGGTCATCAGGATTTTCTAAATTCTGATGACTTTTTTTTTGACCTTCTAACCCACTCTTACTCAGCCTAATAAGATTAAGAAAAGCATTCGATTTAGGAGTTCGAAAAGTCTTGCCGTCAAACTCCAGTTTTTGGTAGTAAATTGAACTCGCAATCTTCCTTCGATCATCTAAGCTACCTTCGACATATCTCTGCGCTAAATTGGATATACCATCTAACGCTAAAGACAATTTGCCTGGGATATCTTGATCCTTACCTGCTTTAACAAGTCCTTTCAAATTCTCTTCGAGTTCTTCAAGTTTCTGTTTACATTCTTTTTTGACCTCATTGTAATCGTCCTCGTCCAATCTATCAGTTAAAAACAGATCTCTTGCCTTAGTTAACTTTTGGTTGACTTTCTCGATATCTGCGATCACTGATTTTCTTTCGTCATCCACATTACCACAATATCTTTTGTAATTCCTTAAAAGAGCCACTTTTAGAAGGTCCTTATGTTCAGGTAAGATCTCATATTTTCTTAGATCATCAACAAACTTTTTGTTTAAATCGTCAGAGTTATGTCTGAATCCACATTTAGAATTACAGTGATAATAACTGTAAAGTTTGGTATTACCTTTGGACGTACTTGCAGTCAATGTACTACCACAACGAGGGCAGATTAAAATCCCTCGTAAAGGAAAACTTTCATTGCTCAAAACTTTGCTCTCTCCTACCTCAGTCCTACTCTTTCGACTTTTCCCGTCCAGAACCCGCTGAACCTTCTCAAATAGTTCTTCGCTGATTAAAGGTACATGCTTCCCTTTAACGTAATGTGCAGGTTCATTCTCAAATTCCGCAATAAAAACTTTTCCGGCGTATACTGGATTTCGGATAGCGACCATGAAGGCATTTCTGGTCAAATTTTTACCCTCTCTTTTATTCATCAGCACTCGAATGTGCTCAGAAGGCAATTCGCCTTTCGCAATTTCTTCAAATGCCCATATGATATTATCAGCCTCAGGATGCAAAACACCTATATATTTCCTTCCATCCTCTGTACATCTGTTTATATATCCGTACGGCGGTGTGCCCATAATCCGGCCTTCTTTTCGTGCCCTCCTCATTCCATAGAATACATTCAAAGCCCTCCTATCATTTTCAACTTCCGGAGTTGAGAGATATATCGCCAGTACAATCTTGTTCTCCGGGATCTTAAGGTCTAACGGCTGTTCTATTGCTTGAGGCTCAACTTGTAAACTTTCTAAAACACTGATCATATGATAAGCATCCCCAGCATTTCTACTAAACCGATCCCATTTAGTAAATAGGATTAACCGTGGCTCTCGATCTTTCTTACTTCTTTTCTTTAAATTTTTCAGATAAGCGCTCCATTCCGGTCGTTCAAAATTTTTAGCGGAATGATCCTCAAATATTACATTCTGAACTGCAATACCGTACTTTGCACAATACCCCTTTAGCCGTTCTGCTTGATCTCGTTGTGAATAACCTTTGTCAGCCTGTTCATCTGTGGATACTCGAATATACAGGTCGGCAATTTTGCTGCTATAGTTCTTTTTCATACGAATACATTTAACTGTGAATACTTTTAGGAATTAACATGAAAGGACTGCTGTCCTCGTCTTCATAGGACGGAAATCTGAAATGTAACTCAGCTGTCCCAAATAACTTAGTCTTTCTCATTGGAAATTATTTATAATCTTGGAAATCGCGGTTAAACCAATAAGCTGAATGCTAATAATTTATCACCACGAAGAATATTACAAAATTACAAAAAATAGATTATTCCGGAGAGAAGTACTGTTTGATAGTGACCCTTGTTAGCATATGTAAAAAATCGAGCATTTCGATAGCTTCTTCTTCAGTAACCTTCTTACCGGTTTTGCGGACAACCTCCATAAACTCGTCTAGGGATATTTCTTCCAGCTCAATAAAAGCGGATTGCTTCAACATCTCAAGGTTGAATTTTTTCCCTGGTTTGGAAGTTCCATATTTTTTCATATTAGCTGACACCTTACTGGTAAAGCTATCTTAAAATCTCCCCAACAAACCAAGAATGGAAAAAAAATGAGTAACTTTTCCTACCAGTTCCTATCAATATCTTTTTCATTTCATTACGGCAAACCATAAATGCTTTTAAATACATTTAACTATTTTAGTGTATTAAACACATTTTCAAAATAACAAGTAGATACATATATATTTCGACTCTTTAAGGCATTGTTTTTTAACTGACATATTGACCTTAAGGATTAGATGGATGAAAGCTTAGATTCAGCAATATTCCAAGTATAAGGTCAAGGAATTTTGTATAAATGGGACAATTTGTCCTTAAACAATTTAGGGCATAATTACTGTGATCTATAAATTACAAATTATAAACATATGGCAACCAGTGTAATTGCAAGACAGAGCGGAGACGACTTCCAATCAAAATTCTTTTGGCTAAAAGCCTGTGGATTGAACCATTCACATACATGTATCAAAAAAGTTGCCTGGGAAATGGACTGTACGTTTGGATTCGATGACGTGGTCGTATATTATGATCCAGCAGCCAAAGAATCCGGGTATGATGTTACAGAAGACTACTACCAAGTAAAATTCCATGTTGACCACAAAAGAGGCTTTACGTGTGAAGCGCTAATGGATCCGGAGTTTATCGGAAATAAGACAGAATCAATTTTACAGAGATTACATAACAATTATAAAAAAGATCCAAATACTTTTGCTTTAAAACGGTACAATATAGTAAATACTTGGGGCTTGGACCGGAACGATGATCTACCGAGATTACTTGGAAATAATGGAGGCATTCGGCTTGACGTTTTATTTAAAAATGGGCCTAAATCAGCAAACGGTAAAATAAGGGAGGCATGGAAAGCTCATCTTGAAATTGATAGTGATGAAAAATTGCGAGAAATCCTTGCACCGTTGAGAATAATGCACAGTTTTGGTGATGAAAGGCAAGTTAAAGATCAACTAAATACTAATCTTGTCTTGTCAGGATTGAGACCTATACCTGCCGATCAGCACTCTAGCAAATATAACGACCTCATTCAAAAATTACACGCGTCGGGCAGAAATGTATTTACCAAAGATGAACTCTTGGAGATTTTAAAGGCAGAGGATCTTTACGTAGGCAAAACAGCCGAAGAAGATTTTTTTAAAGTTGGTGTGCGCAGTTTTAGAAAAGGTGCTGAAAATTTAGAAAATGAAGTTGACCAAATTAGCTGTTTTCTTCACTGCTTTTCTAGTAGATTTATTTTAGAAGAATATGCTGGAATGGAATTCATTAACGAACAAATAAAAGCAACTGCAGAGAAAATAATTGTAAATAAAAAACCTGTATTATTACATCTGGATACACACCTATCTCTAGCGACCTTATTGGGTTCGCAGCTCAATCCTAAATATGGCGTTCCAGAAATTACCCTTGTACAAAAAACATTTAATGGCAAGAAGTTATGGAAAGCCGATGCGGAAACGACACCGGTACAGACTGCTCCTTTTTGGACAATCACCGAGGAACAGCTCAATGAACAAGGTGACGAAACAGTCTTGTCAATTAACGTGACCCATAATATAATCGAAGATGTAAATGCATTTGTCGAAGAAAATCTCGCCCACGTCAAAGCACGTGTCCACGCATCCTTACTGCCAAAAATTGGAGCTACTTCATTAATCGATGCCAATCACGCAGTTTCAGCACTTGAAGAGCTAATAAGTACAATGAAAACGGTGAAACGTAAATCCCAAGCGATGGGAAAAGTTCATGTATTTATTGCCGCTCCAAATGCCATGGCTTTCTATCTTGGTCAGAAGATCAGCCTGCTTGGAAAAGTGGCGCTATATGAGTTTGACTTTGAACAACAGCGAAATGGTGGGTATCATGCCATTCTGGAAATATAATAACTTAATATTAAACCTACATGAAAATCAATTCGTACTTCAATGACTTTTTGTCAAATATTAGACTCACATCTTCTCAAAAAGATGATTTAAAAAGAGGACATAAGACATTACGCGACCGTCTTGCTGCAGATGATGAACTTAAGGACATCATTATTTCAACATTCCTACAGGGTAGTTACAGAAGGTCTACCGCCGTCAGACCTTTAAATGGTAAGCGCGCAGACGTTGATGTGATAGTAGTCACCAACCTAGACCGAAATGAAATTACACCTCAGCAGGCCATTGAAAAATTTATCCCATTTGTAGAAAAACATTATAAGGGAAAGTATGAAATTCAAGGTCGATCAATTGGAATTGAACTATCTTACGTTGATCTGGATATTGTAATAACTTCTGCTCCGTCTGAATCAGATAGAGAACTTCTAAAATCAAGCAGTGTGACATCTAGTCTAATGCTTGAAGATTTTACCAATGATTATGAATGGCGCCTAACAAAAGGATGGAGCGATCCTGATCCTATGAAAGCTTTTAACTTTTTGGCAGAATCTGTAAAAAACCAAGCTGAGTGGAAAATGGAGCCTTTATGGATTCCGGACAGTGAAGCTAATTCCTGGGACCAAACTCATCCACTAGAGCAGATCCGTTGGACTAGAGACAAGAATAAAAATACAAACAAGCATTTTGTAAATATTGTTAAAGCATTAAAATGGTGGAGGACGCTGAAGCTAACTGACCTAAAATATCCAAAAGGTTATCCAATCGAACACATGATCGGTGATTGCTGTCCGGACGGTGTCACTTCTGTTGCCGAAGGTGTTTACAAGACACTGCAGGGAATAGTAGACACCTACAGTTCAGAGAGGTTATGGGGGACTACTCCTGTCCTACCTGACCGAGGTGTACCAGAACACAATGTGTGGAAAAGAGTTTCCAATGATGATTTTATTTCATTTTATGATTCTGTAGAAGAATATGCAGCACTGGCGAAGGAGGCATTGGAGGCTGAAACTTTAAAGGAGCAGGTAGAGAAGTGGAGAGAATTCTTTGGTGATAAATTTCCATCATACGACGGAGATGACACCAAAAATACGCTATCCTCTGGCTCAGCTGGGTTTACAACAAGAAAGGAGAATACAGATGCTGGACCAGGTAGATTCGCATAATTTGGAGCCTACCGAAATATTGAAAGCTGCTCGCAGGCAACTGGAGGATATTAAAGGCTATCAAATGCTAGAGGATATGACTTGGGATTACATCGTAAAAAAGTGGAAACTGACCTTTAAAATATCCATTGAAAGCTCTGACCAGGACTTAGTGCCAAACGATACCGTTTGGCATGTTTTAGTTGACCAAAAATATCCCGCAGGCAATATTTTGGTGATGCCTGACAGCAAAGAAGGCATTACAACCACTTTTCAGCATCAGGATTTTAATCATATCATTAAAGATCGACCATGGTCCAGCGGCAAGCTATGTCTTGACGAGAGTCAAGGAAGCTGGGGAAGAAAACAATATCTTACCGAACCGAAATACGGAACATCAAGACTTTATTGGCATATCGATAGATGTAAAAGCTGGCTAACCGCCGCCAGCAATAATACTTTGGTTGAAGATGGTGATCCTTTCGAATTGCCAGCATTCCCACCAAGACAAAAATACCAGCTTTTTTTTAACGAAAACAGGGCTACATTTGATAGCTGGTGTAAAAGTGATCATAAGGAAGGAACTTTCACTTACAAGCAATTGAGCAAGGAAATTTATGCAGTCCTGCAATTTAGAAGCGACAATTTTAGCATTGAGCCTAACTGGGGTAAATACATTACGGATAGCCAAAACGGGCATCAGCACGGAATTTGGCTAGTTCTTGAAAATATTCCAGTAATTCGCCCGTGGCAGATTCCAACTACTTATGGAGAATTAATTGAGATATTAAATCTTCAAAAAATTGATCTGCTATCCACCTTTGTAAAGCAGACACACAATCTAAAGAAACAAGGCTCATTTCCTAATGCTGTATTTTTAGGTTTTCCTGTAGCAGAGCGGATCGGACAGGGAAATCATTTAATGCATTGGTTTGCGTTCACATATCCACAATTACCAAAAATAAAAGGATTCCGACCCAATGCCACCGGCTTATCAAAACATCTAATCAAACTGGCTTTACAGCCTAATAAAAAAATAAACTGGATCAAAACAGACAACTGGAATCAAGAACAATTGACAAATAGAGGCAGAATGAAAAAAGATACGTCAGAAATGAAAGTATTGTTAATTGGAGCAGGATCTGTTGGCTCAATTTTCATTCAGTCACTGGTGAGACTTGGTATGAATGACATTAAAGTAATAGATCCTGATACGTTGGTCGCAGGAAATTTATCGCGCCATATTTTGACACTAGACTCTATCGGGCTTCCAAAAGCCGAAGCATTATCAAATCATCTGAACCGCATATTCCCTTCTGTACATTGCACATATGAAAATTCTTCGCTTGGGGATGCCATCAGTCAAAACAAGGTAACCTTATCAGATTTTGATATTGTTATTGAAGCCACTGGTCAAGATTCCGTCATTGCTTTTCTCAATGACAGTTTGGTGGATAGCACATGTTTGCTTACATCCATATCAACAGGTTATATGGCAGACACTTTGTACCTCTATACGATTCGACTCAATAGCGGTGAACAAAATTTTTTAAGTGATTTTAATGCAAAATCTAAAAAATGGCTGGAAATGGATGCAAAAAAGGTAAGCGGAGAAGAACAATTAATTGAAGGTATAGGCTGTTGGCACCCCTTATTCCCTGCTAGAATAGATGACATACAAATGCTTGCAGGTGCCGCAGTGAAAAGTTTTGAAAAGCAGATTTTTGATGGTGACACATCTAAATTAACCATCATCCAAAAACAATATAACAACAACGATACATTTATAGGTATCAAAATATTCGAAGAATAACGATGGTCTACGCTAATATTGAAAATAATTTAAAAATTCATCTTTCCGAAGATCTACTTTTTGAACTACAAACGTACTGCTCCCAGTCCGGAAATTTAGAAACGGGAGGAATACTGATCGGATATTACGAAGATAATAATATGTCAGCGAATATTACGGCTGTCACCGGTCCGCCCAGTGACTCTAAACATGGTAGAACAACATTTGTAAGGGGAACAAAGGGTTTAAAAAAAATCTTAGACAACCACTGGCAAAAAGGTCGATATTACCTCGGAGAATGGCATTATCATCCCTATGCTTTACCTGATCCAAGCTTCCAGGATATCAACCAGATGAAGAAAATATCCACAGATCATAAATATCATTGTCCAGAACCATTGATGATTATTATCGGAATGGAAGGAAAAAGCTTCATAAACCGTATTTTTGCGTCTTTAAAAGGGCAAAATTTAATTGAGTTTCATCCGATAGAAAGAATAACCACCTGATGTAAATTAAAATGATCCCGTTTCACTTGTATTTCCTCGAATTTCATGGTTTTTTTCATTCTTCAATTTTGCAAAGATCAAGAAGAAAACTTTCTGCTTTTTTTTCATAAAAATAACGGTAATGCTAAAAATAGCTTAGAATGAGTAGTTTACGAGGTGGTCTATCGTTGTCGGTAACGATTTAGTAATGGTGCTTGTTGCATTCATCTTCACTCAATTTCCTTGTAAATCAATAGCAAATATAAAAAATATATTAAACAAAACCCCTCTTTTCGTGGCTTGTTTTTACATTCCCATTTTTATATTTCACATTCTTTCATAAAATCTTACGGGAAAATCTTTCAAGAGTTAGGGTCATATTGGGAAATAATGTGGGGTTTAAAGGCAATATTTGTAAACATGAAGTAGTGCTTACAAATAAACCTTTAGCTATGAGAAAGACTTTGAGCCACATTCTTGCCGAAATTGAGAAACAGGAACGTAAAGTCTCCTCCTCTACGACACGCCTTATTGATGAAGCCTATCAAATGACGATTTATCTGCAAGAGTTATTGAATACGCTAAAGGAGTACATTTTGAAAGAGGGTTTTAAAGACAATAAGGAAGAAATCAACTTCTTTAAAAATACCAAACCGCAAATACTTGGCAAGCTGATATACTACAATAAGGTTTTTCGCATCGAAACATCCTGTCCTGTGGAAACCGGAAAAATGTACCATTCCTATTTTTCAGCGCAGTTGCAGGAGTTGAAGCTGGATTTTAGGGAGAACATCAGCAATTCCTATTTTTACCGATATTATCGTTTGAGACGGGTAGACAGGGATGAGGAATATTTTATGCGGGGACGGATAAACTATCATGACGGGCTAAACAGCTTTGTTTTTGAAATTGACCCGCAATTTAGTACTTACTATGATTATAAGGCAGCACGCATCATAGCAAATGAGTTATTATATTCTTATTTGATAACGAGGATTAGCCCCGATGATAATCCTGACAATATTTTATTGGATGGAGAAGCCAAAAAAGATATATTTTGGACACAGACAAAGAATGCACTCATTGAATTGATTTACGCCCTCCATGCTGCCGATGCCATTTCACACGGAAAATTGGGTATTCGCAAAATCAGTATGGTATTTCAAATCCTGTTCCGTGTTTCTCTCAATGATATACACAACAGCTTTCACCGTATGAAAACCCGTTCAGGCTCCCGCACTTTGTTTTTAGACCAACTCAAATCCAGCTTAGAGGATTACATGGACAGGGAAGACAGCTACTAATAACAAACCTTTTACCATAAATGAACAGCATCATACGGTGCTGTTTTTTTTTGACCATTAGCCTATATGTGTATATAGACACATCCGTTGTTTGGAATACCCGTTTGCAACATTAAAAATAAGAAACTGCTACAAAACAGCACTTTACGCCAATTGCAAAAAAAATGAAAAAAGTGCCTTTTTGATAGACACGTATCGGAAGACAGCCCCAGCCAAACGCTCCAATTTTGTACAGTGAACATTAAGCAACTGTGCAATGAAAATAATAACCATTGAAGAAGAAGTATGGAAGCAGCTCAACGAGCGCATTAAATCCATAAGCGAGTACCTCCTGAAACTGGAAGACACCAGTTACGATAGTTTGTGGCTCAATAACCATGAAGTCTGCCAGTACCTCCACATCAGCGAAAAAACGCTTTGGCGTATGCGTACCAAAGGCGAAATCGCCTACTCCAAGATGTACGGACAATATTACTACACCATACGAGCCATAAAGGATATGCTCAATGCCCACGCCGTGGAGACCAGCGAGGAATATGTGCGGGAACTTATGGCAAAGGGCAAAAGCTATGTCGAAAAAGGGAGAAAAATAAAGTCGGGAAAATAATTAAAACGTATTGCTATGAACATAGACAGAATGGAATTTTTTGCGTGGATGGAGCGTATCATGGAGCGTTTCGATATTCTGAAACAACATCTCATAGATATGCAGAAGCAACGCAATACCATAGACGGCGAAGAACTATTGGACAATCAAGACCTCTTGCAAATGCTGAAAATCAGCCACCGCTCTTTGCAGCGATACCGCTCATCCGGCAAGCTGCCGTATTACACCATTAGTGGCAAGCTGTACTACAAATTATCGGATGTACACCAATTCATAAGGGAAAGTTTCAACGTTCCCCTGCAACGTACAAAGGACAATCAGTGACAAACGATGCCACCGGGAGACAGGTACGGCTATGCCGTACCCACATCCATTACTTTCGGCAGATAACATTTTAAAATATCAATATTATGAGCGAACAGACAATTGAAAATCCACAGCAAGCCCCCGAACAGCTTTCGGATGTTTTGTTGGTCATGGATAAAGAGAAAAAGAAAATCCAAGCGGTTACAGGCATTGATGAAAACGGTAGTCTGAAAACCGTTGATGCCGATAAAAAGAACCAAAGCGAGTTCATGCGGGTAGATAAGAGCGGGGATATATTTTCCAACTTCTTCTCCAACTTTTGGCGGCAGCTAAAAGCCCCTACACGCTTCTCATTCTTTAAAGTACCTGCACAGGAAGCAGTCGAAACAGCCCAAAAAATTCAACAACAGGTTGATACCCCTACCAAAGAGGGCGAGGCGGTCATGGTCAAGCATGAGGTCAAAGAGCCAAAGGAGCAACAACAAGAAAACAAAAAAGATATGGAAACAGCACAAACAACACAGGCAACGCAAACAACAGAAGCAACGCCGGAAAAAAGCGATTACCGCTACAAAGCCGAGGATATTGATTGGAAGACCTTAGAGCAACTCGGCGTGAAACGGGAAACCCTCGAAAAAATGGGTGCGATGGACAGCTTATTAAAGGGCTACAAAACCAATTTTGTAGTGCCTGTAAGTGTCAATTTAGGTACGGTTGTACTCCGTTCGGATGCAAGGCTCGGTCTTCATAGTGGTCAGGACGGAACGCCTGTATTCGCTATGTATGGTGTCCGTCACGAGCCGAACCTACATGCACCTTTCTTCGGTCACGAATTTACAAAAGAAGACAGGGACAACCTGCTCAAAACCGGAAACATGGGGCGTGTCGTGGATTTGACTTATCCAAAGACTGGCGAAATAGTTCCGTCTATTCTTAGTATTGATAAATTGACAAATGAGGTTATCTCCTTACCGCAGAGTTGGATAAAAGTGCCTGACGAAATTGGCGGTGTAAAACTCAATGAAGAACAAAAGAAAGACTTATACGAGGGCAAATCTATCTACATTGAGGGTATGGTTTCCAAGAAAGGAAAAACTTTCGACAGCGATGTCCAGTACAATGCGGATAAGCGTTACCCGGAGTACCTTTTTGACCGGGGTGCAAACTATAAACAATCCCAAAACCAGCAAACCAGCCAGCAACAGGGACAAGCACCGTATGAAGCACCGAAAACGTTCAGGGGAAAAGAACTGACCGACCAGCAATATGAAAAGTACAATGCGGGGCAAACAGTTCATGTGGATGGTTTGATTGACAAGAAAGGCAAAAAATATCAGGGCTATATCACCTTTGATAAACAAACCGGGAAAGAGGATTTCTCATTCACCAACCCCAACAAGCTGAAAGATAAAATACAGCCCGCCGAAGCCAATAAAACGCAGGTATCCGTCAATTCCGAGGGGAAAACCAACGAGGCGACCAAAAATATCCAAGAGCCTTTAAAATCCCAACAGAATGCTCCTGTCAACAAACAACAACAGGAACAGCAGGAACCACCCAAAGCCAATAAATCCAGAGGCATGAGACGATAATCACTAAAAAAAAGATATGAAAGCAGTTATTGCAGAAAAACCAAGCGTAGCCCGTGAGATAGCCGCCTTGTTGGGAGCCACCGATAAAAAGGATGGCTACCTGACAGGTAACGGCTATCAGGTTACGTGGGCGTTCGGGCATTTGGTCGGACTGGCTATGCCGGAAGACTACGGATTGTCGGGTTTCCAAAGGGAAGCCCTGCCCATTTTACCCAATCCCTTTTTACTGACGGTACGAAAGGTAAGAAAGGATAAAGCCTACGTTCCCGATAGCGGAGCGGTTAAGCAGTTGAAAATTATAGAGCAGGTCATCAGCCGCTCGGATAGCATCATCGTGGCTACCGATGCAGGGCGTGAGGGCGAACTCATCTTTAGGTACATTTATGAATACCTAAAGTGCAACAAACCATTTGAACGCCTTTGGATAAGTTCACTTACCGAAAAAGCCATCAAGCAAGGGTTTGACAATCTAAAGGCAGGCAGCGACTTTGACGGGCTTTACCAAGCCGGGCAAGGACGGAGCCAAGCCGATTGGCTCGTGGGTATCAACGCTTCGCAGGCATTGAGTATTGCAGGGCGTGGCGTGTACTCCCTCGGTAGAGTACAAACGCCCACGCTTGCCCTTATTTGCAAACGGTATCTCGAAAACAAAAACTTTACCGTCAAAAAGTATTGGCAGATACAGTTAGGACACCGCAAGGAATTTGTGGACTTTAAAAGCCTTTCCAAAACCAAATGGGAAGACAAAAAGCTGGCTGACGATACGCTAAAATCCATTGAGCGTACCGGAACAGCTACGGTTACTGCGGTCGAAACCAAAACAGTTTCAGAGCAACCACCCTTGTTGTTCGACCTGACGGGATTGCAAAAGGAAGCGAACAAAAGGCTGTTCCTGACCGCCGAAGAAACGCTGAACATTGCCCAAAGCCTATACGAAAAGAAACTTATCACCTATCCACGTACCGGGAGCAAATATATCCCCGAAGATATTTGGGCAGAAATACCCGCATTGGTAAGGAAGTTGGAAGCAAGGGCATCCTGTAAAGAAGCGGTTGGGAAACTGAAATGGGGTCGCTTCAATAAACGTATCATAAACGATGTAAAGGTAACAGACCATCACGGTCTGCTCATCACCGAAACGCTCCCATCCAAATTACCCCTAAACGAAGAAGGCATATATGACATGATTGCCCTGCGTTTGCTGGAAGCCCTATCACAAGCCTGTACCAAAGAAATAACCGACATCACATTACAGGCTTTGCATTATGATTTTACGCTGAAAGGCTGTAAAATCCACGAAGCGGGTTGGCGTGGTATCAGAAAGAACTTTAAAGAGGATGACGATGAACCTATGCAGGAATTACCGGAATTAAAGAGCGGTGATGAACTGAAAATAAAAGAGGCATCCGTATTGGAAAAGAAAACCAAACCGCCTGTGCTTTATACCGAAGCTGGTTTGTTGTCCGCAATGGAAAATGCCGGAAAGGAAATAGCGAACGAAGACGAGCGTAAAGCCCTGCAAGGCATCGGCATTGGCACACCTGCTACACGGGCGGCAATCATCGAAACGCTTTTTAAAAGGGATTATATCAAGCGTGAAAAGAAATCCCTTATTCCTACCGAAAAAGGATTACAGGTCTATGAAGCGGTAAAGGATAAAAGAATTGCCGATGTAGCCATGACCGCCGAATGGGAAATGGCTTTGCAGAAGATTGAGAACAATGAGGCAGATGCTACGTATTTTCACCAATCCATGAAAGCCTATGCCTCATCCGTTACACAGGAACTTTTGAGCATCAGCATTGCGGGCGAAAAGCATCCCGAACTCATTTGTCCCAAATGCAAAAACCATAAACTGCTTATCAGGGATAAGGTGGTCAAATGCCCCGATGAAACGTGTAACTGGCTCCTGTTCCGCAATATTTGCGGGGTACAGTTGAGCCTTAACGAAGTAGAAAACCTCGTAAACAAAAGAATGACCAGCCTTATCAAAGGAATGAAAAGCAAAGCGGGCAAAAAATTCGATGCCCGTATAGTACTGAAAGATAATAGCGAAACCTCTTTTGAATTTAACAACAATACATATAAAAAGAAATGAACAGCAACGCAATCATAAGCCGGAAGGAAATAGAAAACCTTATTTACACGGTACGGGGCAAACAGGTTATGTTTGATAGCGACCTTGCATCTTTATACCAAGTAGAAACAAAGAACCTCAATAAAGCCGTAAAAAGGAATATCGAGCGTTTTCCCGAAACGTTCTGCTTCCAACTGAACCAAGAGGAACTTGAAAACTTGAGGTTCCAATTTGGAACCTCAAGTTTAAATTACGGCGGCAGGCGTTATTTACCCTACGTGTTCACCGAGCAAGGGGTCGCCATGCTATCCGCCGTGCTGCGCAGCGAGATAGCCGTAAAGGTCAGCATTGAGATTATGAATGCCTTTGTGGAAATGCGAAAATTGTTAATCGGCAATGCCGCATTGTTTTCCCGGATGGATAAAATGGAACTCAAACAGATTGAAGCGGACGGCAAGTTTGAGGAAATCTTTAAGGCTTTGGAAAGTGATAAGCTGCACAGCGAAAAAGGTATTTTCTATGACGGACAGATATTTGATGCCTATACCTTTGTCGCAGATATTATACGGAGCGCACAAAGGTCAATTATCCTTATCGACAACTATGTGGATGATACGGTGCTAACGCTACTCGGAAAGCGTGGGCAATCCGTATCAGCCACTATTTATACCAAAAGCATCAGCAATCAGTTACAACTCGATTTGCAACGCTACAACAGCCAATATCCCGCTATCAATATCCATGCTTTTGCCCATGCGCATGACCGTTTCCTCATTATTGACGGGACAGAACTGTACCATATCGGCGCATCATTAAAGGATTTGGGCAAGAAATGGTTTGCCTTTTCCAAGATGAACACGGAGGTTGGCAAGATGCTTTACTTTTTAGATAATACATAAACTACGAACTATGAAAAACAAAACGCCACTTACCTATTACGGGGGCAAGCAAAGGCTGGCTTCGGTAATTTTACCGTTAATTCCAAGTCACGAAACATATACAGAAACCTTTGTTGGTGGAGGTGTAATTTTTTGGTCTAAAGCCCCATCCAATGTAGAAATTATAAACGACAACAACCGGGAAATCATCAACTTTTACGAAGTTGTACAAAATGAGTTTATTGAACTTGAAAAATTAATCCGGATAAGTTTATACAGCCGCTCATTACACAGCGATGCAACCGTTATGTACAATAACCCGCATCTGTTCAGCCGTATTCAGCGTGTATGGGCGGTGTGGGTGCTTGCTTCCCAATCCTTTGGCGGTAAGCTAAATGGTGGTTGGGGCTATGAGCGGACAAAGAAACAGGCTTCCACTAAGATTTGGAGAAAACGGGAAGCATTTACGATTGAATATGCCATAAGGCTGCAATCGGTACAGGTTGAATGTATGGATGCGCTTCGGGTTATCAGAAGCCGGGATTATGCGGGGGCATTCCACTATTGCGACCCACCTTATTTTAATGCACATTGCGGTCATTATAATGAATACAATATAACCGATTTTGAAGCCCTTTTATCCCAATAGTGGTATTGCTACACGAGTGATGGAGGGCATTCTGTGTTAGCCTTAATAGAGGGGCAGTTTGATGAAAATAACCCGGCTTCATGGGAAGATGATTTGTGTCCCTGTCCTGTAAAGGCAGTCATGAGGAATTACCGGATATTAAACGGCTATCCCGTAGCCCCATTGAGGTATGACAGTATGTATGGGTTACGCTCGGAACCGGTAGACGAGGAATTTTGATAAAAAGTAAACGAGGATCTGCAAGTCCTCGTTTACTTTTTCCCTATTTACCATCGCTACTTCTCGTCCTGGTTATTCATCTTATTGATGAGGGCATCCCGAAGCGCATCCGCAAATTTGGTTGGGTTAATCTTCCGGTTTTTGAGTTCCAAAAATATATGATAGACATTACCTAAATCAATATTGAACACCCTTTCAAAATACTTGGCAATCTCCCTTATGTCTGCATTGCCATTGTCAAAGACACCCAAAGCGTGCAAGGCATAAATCAGCTCGGTCAGGTAGGCTTTGCTGGCTGTCCAAGTCAACTTTGGCAGGTCGGCATATTCTTCGCCCTGTTCGGTGGTTTTATATAGTTGGTCTTCGATATAGACCTGTATCAAATCATTCGCTATTATCTTGGCTACCTTGTAATCGTGGGAGGTAGAAAAGGACTGGTCAGACTGAAAGTAATAGGTATCCAGCCACAGCTTTATATCGTGCTTGCCCCGTAAAAACATTTTCTCGTCAAGGAACGAGTTGTTGCTACGGTAGTACTTGTAAAAATCAATGTTGTTGTCAAAGAACCTTTTCAGCTTCTTCAATTCTTTTTTAAGGTATTTTCTAATGCGCTTTGACCCGTAGGGCTTTCTCGTTTCAATTTTATAGATGGCATTGTAGTAGATGAGTTTTGCAACAATGACTGGCTTTTGATATTTGAAAAACCGGATTTCTTCATCAGCGTTCTTAAACCCTCTTTTCAAGACATATTCCTTTACTTCTGACAGGCATTGCACAATGCGGTTTATAACAGCTTCCGTCCGTTGTACCGAGCAATCGTTTTCAATCTCCAATTCGTTGATGGCTGTTTCCAGTTTATGTAGTGTTTCATTATAGAATTTATTCATCCGCTTATTTTGATATAGATGTTATTAGTTAAAACAGAAAAGCTAATACTGTTCATATTAGCTTCCTTATGCAATTACTGCAACGTGTATCGTGTTGATGATGGAACGATAGATAGATTTTGTTGCATACTTTAATGGGTTGTAGTATGATGCAGGTAAATCATTACGAATTATACCCGCATCACCAACTGTTTTTTGACCGATATTTTACGGTTCGCAGTTTACAACCTTAGTTATTCAATTTTAATAAGTCAAGGCAAGCCCTATACCCCATCCCATATCACTATCATAGTGGGTGCGGATGCCGATGTTTTTGTTGATGATGTAACTAAGTTCTCCCATATATTCATAGTCTGTGTTTACCATGAAGCCACCTCTTAACCTTTTGGTGATGGGAATATCCTCACGCATCAGCGCCAGCCTTACAATACCATCGTGATAAACCTCTGCCTGAAAATTAATGAGCATGGGCAAGGTGTACACAAAACCTAAGCTCACAGCCCGGCGTGTATCCTTTTTATTCTTTTGTCCGAATAAGTTTGTTTCGTGTTCGTCTATTCCCATTTTTCGGTAACGCCAGTCAAATCCCACAAAGGGCATAAACCATTGCATTTTCCCCAAATACCTGCCCAAATGGGTTTCTACTTCATAGCCGTGCATATCATTGTAACCTAAACGCCATTCCGAACTCAAATTCCACCTTGTGTTTTGCAGCATTGCCATACCGTCATTACCATTGGTGGCGAAATCATTCTGTGCCATGAAATGGGGCATGTTGCTTTCCCGCTGTAATGCTTTATAGGATTTAGCCTTATCAGGCAGGTAGGGGTTTTGGTAATCGCCTACGGCAAACACCCTGTTCATCCCCGACATCATGTGGTACAGGATGTGGCAGTGAAAGAACCAATCGCCCTCCTCATTGGCGGCAAACTCGATGGTGTCCGTTTCCATTGGCATGATGTCAATGATATTTTTCATAGGTGCATTTTCACCTTTGCCGTTCAGCACCCGGAAATCAAATCCATGCAGGTGCATCGGGTGGCGCATCATGGAGTTGTTATAAATGGTGATGCGCAGAACCTCACCTTTCTTAACGGGTATTTTGTCCGTTTCAGAAAGCACCCTGTTGTCCATGCTCCAAACGTAGCGGTTCATATTCCCGGTAAGGGTAAATTTTATGTCCTTTACGGGCGCATCTTTGGGAAGCGTGGTATTGTAGGGAGATTTGAGCATGGCATAGTTTAAGGTAACAATATCTCCCAAAGCATTTGCATTGTAACGGTTGGGGTCGTTGTCCATATTCATACCCTCGTGCTTGCTGTGGTCTGCTTTCTTTCCCGCTTCTCCGGTTATTTCGGGGTACATGACCACGTTCATATCCATTTGGTTCAGGCTCATCTTCATGCCCATATCGTTCAAATCGCCGTTCATCTTCATCATGTCGTTCATCATCTTCATCCCCTCGAAATACTTCAGTCGTGGGAGCGGAGAAATAAGCTGTTTGACACCGTTACCGATAAAGTAGCTTGCCGATTGCGTCCTGTCCTCGGTAGTCGCTAAAAACTCATACGCCAATCCGTCTTCGGGGATGGTAACGACCACATCATAGGTTTCGGATACGGCAATGATTAACCTGTCCACTTCGACAGGCTCCACATCGTTGCCATCACTGGCGACCACGGTAATCTTACCTCCGGCATAGCGCAGCCAGAAATAGGAAGATGCACCGCCGTTGGATATGCGAAGCCGTACTTTGTCTCCTGCCTTTAAGGTTTTGCCGTCAACCGTTTTTAGCTCCGGTGCATTGCTGCCATTGATAAGGATTTTATCATAGTAAACATCGCTCACATCCATTGCCAGCATCCGCTTCCACTCATTGGTTACTTTCACGCCAAATTTTCCCTCTTTAATGGCTTCAACGTATGACTGCGTAGCGTTCTTTTTGATAGCCGCCCAATCGTTGGCGTTGTGCAGCATCCGGTTGATGTTGTCGGGGTTGTAATTCGTCCATTCGCTTAGGATAATGGGTACGGTCGGCAAATCGTCAATCCCTTTTCTAAAGGTCTTGTCATTCTCCCGTTTCTTCATTACAAAATTACCGTACATACCTATCTGCTCCTGCAATCCCGAATGGGAATGATACCAGTGCGTACCGTGCTGGATAATTGGGAAACGGTAGGTATAGGTTGTACCGGGTTCAATGGGCTGCTGCGTAAGATGGGGTACACCGTCTTCCTTATTGGGCAGGAACACGCCATGCCAGTGCAATGAGGTACTTTCTTTCAATAGATTGTGTACTACTATCTCGGCAGTGTCGCCCTCGGTAAACGTAAGGGTAGGCATCGGGATTTGCCCGTTTACGGCAATCGCTCTTTTTTGCTTACCTGCATAGTTGACAAGGGTATCTTTTACATACAGGTCGTAATGCACTACTTTC
>NZ_MKWH01000047.1:0-96232 GCF_001899705.1 Sphingobacterium sp. 40-24 | reverse complement strand
CTGCTGTGTTCCCACTTCCCGGGGAAAGAGAAACGGCATCGTGAATAGTAAAGGTGGTATTGTTAGGCCTGAAAGATGCAAAGGGCATTCTTCGCTCTGCTTTTGCCCAATTGAAGACGGTGGGCACACGCGCATCCGACAGAGGGCGAGTCAGCCATCGCCGATGGACGGGGCCGGGCGTAAAGATGGATGGCGAAAGGATCAGAAACATCGGGCGGCATAATCCGGCCGGGATCTTCTGCTAAAAGCCGGCGCGAACACTGTGTGTGGAATCCGTACCGGAAAGGCCGGAAAACTGTGCCACCGGAAAGATCGCATCGGAAAGAAACCGCAACGCAGGATATAACAGGGGACGGACGGATATCGGTAGGGTCGGAAAAGTGGCAGCAAACAGGTTTTGGAATACGCTCTTTTGCAACTATACTTTTTTACCTGTTTACTTAGGGTTAGTTTAGGTTTTAGTTGGGTTTAGTTTAGGTATAGTATAGGTAATAGCTAAGCAAACCCTAACTTATTACTAAGTTAAATATAAACAAAAGCTACCCTAAGGAATAAGGCATACTTAACTCTCCCTAATTTTATTTAGCGAAAGGTGAGTCCGACGCTAAGCCCGCACTCACCCCGCTGCCAGCACGGACAAATGACGTTCCGAACGCGACCATGTCCCCCGGATGCCCCTAAAAAAGGCCAATACCAGACCGAACCGCAGCCGAAAAAATCCGCAGCAACGCTGAAACATGTGAATATCTCAGGAAAACACGCTATAAAAGCACAAAAGAATACTAGGGCTCAGCAGCGGATAAATACACACTTAGAACTCGCCCCTCCCTTAAAAGCTCATATCCTATTATTATGTCCTGTTAGAAGTCAGATATCAAGGTATAATTGAATCACAGCTAAAAACATCTTATTCAATTTAAAAGAGGATAGAACGATTTCTTACAGGAAGTTCATTCAGTTTTCAAAACGTCAAGACAATGACGAGATCCACAAGCTATACCCACTAAACACAAAAGCTCCGAATCATTCACTGCGATTCGGAGCTTCATTTGCGCCAGTTAACCTATTCTAATCTCTTAATGCTGTAAGATCAACCTTAGGCTTGGGTAGGTTCATTTTTTTAATTGCCAGACGACAGGCATCAACCATTTCCTGCGTCATGGCATAGGTATACTTTCCATAATCGTCGTATTCCAAGGTACCAACGAAAAAGAATCCGTATTTATCAAAGAAATCCGTCAAATCCAATTTGGCCACTTCGCAAGCTGTTTTAACAAAATTCAGCTGGTGAACGGCAGGATTACGCTCACCCATCATGCGATCTGAACTCCAATCTGAACGCTGTCTTCTTGGTTTATTCATATTCTGCTGACGGAACGTCTCAAATAGATCGGCATAAAAATCGGGGCGTTTTCCCTCACCCTCAAAATAGAGCTGTAACTGCCAAAAAGGAATCAAACGATCGAATACATCCGGATCGGACAAATAAGAAATTCGTTTTTCAATAATATTGGTCCTCGCTTTCTCAAAATTGTTCTGCTCTGAAACCCGAGTTTTATTACCAAACGAACGTGTTACATATAAGGAGAACAGGTTGTTGCTCACCTCACCCAAGCCACCCCAATTAAACATTGGACGTGTCTGGTGTACGTGGCCCACCTCATGACTGAAACCCCAGCAAGGATCTCCTTTAATTACCGATTCCGGCGTTACCACCATCTTCATCGCGTAACCAACTTTATCGCCCATATAGGCAACCCCATCACCATCACGAAACATGTAATAATTATAGTTCACCCGCGCGAGAATACGATTTTTAGGTACTTTATTATACTTCTCCAGTCCCATTAAGCGATGTTGCCTATACACTAGCGAATCGTAATTACGAATTAGCTCGACACCTTTTCCATAAGCATACTGTTTCAATGCCTCTATTGGATAAGCGGTCTGAATATGCTCGCCTTTTGCATCCATAATGGGGAATACAGCATGATCGATCAGACTATTCCACTCCTTATTTCCCTGTTTTTTAAGATCAAAGTAACCGTTTACCTGTCCTGTCGGAAAATGAACTGTAATGGGGTTTTCCTTTTCAGGCTCTTCAGAGAAATAATCGATATAGGCTAAACTTCCGTAATCCTCGAGCTGGATAATATTCACGCCATTCTGCAATCTGAATTCCTGTTTTTCCAGTCCCCAACCTTTTGGGTCTTTTGTAGGTTCCTGCGGATTGGGAGCTTTTCGCAACCAGTTGGGCACAACAAGGTTTACCTCTTTACCAGCTGCAATACCATCCACGATAACAATATGCTTCCCTTTGGCAAGATACACACCGGTTATATTTTCATATTTACTATAACCGTCACCAATACTTAATTGATGCCCTAAAGTTGTCGGATTCAACAAGGCATAATAGGTTGCATATTTATACTCTTTATTATAGTTGCCATCAAGTATAGACTGCGCGACCCGGCGTAGTGTTGTATCAGCAATCTGACTGAGCTGTTTTTTCTTAATCCCCTTTTTTAGTGTTAACGCCAAAGGATCTTCGAATACAGCAAGATCGGCATAGGTTTGCTTGAAATCCTGAGCGGTTTGAGCCTTCAGATTGGCGCTTAGTATGAGGCCGAGTGCAACAGCAAGAAATTTTCTTTTCATCATAATTATGGAATATGGTTTACAATTCATTATTAATTTTTGCACATTTCCGTCAATGCAAGTTTATACCATCTATATTTTTTGAGCTTATAAATTCATAATTAATAGGAAGAGGAGGCGCACAAAAGCACACCTCCCCTTCTTAATAATTATATAAATTCATCTACTTTACTCTCGTCACTTGTGGAACAATAACATCCACCTGATAAGTACCTGGCACAAATGCCTGAAATGAAAATCTTGCGTTACAAGAATAAGTATTATAAGGTAATCCCAAGCTATCATCAAAATTGACATAAGGAGCAGGGATCCGGTAATAATAATTAAATCCATTCCCTAGAGAAACTAATGGAAAAGGCAAAACCCCATAAACAAACTCCATACGATCATCAAATAACGTTGTGGAAATAGAGTAATCCTGCATAGTTTGTAAATAACCGCCTGCAGTACCTGAGTTAGGACGCCTAGCTATTTCACCATTTTTAGGGTTAAATGGAACACCGTTTTTATCCACTATTTTTACAACAACTTTATTGTCTCCAAGGCCCAAGTAGGTTACTTTAATATGATTAGCATTGCTTGGAATAGATTTTGTCGTCGTTTCAGCACCAACTTTCATCGCGACCGTTGATCTTACAGCAGGAACATCAAAGTATGGTGCTTCAACCAATTTAAACTCACCGATAGCTGGATAAATTTTCGTACCCACAGCGTTCTTTATTTCTAAATCATAAATATAATGACCCTTCGGAAGTTTTAATGTATTTGGCGTCGACTCAATCGCTCCAGAAAATTTGTTGATACTTAATGCCGTCATTACGGTATCTTTTTGTTTAGCAGCAATCAGGTCCAACGTTGTATCAACTTTAGAATCATACAGTTTTTTCCAGATCTTAATCGGAAATGTTTGCATAAAAATATCGGTAACATCTTTTCCAGTTTCCTTTTGATACACTTTAAGCAATTTAACCTCAATTGGTTTACTGGATCCAGCTGGGTTTATTGCAGTTGAAACTTCGGATCTCCCCATTAGAATTTCGACAGGCAATTGTTCATAACGAATGATATCGCTCAAGTTGCCTTCAGGTATTTTTTTACAGCCCACAAGCGAAATTGCTGCGAGTCCAATACTATATAATAATTTACTTTTCATAGCCCTTAACGATAATAGAATAAAACATGGGAATTATTTAATACATGTACTACACCTGTGGTCGTTTGCGCATTAGAAGTTTGAACCAATGTTCTGTTGCCGACAGGTGGGATAATGGTCTTAACATCAAAAACATCTCCAATTGACTGATAAAGGTAAGTGAACATGACGACCTTCGGCAAAACAGTAGAATTTTCATTATAGCCTAAAGCAGGATCTCGTGTTTCCTCATAAGAAATGATAAAATTGCCCCCCTTGTTATTTTTATATTTTTTGCCCGATGCAGTAAGTTTATCATTCGTCAATTGTTCTTTTGTAATATACACATCAATTGAATCTGCAAATCGACCCAGTTCATACTTCATGATTGAATCTACTGTCCACATTTTTTTAGGATCAACTTTTTGGACTTGTTTTGTCCGAGCCTGCACATAGTTATAAACATCATAGTCTGTCGGAGCAAAAAAAGTAATCCCTTGCGCGTTGATCTTATCCTTCACACCTGCTTTATCAATCAACATCAAAACAGTATCAAACACACCATACTTATTACTTTTCATCCAATCATACGTTGTCATATTGATCTTTGGATTATGCAACTCTCCGCCCACAAAATAGTCATTCTTTTTGCATGAGCTAATAGCTACTATAATTCCAAGCAAACAAGCTATATTTAAAATAATCTTTTTCATAATTTCCTTATTAATGATTTCTCCACCAAGGGTTTTGGGTCAGCAATTCGTTTTGCGGCAATAAATTACGCATATCCAGCGGCCAATAATATCCTTTGTTAGCTATTCTATCTTGCGAATATGCCGAGTATTCATCAAATTGTTCAAACATGTTCATCCGAATCAAATCGAATTGAATGATTCCTTCTCCAATCAACTCTCTTCTCCGTTCTTTGAATATCTCTTTAAACAATTCCTCTCCAGAAACTTGTATTTCTTCGAGGCCAGCTCTTTTTCTAATTGTATTCAGGTCATTCAATGCAAGCGCTTGCTTACCGTTCTTATAATAAGCCTCCGCCCGCAGCAGGATGATATCGGCGAGACGAATGAGTACCAGATTATTGCTAATCGCATATTTACCTTCCCTGTATTCAATTTTATTATCGTACTTGCGAATGCTTCTTAATTCCGACCCATCCGGAAAAGGCAAAGACATTGAATCTAACCTTGCTTCAGGTTTATCAAATTCACTGTCAAGAAATTCAGGTTCAATATACCAAGCGGAGCTGCTACCTTTACCGGGAATAGTGGCACTTGTTAGAAATCTACTAAAGAAATCTTCGGTAAATTCATTGCCGCTCTCGCTATAGAGCATATTCAATTCGAAGATTGATTCTTTAGAGTTACCCAACCATATCTTCCGATAGTCTTTGACATCTTCTAGTGCATATCCAAGCTTTAATGTCTCATTCGTATACTTCTCCGCATTAACATAGTCATGTTCCCAAGCACAAACCTCCGCCATCAGTGCATTAGCAGCACCCTTAGATGCAAAACTCTTTGTCGAGTTTTGTTGAAGATTAGCGATCGCAAACAATAAATCCTCCTTACAAAATGCTAAAGTTTCCTTTTCTGCTGTCCTTGCCATATCAGGAATATTCTGAGGATCTTTAAACGTTTCTTTAACCAATAGTACATCTCCCCAAACCCGCTGCATGTAGAAATAGGTAAATGCTCTCAAAAATCTTGCATTCGCGATGTAACTATTTTTCTCTGCTTCACCGTCACTGAACAATTTATTGTCCATCCCCTGAGCCTGATCAACAATCAAATTACATTGATTGATTACACCATAAAAACGCGTCCAGTTCCAAAGACTACCCTCCAAGTATGCTGCGTAGCTAAAAGTATAAGGTCCCTTTGCCCCACCCTCTCTTGAAAGCTCTTTCATATTCCAATCATCACCCGAGCGATGCATTATTCCAGATGCGATATCCCCAAATATGAAATACGATCGATCTGCCCTAAGCGAGTTACGCAGCAATGCATATGCACCAAGTGTTGCCCTATTTACATTTTCGCCATCTTTCCAAAACACCTCATCGTAAGTGCTATTTTCTGGCTTTAAGTCCAGATATTTCGAACAAGAGGAATTAAATAATAAAATTCCTGATATTCCGACTAATGATAATATATATTTAAATTTCATTTTGATCGTTTTTTAAAAGTTGACTTCTAGACCGATTGTATATTTCCTAGGCAATGGATAAGCCCCGCCGCTATATTCCCCTTGCGGTGTCACCAATTCAGCATCAGGGACTGAAGCTTTCTGAAAAGTATGGAGATTATCCACCATACCATAGAATCTTATATTTCTAGCTCCTATCTTTAACCGTTCCACGACATTTTTAGGTAAAATATACCCGACAGAAATTGTCTTAATTTTGAAATAAGTACCATTTTCATTAAACATCGTGCTAAACGGAAGATACTGATAGAAATAACTTCCATAGGGAGATATCGAAGGAAAATTTGCTTGATAATTTGGATCCTTTGCCTTTTCAGGTGTCCAGTAATCCAAGCCTTCTAGATCAGGTAGCCTATTGTTTGTAAACTTATTTACACTACCACCAATAGCATTAAATTGGTTGCTCTTTAAATTGTTAATAATATCACGCCCGATGGTAAAGGTATTTAGCATACTAATTGAAAAACCTCTGTAGATAAACTCATTAAACAAGCCCCCCGTAATGCGCGGATTCGGGTTACCCGTTAACATCAAGTCACCATCCGCTGCTCCTTTATCTTCGTCACTCCATGTATCCCAATCTTGATTTACATCCGCCCAATTTGGGAATCCAGGTTTTACAACATAATTTCCTTTAAATACCGTCATAGGTTTGCCCGTCACTGGATTTACAGGAATTTGATCTTGATTCGAATACACGCCCTGATAGATCATTTGAGCCCATCTATATATAGGACTCCCTACCGTATACAACAATTGTTGATTCCAACCTCTAGAATCGGCATAGAAACTACGATCTCCAAATGGCAATGAACCGATTCTATTTTTGTTAAAAGTCATATTTAGATTAGTATTCCATTGCAATGCACTCGTTTTAGGCAGATTTCTTGTCATAATAGTCAGGTCAATCCCCTCATTATAAACGGTCATTGGCACGTTAAACGACAACTTTGTGTAACCTGTGTAATATGGGAATGAGAATCCCATAATTGGATCTTTCAGAGTTTTTCGATAAGCATCGAACGTCACTGTTAAACGATCATTGAAGAGCCCCAAGTCAAATCCAATATTTGTTTGCTCAGATTTATTCCAGGTCAGATTTTTTAATGTCAGCGGTTTTTTAAAGGATGGCACCGCGAATGTAGTTCCATTGTATGTGTCCGATGACAAGGCCCAAACGTTATAAGGTGCATAAAAATCTTCCGGAAGGACACCTGATTTACCCCAGCTTCCTCTCAATTTAAGCATATTAACCCAATCAAATTTTTTCATAAAATTCTCATCAGAAATAACCCAAGCAGCTGACAATGCAGGAAAGGATCCCCATTTGGTATTAACACCAAATCTGGAAGAAGCATCTGAACGCCAAGAGGCATTAAAGATGTACTTTGATTTAAAATCATAGGAAAACTGTCCCATATAAGATAGAAGCCCAGACTCCACCTTGTTTGTACTTGCTATTAAATCTTTTGTTGCAACGCCTTGGATTACATGAATATCGTCTGTGGGCAGATTATATCCTTCTGTTTTATGGGACAACTGCTTATCATATTGAAAAGATTGTAACGCCGTTAAATTAATCGTGTGTTTTTCATTAAATGTTTTTACATAATTCAATACGTTTGCAATATTGTAGGTATAGGCATTTCTCCCCGTTGATGCAGCATAGTTGATACCTTGATTAAGTTCACGAGGTTGAAATTGATTTCGGCTATCCATATTTGCCTGTACTGAGCCCTCCAATGAATATTGCAATCCCTTTATGATATCGACATATGTTTTTGAAAAAATATTGATATTATCGGTCTGATTATCATCCGTTAATTTATCATATTGCCCTAAGTAGAAATCATAATCTGCCTGACCAAGTCCGACAAAAGAAGAAGGCATCTCCCCTTGATTCACCGGAACGACCTGGTCAATACCTCTACCAAGTCCACGTTTGCGGTTTATTCTTGCTGCAGACACCATAAAATCCGATTTGATAATAGGTGAAAGTGTAAACCCAAAATTACCTCTTATCGAGTACCGCTTAAATCCAGTGTTACGCACAACACCATCCTCATTATAGTAACCCGCAGATAATCTGTAATTAACAGACTCGCTTCCACCTGCAATACTCGCATCTGCGTTATCAATATTTCCTGTTGTATAAAACAAATCTTGCCAATCCGTTGCATTATTGTAGCTACTATTCAAACTGTCTGTTAAGGGCTGCGTAAATCCACCCATCTGAGCCCATGAAGCATATTGACTTAGAATATCCATCTTTGTCCTTCTTTCTGTAGCTCCCCCTAAGGTTCTTTGCAATTGCGGCCTTTCCGTAATTCCCCTGTAATAGGATGCTCTAATTGATGGCTTTCCTACCCGGCCCTGTTTTGTTTTGATCACAATAACCCCATTCGCACCACGAGAACCCCATACCGCTGTCGCTGCAGCATCTTTCTGCACAACAATACTTTCAATATCGTTGATATTGATACCCGCAATATAATTGGTTCCTGTAGCTGATGACCCACCTAAGTCAGAGACTGATAGTGGCATCCCATCAATAATATATAGTGGAGAGCTCATTGTATTTGCCAAGTCGACCTCACTATTCAGATCGGGGGAAATTGTGGTATTACCACGCACAGTAAACGTATTCCTCGCTCCAGGCTCTCCTGTAAAGTTTTGGATATTGACACCTGCGACCCTTCCTTGCAACAAGCTCTCGAAACTCGGTGCAGGCAAATCTTCAATCGTCCGGCCTGAAATAACCTGAACAGCACTAGTCGTCTTTTTAACAGACTGTTTTTGATATCCAACAACCACAACTTCTCCTAAGAAGGAGTCATCTTTTTGAAGGACTACGGCAGGAGCCTGTTTTGTTGTCACCTGGACCTCCAGCTTTTTAAAGCCGACACCAGAAAAAACCAATGTTACGGGAAGGCTTTTTACGGCCAACGTGAATGAACCTTGCTGATTTGTAGACGCTTGATTCGTTGTTCCTCGCTCTGTGACGGTCATACCCGCCAACGGCTGCCCATTTGCATCTCGAACAGTCCCTTCCACAGGGATTGTTTGGCCGAAAACATGAAAATAGGACATCACCACGAGAATAATAATAGGTAGAATTCTCTTCATATTAATTTAGTGTTAGTGAAGTGAAGGTAGATCAAAAATCCTGATGTCACAAAAAAGAAGGGGCAAATAAATAACTATTAGAATATTAAATTTCAGAATAACACAATCAAACGATTGCGCTACTTTTACGCAATCGTTTGAGTAAATTTTACAAAAAGCTGAATTTGTATCAAAGAGATCAGATTAGCGCTATTTAAACGTTATCTTAAGATGAACGCTGTAAAAACGCTTCACAAATATTAACAAACAGCACACAATTGTAAGCTGCATTGAAATATCCTATTAGTTAATCAATATTACTAACTTTATATACTCGATCATTTTAAAATTTAATCAATACAATCTAAAATTCTACGAACTTTTCGATGACTTAATTAATACAACTAATATAAAACAGAACGTCTATTAGCTAAGAGGTCAAATTAGGTTTTTATCTTCCGTTAGGCGATTTCGTTATCAAAGAAGTATCCACGAGAAGAAGAAAAAGGCTTATTAAACTAAAAATAGCGCCATCCTATCGTAAGCGCTATTTTTAGAACAACAAGTTGATTAACAAAACGCTGCTTTGTCAATGAATCCCTTTAAAAATTCTATTCCACCGTACTTTGGAAAGTCCATTACCATCTGCATTCCAGCTCATCCAGGTAAATAATGCTTTTCCGACAATATGATCTTCCGGAACAAATCCCCAATCCCGCGCATCGAGCGAATTGTGCCTATTGTCGCCCATCATCCAATAATAATCCATTTTAAAGGTGTAGGAATCTGTTCGGTTTCCATTGATATAAAACCCATCCGATTTCTTTTCCAATTGGTTCTTTTCATACACACGGATAGCTCGTTCGTATAGTGGAAAGGTCTGTGCGTTTAATGGAATAGTCATTCCTTTCTTAGGAATAACTAAGGGGCCAAAATTGTCGTAGTTCCATTTGTATTGTGGATCATTTGGAAAGGTATTTGCTTGTGCAACTCCCGGTTTTTCCAAGTTCATTTGCATGGATTTGACATTGGGCCAGGATTTCACCATTGCCGCCTGTTCTTGGGTTAAAAAGATGAGATAAGCGCCGGGCTGAATGGGAGAGACTTCTATTCCCATATCTTTCAAGCGCTGTTCGTCCAGACCAGTCTCATCGGTGATCACAATATAATCCATTTGACTTTCCGGAGCAACAAAACCTGGCTTGTCGTTCACAAACAATACCCCTTCTTTCATACCGATTTTATCTCCCGGCATTCCCACACATCGCTTAATCAAATGTTCACGTTTGTCTACTGGGCGGGTCTGAATCGTAAATTGTTGGTGTACGGCTTCACGTCCCATACTACGCACCAAATCATAATAGGGCGAGTCCTGATTTTCCACAGCAACCGTATCACCGGCTGGTGCATTAAAAACGATTACATCATTCCGCTTGATCTCTTGAAATCCGGGCAATCGTTTGTAAGGAATTTTAATGAGTTCAGAAAAGGCTTTCCCTCCTATTAATGGCATCGTATGATGTGCAAAAGGAAAGGCTATTGGTGTATTGGGGATGCGGGGACCATAATTTAGTTTACTCACAAAAAGATAATCGCCAATGAGTAAAGACTGCTGCATAGAACCCGATGGAATCATAAATGCTTCCAATAGAAATCCACGAATTAGCGTTGCAGCGACAGTTGCAAACACAATCGCGTCGGCCCATTCACGCACTATTGATTTTTTATAGGGATATTTCTTCTTATAATCCATATAAGATTGATGTGCGATCTCCAACTCAGCTTCCTTTGTCGCCCCGCGACCTTCGGCATGCGCTGCTTTCAGATTTTTGGTGTATAGCCCATTTAGAAATTGCACATTTTTATCTTTGCCCCAAAGTGGCAGAACGATGAAAGGGACCAGTACTGCGGCGCAGTTTTCCCAAAATCTTCTTTTACCAAAACAATGAATAAAATCGAGGTAGAGATTATAAAATACAAAAATATTAACGATCGGAACCAGCAAAAGGATCAGCTGCCAGGTCTTCTTGCCTAGGATACGTGATTGGATCCACTGACTATAGACGGGCACAACTCCCTCCCAGCCTTTGCGTCCTGCTTTTTCAAATAGCAACCAAAAGCCGTAAACGGCAACTATAGTCAGTACAATAAAGATTGTAAGTATCATAAATTCGTTTAATTGCAGAATCAGTAATTAAAAAAAATATCAATAAATAATAAGTTTCTTTCTCTCCTCGGAAGAGGTTTTGGAAAGTTGAAGCTCATTGTAGCGCATAACGTACTTTATAAAAAGATCATAATCGTACTTCTTTTCATTTTCAAACTCAGCAAATAGCTCCGGTTCGTCATTGATCAAACGCCCCAAAGCAATTGTCCGCTTCTTTTTGCTGTTGCTAAAAAGTCCATTCGTATTGCTATTTATTTCAATCACCTCACCGGTTGACTTTTTTAATGCATAGGCATATTTAGACTTACTGACTCCAATGGATAACATCGTACCACCACCGCCTGTACCAAACATCATTCCGCCGCCACCACCGAGATTCAAATTAGACACATAATAAACCATTATTTCTCCATCAACCAGCACTTCAGCAAAAGTTGGCTCCTCTGTATAATATCGACCTATTTGAAATACTTGTGGAGAAGTTCCCTGAACAGGTTCCAAGCCATTTTCGACATAAGAGGGTGCATAGACTTTTCTTTTTGATTCCCAGTAAGCACGAAATACCTGATCTGGGGTAAAAGTTAGTTTCTCTTTCTGTTGATTTTCAAATTTGAGTTTGTGATCCTTGATGGAGGAGATTTTTCCATAAAGGGTATCTGCGTTCATAAGCACTACGTAATCCAATTTTTTTGCGGCTTCCTGGGCACTGGCTGTCATTAGTATACTGGCGCAGGAAGACAAAATCACAGCAGTTAAACTTGATATGGCTTTCATTGAAATCTGTTTTTGTCAATAGCTTTTGATCGCATAAACTCTCTTGACTGTATTCACTTATACTTGGCACTCTCCGCCAAGCTTCACGTAAAACTACATAAAAATATGAAATTCAAGTTCAGCCTAAGGAGTTTTAACGTTTGTTAGCATTTTGTTTTGCGAGGTGCTGTCCTACAATACTGCGAAGATTTTAGGATTCCGGGTTTCTCAAGCAACAACAGTTACACAGCAAAAAACAAAGCCACATCATTTTTGCTGATGTGGCTTACTGAACTGTGCATGAAATGATTTTAACTTTTATATTTACTTTCAAATGCTGTAGATGCTTTATTGACACCATTGCTCATATTTTCAAACGCTTTATTAATATTGTCAAGCAATGCAGACTCTTTGGTAGCATCTGGTGTTTTATTTTTTCGGAGCTCAATCAATTTGGGATAATCCTCTGTAACGATTTTCTTATACCCATTTAAGCCATCAAGCACTGCTTTTTGGAATGTCGCATCGCCTTTGAAATCTCCCAGATCTTCTACTTTCTTGATATCATCATTCAGAGATTTTTCCCAATCTGCACGTACCTGTTCGGCTTTCGTATAATCGGAACCATTCATTGCGGCATTCATCTCCGTCACATGTGTTTCACTACTGTTGATAACAGTAATGATCGAATTGTTGTATGCTGCAGGATCTTTTTCTCCCGTACTACAACTTGACATAGTCAATACCGCTACGGTCACCATGCCTGTAATAATTTGTTTAATCATTGTTGATCTATTTTTTCTTTATATTTCAGCATTAAATGCTCATTTACACAAAGATAGTCTTCAAATCATCGGGATTTCATCACGGAAATCAGGGATTTCCGGGGCCATTCAAGCTAAAGGGACATTAACTGATTGCGAAAGTTGTGATTGCCATTGCGTTGATCAAAACGGTCTGCAAGTTGATCCGCTAGTTTCCCATAATGGGTCGCCAGTTCGCTTGCGGTGTAGGTATTTTTCCCTTGAAAAAGATTATGCTGATTGCCGAGCTCAAGTATAAAAGGTTCGTCGGGACCGAAGTTCTTCATGGCTTCGGCGATATAGCAGGCCAATTGAAACATGGATCTATTTTCGGGACCATCGGCCCAAGGTAAAAAACGTTCGATCCATTCTTTGGCTTTACCATTATCGGTATAGGAAAAATAGGTTGCTAGTTTAATCGTCGAGATCAAAATTGCGGAATCCTTTTCTTTCTTAAAAACCTCCTTTTCTGCCAGCAGCGCCATTTTATCCGCTTGTTCGGTATCACCTTGCTTAAGACCTTCATAAGCCAGGTTCACGGCCGTACGCAAAGGGACATGGGAACAGGTAAACTGCCCTTCAATTAAGGGCAAGGCTTTCTCGGCCGCAGGAGCATATCCATACTGTAATAGTGTTGCTGATACTTCGGCATCCATTTCACAGGCTTCACAGTCGCTCATGTCATCTCTCTGCACAGCATTTACGTTCTTCAATGCGCGCTCGACAGCGGCTATATCTTTTTGCGCAAGGGCATCACTTAGCTCTTCATTGTGTATGGCACGCTTTCCATAACCGTTACGAATCAAGCGTTTTTCAAAGTCGCCCAAAGCTGCTTCAATCTGCTCACGGCTGACAGCAGGATTATCGTATAATTCGGACATCATCCATTTGTATTGCCATAAGAAATCTTCTTCATTAAAGAGTTCCGGATTTTCATCGTAAGCTTGTAATATCCACGCAAATGCGGGTAACGACTCGGTTGAAAAAGCGAGGTCTATCTCTTCACTGATTAAATCTAAACGAAGGTCATATCCCCATTCAATATCTTGGTTTTCATCTGCAATCCGTATAGCCTGTGTCAATAGATTAACCTTCTCCAAGGTATTGTCTACGCGTGCAACCTGATTGCGCAGTTTCTGAATTTTAAGTGTATACATCTTCTTATTCTCTTCTTTTAATGAAATATTTCCTTTTTAAATAAGCTCTCTAAAAGGTAAAGGGAAATTCTGACCTAGTGTAGAAATCCCTCCACCGCGTTAAAGATTCACAAAATTATCCAGCCCCATTACAATGAGGCTCTTTAGGGCTTCGTTCATGACCTTCATTTCCCGTTCCTGGACCGGGTACTTGCCCAAAATGAGTGCCTGCACGTAAAGTACTTCAATGACTGAACGCAGCATGTAAGCATCTTTAATATCCATTAGGGTGCTGATCAGCTGATTATCCGCATTTAAACATAAGGTATTCTGGATCTTATTCGGCCTGGATGTCTTGAGGACCTGCGCAAAAGGATTTGCATTTTCCTTTAATTGGCTAATCGTACTCTCTACACTATTTTGGTCCATTTTTGTAAAAATAGCTGGTGTATCAATCGGTTTAAACCGCCTAATTTCCAAGATGCAGCTGTAATCGTCCAAAATGCGCTGCGCTTCTTTCTGAAAAGAAACATATTGATTTTGCTCATCCTCATGAATCGGCTGAAATGTTTCCAGGAGCTGATTTGGCGACATCTCTGTTATCTTATAGTCGGGGTATCGTTGTTTGATCTTGCGGAGCAACTCCGTATCAAAGGTATAAGAAGCATTCACAAGAATCATTCCCTGTGTATCGGCCATACGGTCAATCTGTTTGAAATCCTCAAAATCAGCGCAGTAATAGAGCTGCTGTTGCTGATCGATGATATTTTGGAAACTCCGCTGTCCGCGATTGGTTTCAAACGGGATATCAGCTAAAAAAATAGCCAGGAAGTCGGGATCTTCGAGCGCAAAAGCTTTTAAATGGAGATAATGTGTCTGGATAATACGTATATAAATATCGAAGTCTATCTTCTTCACTTGTTGCAGGTACGTTTTGAGCACTGCTGCAATTTCTTTTCGCGCCTGCCGCAATAGATCATTTTTCATCAGAGACTCTCGTGAGGCAGTAGCACTAAGTTCCTCTGTATTGACAAGCATCCGGACAAAAAAGGCCCAATTTGGCAAAATAGACTGATCTTCTTCGGCAAGAAACATGCGCTTCAAGTAAATTCGGTGACGCTGCTTACTACTAAACTGGGTACGGAAAGGTAAAATATACAACACACCCTTTGCCTTACCCGCCGTCGTTTCAAATGGAATTGCATCCAAAAAGTTGACATGAAAGAGTTCTTTGCCTATAGCAAGCAATTCCGCCTTCGAAACCGATGGAGCTAGCCATTTAGGTGATTCTTTATGGATGATCTTTTCGGCACCTCCCACCACGATAGAAATAGTTTCTCGCAGCGCATCTCCATAAAACTTAATTTTTTTCTCAAAATAATCCCCTTCAAAAATATAGGAGAATTGCTTTTTAGGGCTTAGGATAACCCGTGTTCCGACAGGAATATCTTCTGTCAGACGCTCGATTTTATAGTCCCCTTCAGCTCTAGCCGTCCAACGTAGAGGCAGTTGTTCAAGAGCAGATTTTGTTTCAACAATAATCTCATCGCTGACCACAAAACAAGAAAGCAGTCCAATACCAAACTTACCGATAAAGTCCTGAGCATCCTTGATGTCCTTACTCTTTGAGCTCTCCCCGATAACCGACAAAAATTGATGAATATCGGCCTCCTTTAGGCCTATTCCATTATCGCTGAACAGAAACTTCGGCTGTTCAGTGCTTGGCAGCTCAATCGTTATTTTTCCTTGATGGTATTCATCCAAGTGTTTCAATGCTGTAATTGCATCCACGCCGTTTTGAAGCAGTTCCCGAATAAATGTATTGGGATCGCTATACAGGTGTTCTGAGAGCAGTGCGATCATTCCTTTCAGATTGACCTGAAAGGAATAGGATTTTTCTTCGTGCATGTTTTTCTTACTTTCTCGTTTTCTTTGTCAATCGAATAGCATCTTCATGTCCATTGTCTGCCGCCCGTTCAAACCACTCCAGGGCAAGATCTTCATTTTCTTCTACCCCGTCCCCCATGAGATAACAGTTGGCCAGTTTATATTGTGCGTCAGCATGATCCGCTTCGGCGGCCTTCATAAGCCATTCGACACCGTCTTGAAGGTCCATCTGTACGCCATCTCCTTCCAGCAGTTGCACCGCAACAAAGTAAGTGGCATACACATTCCCTTGCTGCGCTACTTCCATAAAATACCCATAGGCGGCTGCTTTATCGATCTCGGTACCTATTCCAAAATAATAACAACGGGCCAATCGGTAGCTCGCCTGCTGATTTCCTCGCTCCGCAGCTTGAGTATAATATCCAAATGCTTTTGTCGGCTGTGCTTCCACGCCGATACCAAACTCATAGCACATGCCAATTCCCTCCGTCAGATAGCCAAGTTTTTCGGCACGCATGTAGTAATCAAAACCTTTGTCGTATTCTTCCCGCTGATCATAGTCGAAGAAAAAGTAGTCGCCAAGCAGCACGAGTGCCTCAGCTACATTTTTTTGTGCTGCCTCTTCCAAAAGCTGAAGACCATGTGCTACATTCTGTTGCACCAAACCGGTCAAATAATATCGTCCCAATACGTAAATTGCATAAGGGAACCCCAGATCGGCAGCTTTCTTAATGTTTTCCTGTGCTTTAAATGTATCTTGGTTCAATCCATAACCATACTCATAACAGAGACCCAGATCAGTCAAAGCCTGTACATGATTTCGTTCAGCAGCCTGTTGGTATAAAGCAATCATCCGGTCCAGATTTATCTCCGTACCTATGCCCCCCCGGTAACATCGCGCCAGTTCATATATACTATTGAGCTCCTGCATCCCGGCTCCGGTTTCAAAGGCGGTAAAAGCTGTTTTCGGTTGGGGAGCTCCGGACTGGTGATAATCATTTTCCAAATAAATACCTTTTAAATAATAGGCATAGGGATAGCCAAGATCTGCCGCACGCGAGAAATAATCAAAGGCCAATTTATAATCCGGTTCGGATTTTAATTCAGCAGCTAAACCCATTTCAGTCAGCGCAGTAGCGTTATTATATACTGCCGCTTCCTCGAAGTAAGGCAATGCAGCTGCCAGATCAGGCGCATCATTATGGATTCCATACTTTAAGAATCTGCCGACTTGATATAAAGCTTGTGGCAGTTTATCTTTTGCGGCATCCTGATAATAATCAAAGGCGGCTTTGTAATCCGCCGCCAAACCCTCGTAACCAGATTCGAGCATGTTGCCTAGGCGCAACTTCGCGTAAGCAATATTTTTTTCTGCCATTTCGCTGAAGCGCTGGAATGCTGATGTTTCATTCCTAGGAAGGAACTGACCTTCGAGGAGGATTTCAGCAAGTTCAACCTGCGCTTCCACATAATTATCTCTCTCGTCGAGCAAATGCAATAAAGATAATCCCTTTTCGATGTCCTGCAGCGCGTTCTGATAGAGATAGAGACAAGCAAGACGATAGCCCGCATAATTATTATTATAATCGTATGCTTTCTGGAGATACCACAGCGGTTCTTCGAAATCCTGTTTTTCCAGACGGTCATTGCCTAATACCTGAAGTTTGATAAGTGCTATTTGCACCGCAGCATCCATCATTCCGTATTCAAACAGCTCTTGATATTCCGGTATAAGAAGCTCCTGTTCAATTAAGGAAGCCGCCTCCGCACGTTTTATTTCATTCAGCACAAATCTGCAGTAACGAGACTCAGCCATCGCAATACCCTCTTCCAGTGTTTGCAGGCGTTTTTCCTTGTCCTCTTTACGCGCATAGTAAAATTGTAGCGCCTCATAATAATGGCGCAGTAGTTTCCGCTCCGGCGACTGCTTGAGCACCTGTATACGGTCAAAGACTTCTTCGTATTTATCGGTCCAGACATCGATATGGGCAGCATAAGCAATTCCCCAGCGATCTCCGCCCAACGCGAGCTCATCCAGTTCGGCCTTGGCGCTATCGCGGTCGATAGCAGACAGCATGCCTAAATAATTGTAGTATAAATAAAGAGGTCTTGCCCATTCAACACCCGCATCGATGCCTCTCTTCAAATACAGGGAAGCTTTTTCTTTATCCACCACATGTCGGCGGCATAAAATATGCTGTAAGCCAAGCTCCACCCATGCGTGAGGATTGATTGCAGCATAGCGCTCCAATATTGTCCGTATTTTATCAATAAAAAAGGAATAATCCTCTTCGTTCAGATATACGTTTGCTGCAAAATCAGTTCCTTTTTCAAATAATGCATCATAAAGTGCAGCCGCACTGGGTTGCTGCAAGTTGTGCTCAAAATAAATTAGGACATCAAGCCATATATCGGGCGTAATGCGTTTCGAAAGGTCAACTGTCAATTGATGTTCAGCCGATTGCAACGCGGCAACTTTAATAGAATATTCTTCACTTAACTTCATATATCATCGTATGTACTACTTGTAAAACATGCTTTTTATACTCTTCAGGCGCCAAAAAGCAACAAAAACTTTGCCACTGTATCGTACAGTCTATTCTGTTATTATAATGCAACCATATTGCTTTTAAAATCTTTTCACTATATTTGTTGCAACTTAATTGCAATACATACTACTTGGAATACATATGGATTGCACGACTTACGCTTTACGAATCGAATACACATAGATGAATAGGTATATTATTTTTTTAATTATCGCAGCACAACAACTATTTCTCCCGTGTTATGGACAGGAGGAGAGCATCGAGCTTGAAGAAGTTAAAGTAGGCGGGCGACGTTATAACCGCGCAGCAGAGGGCGCATTATCGATTCAACTGTTGACTGCCGACTCTATACAAAAATACCAAGGCGGGAGTTTAATGCAGACATTAAGCCGACTTCCCGGTGTCAGCGCCATCGGCATAGGTGCCAATCAATCTAAACCGCAAATTAGAGGGCTCGGATTTAATCGTGTGGCCACGGTAGAAAATGGAATTAAACATGAAGGCCAGCAGTGGGGATTGGATCATGGACTGGAAATCGATCAATTCAGTGTGGGAAGTGCCGAGGTACTTAAGGGGGCCAGCTCATTTCTCTATGGCTCAGATGCTATTGGGGGTGTGGTTCGGTTAGCACCGCCAGCGGAACTACAGAAGACAGGTTTTAAAGGGCAGTTTAACCTATTGACAAAGTCAAATAACGCGACTTTTGGCGGATCGCTACAAGCACAGGGTAGAAAGGGGAATTGGGTATTTGGAAGCGGATTCACGCACCTGGAATATGGCGATTACCGAGTGCCCACAGATACCGTCTATGTCTACAATTATGCGGTACGCCTGAAAAATCGGCATGTTCGCAACACAGCAGGACGAGAAACACATTTTCAACTACGTGGTGGATATCTATCGGATCGTTTTTCTTCGATTTTCTACCTGAGTAATTATCATACAAAGCTTGGCTTCTTTGCCAATGCGCATGGCTTGGAACCGCGGGGCGTAGATACAGCTCTTTATGACAAATCCAGTCGTGACATTGGTTTCCCTAGCCAGACGGTCAATCACCTGAAGATTATTAACCGCAACTTTATCGATCTGGATAAGCATAAGCTTTGGATAGACCTGGGTTATCAGAAAAACTACCGCCAAGAGTACAACAATTACACCGCGCATGGTTATATGCCTCCCGTTTATCCAAACGATATGACTGTCCCGATCAATTTGGAAAGGTTGTATGACAAACGGGTCTATAGTATCACTGTAAAAGACCAATTTGAGTTGGCCAGACATCGACTTACCCTAGGTGCAAATGGAGAGTATCAGGACAATCGGATCGATGGCTGGGGCTTCCTCATCCCCTCATTTAACCAAAAAGCAATGGGCCTATTCGTATACGATCAATACAAGCTCGCGGACCAAACGATGCTGTACGGGGCGTTGCGTTACGATTACAGCCATATTCAGACGTCACCTTACCGGGATTGGTTCGAATCACAGCTGGAAGACAATCAGTCGGGAAGAATAGTTCGGGCTTCAGCGCTCAGTCGCCGTTTCAATAGCCTGGTTTGGTCTTTAGGAGCGGCACATCAATTCGGAGATCTGGAAACAAAAATCAATGTAGGAAAGAGTTTCAGGGCTCCTATTGCACAGGAGCTCGGTGCTAATGGTGTCAATTATCACTACTTCAGTTATGAAAAAGGCAATCAATCCTTGTCCCCCGAACAATCCTACCAGCTGGATTTATCATTGACCTGGAGTCCCAGAAAAGTCTTTGTCGCCTTTACGCCGTTCTTTAATTACTTTTCCAATTATATCTACCTCAACCCCACGTCGCGCTACGATCAATATTATGGTGCCGGCAATCAAATCTTTGAATATATGGAAAGCCGTGTTCGCCGCTATGGAGCTGAATTGAAGCTCAGCTATCAGCTTTTGAAACAATGGAAAGTAGAATTATTGGGCGAATATGTCCGATCAGAACAACTATCGGGTGCAAAGAAAGGCTATACACTTCCATTCTCTCCGGCACCGTCAGCGTTGATGGACATCAGCTGGACAGCAAAAAATACCAAACATTTTAAAGAGACCTACCTTTCCGTCGATTGCAAGTGGACAGCTGCGCAGCATCATATTGTTCCGCCAGAAGAGTCCACAGCAGCTTATCAGGTTTTCAACTTTCGAGCAGGAACACAGCTTCGGTTTTCGGGATCTGCCCTTCAATTACGCCTGCAGGTTCAAAATCTTTTTGACAAGAAGTATATGGACCATACCAGCTTTTATCGGCTGATCTCATTGCCTGAACAGGGGAGGAATTTTGTTCTATCCATTGGAGTTCCCTTTGGAAAACAGTCCAGATCGTAACATGAACGACCGCGAATGAAGAATAAAAATAACTTTTACCGAAATATAGCCACTTTAAATAAGCCTTTGATCGCAATGAATTACGTGAATCGAAGCGTACAGTGAACTCTTATACAATTTGTAACGAAGACACCTGAATAACCGAACATCACACAGGCATGCTAACAATAAAAGATATACGAATGAATAAAAATTTAAAAATGAAAGGATCTCCTATGAAAACAGTCCAAAAATATACACTTATCGCGGTGTTACTTACGATGGCCGTTGCCTGCAAGAAAGATAAGGAAAGCATCGACACCGAAAAACCGGTCATCGCCATCGATTCCGAAACGGCTTTTCCAAAACAATGCAGCACCATCAAACGCGGTACAAGCTTTACTTTCCACAGTAAGCTATCCGACAATGTAGCGCTCGGCAGCTATAGTATTGATGTACACCACAATTTTGACCATCATTCGCATAGCACAGAAATCGGAGAGTGTACTATCGAACCTATCAAAACGCCTATCAAACCCTTTACTTTAGTCAAGACGGTCAATATTCCGGGTCAGCCACAGCAATACGATGCCGAATTAAAGATTGATGTACCACCCGATATCGATCCGGGCAATTATCATTTTATGATCCAGGTGACTGATCTGGCGGGATGGAGCAGCCAAAAAGGAATCAGCATCCGTATAGTCGAATAATACCATACATATTTATCAACTCAATTTAATTAAATCCATTTTACATGAAAACTAGAAACATTCGATTCTTCTTCCTGTTAAGTACACTTCTTTTCGGTTTTTTATCATCCTGTAAGAAAGATAACGAGGAAATTCCAGCACTTGCAAAGCCCCAGATCAGCGCACTCGAAATCGGCAGTGGCAATAACAAAACTGTTCAGGCGGGATCAGACCTACATCTTGAAGGCGATATTCTCGCCGAAGCACTCATTGCTAAGATCGAAATAGAGGTTCATCAAGAAGGTGGTGGTCAGTATAAGTTTACAAAAGCCTATACGGATGGGAAATACATTGGTGTAAAAAATGCAACATTTCATGAACACATCGATGTTCCGGCAGATGCACCCGCTGGAGCCTATCATTTTCATTTTACAGTAACCGACAAAGCCGGAAATACAACTACAGTAGAATCTCCATTAACAATACAAGGTACAGATGCCAAAGTTGCTTATAAGCTTATATTTACGGAAGTAGCCGGCGAAGCCCATGGCGACCATTTCCATGATCTTGCCGACAAAGAAAAGGTAGAACCAATTGCTATCAGCTTTGATGACAAGGGAACAGTATTGGCAGGAGGACATGCTCACCTCCATCCCGCAGGGATCTATAAAATTGAATTAAAACAATTTGATACTTCTTCAAAAGAAATCCAAGGGCAATACATTGTCAATAAAGCAACAGCAGACTACTATAAGGCTTTCCTTACAGGTGGTTCTTTTGTTCTTAATCCCAATAGCAATACAGGAAGTGGTGCGATCTTTCAAACGAAAGAGGCGACCTACGGTGATGGCACTGCAGTCAACGGAGCAACGGAGACAACAGGAATCATCACGTACTTTACCGCAGGAAAAGATAATGAAGGCGAAAAAAATGTAGTCTTTGTACTTCGCAAGTTTAACGATGCAACCACAAAAGCAAAAGTTACCCGTGCTGACTGGAACCTATCGGATTATGCCACTAAGTTCGCTGGTCAGGATCTCATAAAGCTATCTTTTGAACTTCACGCAGAGGAAGGAGAAGATTAGTCCCAAAACAAAAAACCGCCTTGCTATTCACAATTTGTTGGCAAGGTGGTTTTACACAGGTCATTTTCCCGACGTGCGCAGTTGGCAAAATCATCAAAGCGTTATTTTTTACAGCAATTGGCTTAGTCCCTTACCTTCGTAAGCACATTTCCCTGTGGATCGAGTACCAGCTTCCAATCCTCTTTGCCATTTTTCACTTCAAACGCATAACTCACTTTCTGATCAGCGGTAATCTTTTTTGCGTCTTCAATGCGATAGCCCGGAAAATCTCTCTTCACCCGGTCCAGCACACTCTTCGGCAATTCTTTTTTGTTGATTTCAGTTTTATACCGCAAAACTTTTCCGTTAGGTTGAAACCAAGCTTCCTGATCTGTACCAAATAAGCCCGTTTCAAATTCCACTTCATACACATTACCTTTCACCTCCCACTCCACTTTTTTGGCTTTTGGAAATTTCTGTTGGAAACTGTTCACCACTACAGCGGGCACTTGACTTTGTGGTATATCTTGCGCAATAGCTCCTGTTGTTGTCAGTGCAAGCACGAATGCACTCCAGATTAATTTACAATTCATGATTCTATTTTTTAGTATACTACAAAGTAAAAAAGCGAATCTGTAAAGATTTGGGAACACTTGCCTGCTCCTGGAATATTTTCTAAGGGAACATATTTACCTGAAAGCTATGCTGGTTGTTTTCATACTGGTAGACGATCGCAAAACCATAGAGGTGACAGATAGCCTGCACAATGGCCAGCCCCAAGCCAGTACCTTTGGATGTTGCATCTGACTTATAAAAACGGGAAAATACCAGGTTAGCATCCAAGGCGGCATGCGTACTCGTATTGGACACGGTCAGTCCTTTGTTCGTTATACGGATATTCACCTCACCCCCCAATTTATTGTGGAACAACGCATTACGCAGGAGATTTGACACAACGATGTTGGCCAAAGCACTATCCATTTGTACACTCAGCTGATCTTCTTGTACAACATTGATTTTTACCTGTTTAAATTCAGCAATAGCCTCAAACTCCGCCACAATATTCAGCACAAGCGTATTGAACGAAAGATCCTCATTGTGCAAAAATTGTTTATTCTCAATTTTACTCAACAGCAACAAGGATTTATTGAGGCGCACAAGCCGCTCGGCAGTTGCTAATACTGCTGCGACAGTCTCAGACTGTTCCTGGTTCAACCCCTCTGTTTCCGCCATGATTTCCAATTTGTTGATCATAATGGCCAACGGTGTCTGTAATTCATGCGAAGCATTGCCAATAAACTGTTTTTGCTGTTCATAGCTTTCTTCGTTATGGCGAATTAAGGTAGCGACAGCAAGCTCGAGATCTTTAAATTCCTGGATCTGCGTATCCATAGCAGGCTTCTCCTTGGTTTTGCCCAAACGGAATCGTGTCAACTGATCCAAGAAAGTATATAATGGTCCCCATAAACGTTCTATTACGACTTTATTGATGGATACGATACTGATGACCAACAGAATAAATAAAATAACAACAGAATAAAAGAGATTCTTAATTAGATCGCTCTCTTCGATCATCGAATTGATGATCGAAAGTTCATAATAATGTCCTTGATGTTCAAATGCTGTCGTCAACATTCGGACTGGTTCCAGTTCCGGCTCGGGATCATCATCGTCCTGCATATACAACATGGTGTCCTTATAAACGTTTTGCATCTTAAGGGCTTGTTCTTCGGAAATCTGGCGTACCTTATAATTATTTATCCCAAACTCTAAATCTGGAGCTACGGTGGGATTGCTGGAAAGTTCCTGGATAATTAGCCGCTTTTGGTTTTCGAGTTCTTCGTCGATATTATCGTGGATCACCTCCAGCATAAATAGATAGAACACTGTTGACCAAAGCGCGATGACCACCAACACGGAGATCGAAAGATACTTTAGTGTTTGGTTGGCTAATCTCATTTTTCGACAAGTTTATAACCGATTCCATATACCGCTTCAAAATCCACATCAGCATGACTAGCCAAGAATTTTTTGCGCAAGTTTTTTATCTGTGAATAGATGAAATCAAGATTATCCGCCTGGTCTGTATTATCGCCCCATACATGTTCTGCCAGCGCACTTTTGCTGACCAGTCTATTTTTGTTCAATAAGAAGTAGTTGAGCATATCGAACTCTTTCCGATTTAACGGCACAGGCTCCTGTGCAATAAATAAGCAGCGTTCATTGAGATCCAGCACGATGTTTCCCATTTCCAATGTATTCTTACCTTCCCGTTGTTTTCTTCGTAACACGGCTTTAATCCGTGCATTCAGCTCAGCAATATGAAAGGGTTTTGTCAAATAGTCATCGGCTCCAAGTTCGAGTCCCTTTAGCTTATCGTCCAAAGAATCCTTTGCGGAGATAATGATCACATTATCGGACTTACCCTCATTTTTGAGCTGATCGAGGATCTGCAAACCATTGCCTCCAGGCAGCATGATGTCGAGCAGGATACAATCGTAATCATAAACAGCGACTTTCTCAAGGGCTGATTCGTAATCAGCGGCAGTTTCTACCGTATATTCTTCCTTAAGTAAAGATGCCTTCACAATTTCCCTTAAATCCGCTTCGTCTTCAATAACCAATATTTTCATCTTCTTAATTCTATTTAGAGGAAAACTTGTTTAAACAATAGTGATCTGTCCATGCTAAATGACAAGTTACATACACAATTGTTTATGACAAAGGTACCTTGAATTTGGGAAAGATTTAGGAATACACTGCTAGCGTACTATTTTAAGCTGACATCCAGGTAAACCGAATGACGTCCGTAGGTATCATAAAACGGTTTATAAAGTACATCATCAATGTAAAATTCCAATGTTTCGGGATTCCCTTTAATCGACTTAGCAATATCGTTGGCATCTAACGTTACTTTACGCCAGTCTTTTCTTGCTGCAGGTTCCTGGGCTGCCAATAAGATTGGTCCATAAAACAGACTTGCAATATTGGGCTGATCCATAACCGGATCCAGATGAAACTGAAATGGCATTTTAAGCGTGATCACATCGCCATCTTTCCAGGTGCGGTTTAATGTCAGGTAAGTCCCGGGCTCAGCCTTAATTTTTTGATCGACTCCATTTATTGCAACAAAAAATCCCTTTGTTGCCCAGCTTGGCACCCGCACATGAAGTTCAAATTTGCCATTCCCCCGTATGGTCAGCGCTGTTTGATCCGCTTTCGGAAAACTGGTTTGTTGCTCGACGCTAATTCCGCGTTCCGTCCAGTGTAAGGTAGAAGGAATATACAGATTGACATACAGCGCCTGGTCATCCTTACTTTTAAAATAGATTGTATTCTGCAATTTAGTACTGCTCTCAATAGCCGTACCATTACAGCAGGTAAAGCCTTTCATATCGGCATTTCCAAACTGCTTAATAGATCCCGCGCGTAAAGGCACATGATATGTATTTGCTGGACTATTTTCTGCAACAGAAGCTAAGATATGATTGTATAATCCACGTTCATAATAATCCATCAACTCTGCGCGCTGATCGAACATAAACAAGTCACTTGTCAATTTCAACATGTTGTAGGTTGCGCAGGTTTCGTTCTGCCCACCTGCAGAAAATCCATTTTCATATAATGTCGCCGGCTGACTAATAAAACATTCGGCATTAGCCGGATTTCTTGCCCCAGCCACACCACCGATACTATACATATAATCGTTGGTGGCCCTATACCAAAAGTTGTCCGCTATTTTATAATATTGAGGCTCATTGGACACCCGATATAGTTCCATACTGCCCACAATTTGAGGAATATGCTGATTGGCATGTAGCCCTCTAAAAGTATCTACATTTTTGGCCAGTCCATGTGCATGCGCTGCGTTGCCGTAGAACATATCAATATTGTCAAATAAACGGGCGGTTTTTAAATAGTTCTCTTCACCCGTTATACGGTATAACCTGGCCATCACTTCATTCATCCCACCAAATTCACCGGCGATATAGGTATTCCACATTTTGATCAGTGTGTCGGTCGGGACTTGATTTAAACGCGTATACACCCAGTTGCCCATTCCCTGCGCGATCTCTAATGCTTTTTTATTTTCACTTACCTCATAAACATCCAACAGGCCGGCCAAGATCTTATGCAGGGTATAATAAGGAGCCCAAATTTGGTTCTTCTGCCCGCCATATTTTGCGCCATGCTCGAGCATAATAAACTGATCCGGGGGATAGGCACTGATAAAACCTAGCCCCCAGTTCCAATAATCTGTACGGATTCCTTCGTCACTCAGGTCAGAATCATAAGCCGATTTACCGGGGCCATAAGGTACCGCAGCAGGATCTGCGACATAAGCCTGCCCCGCTTCTTTCTTTTGCCTCGGCGCGCCCGACAACTTTGACAAGGCATAAAGCACGTTGACCATGGTATCCATCTTGCCCATAAATTTTGACTGAAGCGCTTTATCATACCCTGTGCTCGCATAAGCTTGTGCAATTGCCGTCAGGTAATGTCCTGTAGCATGACCCCGCAGTTTGATATCCTGGCTGTCCCACACTTCCAAGGGCTGCGCACCTGCCGGTTGCTTCTGCCCAAACGCGTGACGAAACATATAAAGGAATGAATTGGGATCCGATTTTGCCAATGTATCAATGAATTTATTCCGATTTTCAATAAACTTCGTTTGATGATGCTTTACATCCGTATTAAGGGAAACCTGATCCAAATGAAATGCTTCCAATTTTAAGTTAGGCAAGTTGGACTTTGCCTTCCCTTTAACGGTAATGATGGCTTTCGGTTTCAGATCAGTCCCGGGAACACGCCCCGTGACTGTATAAGCTGTTTGCTGCGAGACGGCACTATTGTCGGTTGGTGCAGGCCACAACACACGCACTTTCGGTCCTACCATACCGTCTTTATAGGTTCCGGCGACATAACTCGGCAATCGGGGTAGCTCACCAACCTCCGTTTCCACGGTCACGTCTGTTACCCCCGTTAAAAAGGCATTATAAAGCTCTGCTTTGTTCATTGGAAATCGCGGTAAGTCATCCTCAGCCTTACCCTTAGAAGTAATATCTTCACGAACACCCTTCAATGCATTTCTGTATACCATGCCGATCTGGTTTCGATTCAGTGGCACACGATAAATGCGAAAATCATGCAACAGTGCATTTAAACTTACACTGCCCCCCAAAAGGGATTTTCCGATGTATAAAGTCCTCTTACTACCCGTCTGTCCAAAAACTTCAGCCAACTCCTGTGGGATATTTTTAACCTCTCCAGCTGGCATACCATCCAAATACGTTTGCATAGTCCCTGAAGGTATGTCAACCACAATGGCCAGATGCACCCATTTGTTTAATGGTGCAGCCGATGAGACTGCATTTTTTACGTCGGTTTTCTTTGGGGCGATTATACCCATGTAGCCATTTTGCTGCGCTGTCCCCGTTGGTGTTCCAGCAAAATGCCGGGCGATGTCTTGTCCAAAATCGAATAAATATTGCCCAGACTGCGCGGCACGTAAGTACATCCAGCCTGTTATACTGATCGACTCGAGTTCATTGAGCACTTGCGGTGGAAGTACGACAAAATCATCCTTTCCTCCTGCCAGAGACAGCACCTTTATAAATTGCTTATCTGGCACAAACGAAGCTTTTGTGCCCTGGAATTTACCGTGTAGTCCATTGCGCGACCAATCTTTAAAATCACCATCAAAGACATAACGGGCCACCATGCCTGTCTCACCAATACCGTCCAAGATCTGATCCCCACTCTGTGCCACAGCTATAGCTGTTGTTTTGATAAAAATCGTAAGAATTGCTGCAAAATATATCGTATATCTTTTCATATCGCTATTTATTATTCGCTAATGATTTAATGTTTAATGATCACCTTCTAGCTGAATGAGCGCTGTCACCGTATCTTTTCCTTTTATTGTCGTCAAAAGATGACAAACAAGATAAAAAGCAGCCTATTAAGCCTCCAAAGTCGAAGAAGATGTTTTGTATTGCTGTCTATTTGACATTTATAAAATTAATGAGTATACATCATTAAACATAGGTTTATTTTAGCCGATATTCTCCAGATTTTAACTACCGTCCGTCGCGTCTACTGTCGTCCACGGGCCCACAAATCCTCCTGTCCCCTAGCGGAGGTAACCCCACCACTATACTATGCCCATACTAAGCGCAGGTAGCAACGCCACTATAACTATGCCCATAAAAACCTATGCAAACTCAGCGCGCTATGATCGATTACTCCGTGGTATTTTGTATTTTAGATTCGATATGATCTACTATGGATAAACGAAATTCAAAAATTTGGGCACCAGTAATCGGTCTGGATGGCTTCCGCAAGGAACAGACTGCAGGGCGCGACGAACTCCTATTTAATGAACTACATGGCGAACGGCTCATAGACAAACCGCATAAGCATGACTTTTTTATCATAAATCTGTTCGATAAAGCATCGGGGGTTCATACCATCGATTCTATTGACCATGTCATCAAAGATCATCAGGTTCATGTGCTCTTTCCGGGGCAAATGCACAAATGGCATGTCTATGCGGGTACCATAGGTTATCAACTTATGATTGAACGATCTTTTTTTGAACACTTTGCTCCATTTTTCCGCTTTTCATTTACCAATTACCAAAACCATCCCGTCATTGACCTTACTGCAGATGCTTTTGCACAATTGCATTATGAATTTGAATCTGTGAAGCAGGAGTTAAAAAGAGAAAATTCACTTATTCCATTGATAACCGCCCGAGCGGGAGTCATTGCTGCGATTGTAAGCCGCGAGGCGGAGTCTGCCTTCACCGAATTCAAAGTCTATCAATCTGTTCCACGACTGGCGAAGTTCAATATGCTCATTGATGAATTCTTTAGGGAGCAAAAGCTCGTGGCTTTTTATGCCGAAAAGCTTCATATTTCGCCCAATTACCTCAATATACTGTGCAAAAAAAATCTGAAAATATCAGCCACACAACTTATTCACCAACGGATCAGCATTGAAGCCAAACGTCTTTTGCAAAGCACCGAGCGGTCCATCAAAGAAATTGCCTTTGAATTGGGTTTTGCAGATCAAGCTTATTTTTCGAACTTTTTTAAACAGCAAACCGGAGCAAGTCCGAGCGACTTTAGAGAAAATATTCATGTGGAGGGAGCACCTAAGTTCCTTGAAAGCAAAATCAAAAAAAGATAAATCACACAAAGAATGGCAGAAATATCCCAGCAAAAATGGGATACCGGCTATGTAACTTTGTAAAAGACTGGTAGACTTTTTATTCCGGTCACAAAATAACATAATAGGAAATCAAATGAAATCAACGGCCCTTTCTCGCAAGGAATTTATCAGAAACTCTGCTCTAGCGCTTGCGGGTGCTACATTCATCCCGGGAATGCTATTTGCAGAAAATCGACATAATATGGCTCATCAAGGACTTTTGAGTGGCTACCAAGGTAAAAAAAGCTATACGTTGAAAAACGTGTTATTGGAAACCGGATTTGAGTACGATGGTGATGGTAATGTAACCGCAACAAAGACCGGTCTTTTTTCCATTCAGATCGCAAACGGGAAAATCAAAAATATCAGTGCCAACAGCAACAGTGCTGATGCGATCGATGCAAAAGGGCTTTTGATGCTACCTTCTTTTAAAGATATGCATATCCATTTGGACAAGACCTATTATGGCGACAAATGGCAGGCCGTAAGACGTGGCCCGGGGGGGGTAAAGGGTATGATTGCTCTTGAACAGAAAATTTTGCCCGAACTGCTTAAAAACTCTACCCATAAAGCAGAAAAACTAATCGAACTGCTACAATCCAAGGGCACTGCCTTTGCACGTAGCCATGTTAATATTGAACCCACGTCCAAACTAGATTCTTTACATCATCTGCAACTTGCGCTTGAAAATAAGAAAAATGGATTTGGCGCTGAATTGGTTGCTTTTCCACAACAAGGTGTCTTCTATACCGATTCGGTGCCTTATCTGAAGGAAGCAGCGAAAACCAATATTGATTTTATCGGTGGGGTCGATCCCTTTTCTATTGATGGCGCTATTGAAAAAACAATGGATTTTACGGTTCAACTGGCATTAGATAACAACAAAGGAATTGACATTCACTTACATGAATCCGGAGAATCAGGTTTGAAAACTGTAGAATACTTAATTAATAAAGTAAACGAGAATCCTGTTCTCAAAGGCAAGACCTACCTCAGCCATTGTTTTGTGCTTGGTCGACTGGAAAAAGCCAAACAACAGGAAATGGCCGAGAAACTTGGTGCTGCACAAATCGGTATCGTGTCTACGATCCCATTCGGTGGCTTAATTATGCCTATTCCAACGCTTATGGAAAACAACGTTAAGGTCATGACGGGCAATGACAGCATTGTAGACCATTGGAATACTTTCGGGACAGGCAGTGTACTACAAAAAGCTAATCTTGCAGCTCAGGTATACGGCCAGGCTACCGAATTTGCGCTATCCCGTATGCTGAAACTTGCTACCGCGGGCCCTACTCCATTGGATGACAAAGGCAATATGCAATGGCCAAAGGTCGGCGACAGTGCAGATATTGCCTTCCTTGATGCGAGTTGTTCGGCAGAAGCTATTTCAAGAATATCGCCCGTAAAATCACTTATCTATCAAGGAAATCTAGTTTTCTAGCCCTAAGACAAAGCCGTAAACGATTCATGACTTCAGCTTGGTTGCCAAAACAACCCAGCTAAAAAACTATATCTCCTATGAAAACCAGAAAGGTTCGGGGTAATCATTACCTTCGGGCCTTTTATTTATGCTTTAAAACGCTTTATAATCCATGGTTCAATCCGGTCGCTCAGCAGATAAGCAACCACAAGCATAATACCAATAACAGCCGAAAGCAACAGGTATTTGTTTAAATAGGGGTGCAAATGGTTAAAAATGATAAAGCCGATGTGTTGATGGATTAAATACAGCGGATAGGTTAACATGCCAATTTTAACGAATTTCGGCGAATTGATCACCTGGAGCTTTTTACAGGAAACCAGCAACATAAGCAGGTAAAACACAACGATGGTCGCTCCAATAATATAAGAAGAAAAGTCACTGTGGAAAGTCCGTTCCAGCCAATGAATGCGCCCCACGGCACCATCGATGGAAATGTACAAGCACCAAGGTAAGGCCACAAAATGCTGGACTTTGGGCCCCTGTAAAAAGAGCTGACAAAATATAATTCCAGCAATAAAGTAGGCGCTCCAATCGAGCAAAAAGAACTCGTGGAGTGCGTCATAAATTTCCGAAGGCCCAACAAAAAAGCGCACGCTGGACAATAGCAGCCAAAAATACACCAGGTAATCTAAACTTATTTTTTTAAATTGATTCAGAATAAGGAATAAGGCGATGATCAGGTAAAATTTCAACTCTACATAGAGCGACCAATAAGCGCCATCGACATCCCCCTGTCCCCATAGTTTTTGGACCATGGTTAGATTGGCCAATAGCTGTGTAAATGTGACATGATAACGTGGTGCGCCCCAAAAATAAGAAACGGTAAAAGTCAACAGCAAACAAATCCAATACATCGGATACAAACGCTTGAAACGGGAATAGCAGAACTTACGCAACGAAAGATGCTTGATGGAAAAAGCGATCACAAAACCACTGATGATAAAAAATAAGTCTACGCCCAGGTAGCCATATTTAAAATATTCTCCGACGCCATCGAAACCCAATAGCGACATATTTCCGGCGGCATACCCCCGATATAAATAATGATATAATACGACGGCAGATGCTGCAATAAAGCGAAACAGATCGATTTGGTAAATTCTTTTGGACTCAGACATTTGGCAGCAAATATACGCTGTTTCCAGTAATTTTTCAGACCGGACATGCTCCAGTTGCTGCAGTACACTAAACAGAAATATCCAGCAAAAAAAACAGCGCGTTCATACAATTTTATAACATCATTATGTGACATGTTTACATTGCATTTAGCGCAGTTGCTGAGTAACTTTACGAGAGTTTAATCCCATAAAATAGAGGAAATTATGACAAAGAACCTATTTATACCCCTCATTGCACTTGCAGCCATATGTTTTGGAAATCAAGCCAAAGCCCAGGTGACGGCGACCTCCCAACCTGTCACCGTCAATATCAACTTGACAGATGCCATTTCGATCACCTTAGGAGCAGATCCTACTGTCAATTTTAATTATAATACAGCAGCGGATTATACGGGCGCTAAGACCGTAGAGAAGGCAGCACACTTCACCGTGGTGAGTAACAAACCCTATGATTTGACTGTTGCTGCAACAGCGGCATTTACGCCTGCTGGAGGACCTGCGCTAAATATTGTAACAGTTAATGTACCGTCAGGGAGCGCAAATGGAGGAAGTCCTGTAGCAAATGTACCGTTAAGCACAACAGCCGCATCGTTGGTGACCAATTCAACAGCTTCTACAGGAGCAAGTTATACCGTAGATTATACCATAGCCAATCCTGCATCACTTTTGAATCTTGGCGCATCGGCCTATAGTACAACAGTCACTTATACAGCGACACAACTCTAACTAGAAAGATAATTTTATCCGTGCGATATTATTTAACACTATTCGTCCTTTATATCTGTAATACCCTGATCTATGGACAGGGTATTTCAATATCTCCATCCCGCATTTTTTTTACTGGCGAGCCGGGACAGACCGTCTCTCAGGTAATTACGTTTAGCAACACCTCGAACGCTGAGCTCTATTTTGTCGCCAACCTCAAAGATTGGGACCGCGATTCCATTGGGGTAAAAAAATATTATTCTCCGGGCCAAAAACAGCAATCAAATGCGGCATGGCTTACGCTCTCAGAAAACACGGTACGCCTGGCTCCGGGAGAGACCAAATCGGTGAATCTTTCTATGACGATCCCCAAAGACCCAGCTCCACAGCAGCTAAGCAACACCATGCTTTTTTTCACACAAGTGAAAGAACAAAAAGCAGCTGTTCAAAATGGCCTTAATATGAACGTGCTTATTGAAGTAGGCATTCAGGTTTACCATACTCCTTCCGGATTAAATCCTGGAGATCTGGAATTCCTTGCCTTTGAGGATAGGCATATTATTCCAAGTCAGACGGGGCAATCTGTGCGCCGGGTGGATGTACATGTTAAAAATACAGGACAGATTAACAAGGATGCTTATGTGCGTTTTGAGCTAACCAATACAGAGACAGGAGAGGAAATCCCTATTAAGGCCGTCGCTATCGCGATGCTCCCGAGCTCGGAACAATGGGTACAAATCGACCTTCCAGAGAAACTTGCTGCAGGGCGCTATCTTGCCGTCGCCATATTAGATGCGGGCAGTCAATATGATTTAAAAATTGCAGAAAAAGAAATTACATATTAAGCGCAATGTTGCGGTTTGTTTCCTGGGCTTTTTTAGCTTATCTGGGCAGCATATTCATGCACAAACGACGTCCATCACCTTACCGCAAGCCAATATACAGGCGAGAACCGACTATAATACGGCTATTAACGCGGGCAACTACACAAGTGTAATCACCTTACTTCCTTCTTTTTCCGTAAAATCCACTGCAGCAAATTTTAACAGCACGACAAGTGGAAGTTTTCCAGCCAGTTTAGTTCATATGAAACTTTCGAGTATTGGCAGTCTTGTATTACTTGGGTTGGGCACAAATAATGAAGTCACCCTATCAACTGGTGGCGGTGTACTCTATGCGGCTGTAGCTAGTGTCGCTTCGGGCGCGGTAACCGCCAATGCACGCATTGCTACAGCGAGCCAGACTTGGACTGCAGGGGTATTTACAAATGATGTCAGCTTTTACACGCAAGGAGTATTGGCGGGGTCTATCTCTCCAGCAAGCTTCACGCTATCCATCACCATCCCCGGATTTATCAGTCCCCCAAGCAGTATAGGAACAACGAATATAGCTGTAAACGATCTTAGTTTTTACCGTTCTGCCAATGGAATCAGCGCCAATCAGATTATATCAGTATCAAGCACCGTACCTTACGTCCCAAGTATCCGAACAAGCAGCGCTCAGTTTAGTTTTAGTACTGGCCTTCCCTACAATACATTGCCTGTTTCACCTGTCTCCACAGTGAGCACGACATTAAATGGAGTCGGCACAGCAACCGTGGCCAATCTGTCGACCAGTGATCAGGCACTGACAAGCGCTGCCGGAATAGCTGTTGCGACCAACAACAATAGCTCAATTACACATACCTATACAATCGGATCGGCCTTCCTTAAAAGCAATTTTATACAGGCCGGCACCTATACTGTCCCTCTTACTTATTCCTGGAACAAGTCGTCATCGGTCACCTATCCAACAACACCGGTACAGGCGCAGGCCAGTGGGAATTTAACTATTGTGGTCAGCGACCTCGGAGAAATCGTCGCAAATCAGCAAACCGTTAACCTTCCTTTTACGACGACCAGTAATTATGTTAACGGAGTCAGTACAAATGTGCCCAGCCATTTAAAACTGAGTAAGACAACGCCCTACAACGTATATGTTCGTGCCACTACTTCCAGTTTTACCTCTGGAGTCAACAGTATACCACTAAGTGTTTTGCGGATCGGTCCAATGGCTGGCCAAACTGGAGTAAACACAGTTACCCTGTCCACAACGGCCCAACAGCTCATCCAAAATGCCGATCCCGTCATCGATCGCACACTCAATATGCTGTACAGCATCCCCGCTTCGCAGACCAGCAATCTTCTGGGTAAACCGGCAGGTACTTATACCGCGAATATCATCTATAGCTTTGTAGCTCCTTAAAATCTTTTAATGCCAACTTTGCGTCGTTGATCCCGATAACGCAAGGATGGAAGCTCATTCAGTCCCTCGGCTTTCACTTCTGCTTCGCAATTCGAATTTTCAATGGCAAAAGGCATCCCTTCCGAATCAACCGTCAACTTATAAAAGCCTACAGGCAAATAGAAAATATATGCGCCGTCCTCGTTGGTCAATGTATTGTATTTCTTTCCCTGACGGTCAATGGCAGTGATGCGGATACCACTCAGATCAGGCTTAGACTCCAGGTATTTAGTGGCAATTAACTGTATTTTGCCCCTGGCAGATTTAGTTTTGATAAGGGGTATATCCACAGACTTGTTCTTGGATAGCACAACGGTTGAAGGTCCCTGCGAAATCCAGCCTTGATTGTTCTCCGCTTGAATTGAAAAAGAGCCCGCTTCCATTTCAACAAATTTAACGCGTCCCTTCGCATCTGTGATGGCTGCTTCCTTTCCAATTCGAATCAACACAGATTCCACAAATGGCTCATCATCATCCCGGATTCCATTGTTGTTCTTATCGTCAAAACAAGTCAACGCTAAGCTATAGCCTTTATAACTACCTGTCCGTCCAAAACTCTTTTCTATCCCCACTCTGATCTGCCTGTTGTTAAACGAATAGCGATCTAGCGGCTGCGGTTGTGGCGAATTTATTGGATCTGTCATAAACAGTAATTTCCCTCTGATAAACGTATAAAAAATATCTGCAGTGAGACTCCAGTTGTCTTTCATTCGCCAACGCGCATTTCCATTGATGGACAAATTGTTACTCCTCGAAAAGCCATAATAACTGTACATGGTGGCCAGCTGTACTTGTAAATTATGACCGAATGCCTCAAAGTGTGTATTAGGTCCTAGCGAATACATGCTATAGTTCGAATTGGTATAGGTAGCCAAAAGATCACTCAAATAATACGGATTGATCTGAACAAATGCATTAAAGCCAACGAGTGCATGGTCATAGTTACCCGATACCCGCAGGGAGTGAAAAGGAGCTATCGGCTTTTCAGCGGTATTTCTGTAAGTATAACCATAGTCGGTCTGAAGCGAAAAACGATGGGATTTCGTAAAAAAATTAAGGTCCGCAACGGTTCTTACTGAACTCGACTTCCAGTTTACGGCATTACTCCCCAGCCCTAACCAGCTGTGATAATCGGCACCTTGCTTCATCCAATAAGGCCGCAGATCAATCTTCAGTCGCCCAAGCGCCGTACGGTAACCGAGCTCATAAATTTCAATCCGATTACTATTGTTAAAAAAGTAATTCCGATCGCCAATTTGATACTTGGGCCGATTATCCATAAAGCTTATTCTGGCCGAGAGGCTTTTGATGTCATCCAATGGAATAACAATACGTGAATCCGACTGCAGCAGCCCTCGCCTAAGCCCTACATAATAAGGTGAGCTATAATAATTGGAACTTGAAATCTGGAACTGCTCAAAAATCCCATTATAATTTATGCCAGCAGCGAACCCCGCCTTTTGACCGCCAATATCTACCCTTTCGATGCTTGTACCAGCTTCCCAGGTAAGATTTTGATTCTCCGACCAGTCTTTGTATCCTTTTCCACTGAGCAGGTGACTCCGGACATTTCGATAATTATCGCTACTATGCAAATATGCTAGGCTTCTTTCTTGATTTTTTTCAGATGTCGAGGCATACTTAAGTCCCAGGACCCCGCCTCCGGGCGAAAAAGTATTCAGCTGATTCCATAGGAAATAATTATTTTGCACAGCATACACACTAATGGATCGGGACTTATCAAACTTATAACTTGCCCGCATACCTCGGCCGTTTACATATTGATCCAGGTTTTCGTAAATATTACCAGCCTTCAGCCCCCATTTTTCAGTTTGATAATCGAGGTAACTATCGTACATCGTAAAAGCATGCTGGTCTTGAAAATAATCCATATTCATGCGATAGCTCAACGAAGTTCCCTTATTCAATTCAAGATTTCCATAGCCCTGAAGTTGATATACATGGATATCCTGCCCCATACTCAGATAACGTAAGGCAGCCATATTGCTGTAGGGCTGATTCTGTAAGTTCATATCGGATCCAAAACGTTTCACACTCCCGACGGTCATAATGCGGACCCGATTGGCGGCCAGTTGCTTGCCACCAGCGCCAATCGCCACCATCGACAGGTCGACATCTGTGGCCACTTTCCTGGTTCGCATATGGGCTGTAAATCGCAAAACAGATTGTCCCCCTGCCGCCAAGGTGGTTGGTAAAGTTTCCCCGATGATTTCAAGTTCAGAAGGAACATTTGCAAACTGAAGCTGAAATGTCAGTGGTACCAATCCCGTATTGACAGTACGCACCAGAAACTGTGCCTGCCCTGTAGATTGATCTATAAAATACTCCGGTTGTTCAGATTGAATCAATAGCGCTGCCTGAACATCCATTTTTGTATAGAAAATTTGCGGGGGCTGTATATTGACAGCAGCCTCTTTCGAACGCAGCCCGATACTAAATTTTTGTATTGCATCCGAGATCGTCCGCCGGTCGGTCATGTATTTCAAGGGAAAGCTTTTCGTTTCATGTGCCTTCAGCTGTATTAATGGTGGCAATTTGATCAATCCTTGCAATGCCTTCGTATCGTTGGACTCAGTGCTTAGTTCAATTGTTCGATCCGTGTTGTTAACAATAATTAATTTGTTTGAAAATGTTTGGGATGGCGTGATCCGAAGGGAATCGTATTCGAAATGATAGGCAATATCGTATCGTTGCTGACTTTTCGCTATGGATAAGAAAAGCGCAGTATAGCAGAAAAGAAACACAAAAATTAAAAGGCTTCTTATTGGCATCGCATATCAATCAAGTATCCATAAAAATCAGGCTAAATTTAAAGAGATCGAAATTTAGGCAGTCACATATTCATGTAACGAATTATTAAGCGGTCAATTGAGCGATCAGTTCACCTTTGCTATTAATCTGAAATTTTCTATAAATTCGCTTGATATAAATACGGACTGTATCCAAGGAAATCGCATATTTTTGGGCAATCATTTTATAACTTAGCCCCTCAATAATGCCATTGGCGATCTGCAATTCCCTTGCAGTCAGCAGATTTTCGGATTGCTTGGCGCTGAACGCCTGCTCAATCAAAGCACGATTGACAGAAGGACTAATAAAAGAACCATTTCCCAAGGTCATTGTTATCGCATTTTTTAACGATTGCAGACATGTCTTCTTCAGCATATAGCCCACAGCGCCTTGTCTAAAGCAACTACGCACCACCTTTACATCGCAATTATTGGTCAGTACTAATATTTCGGCACGTGGAAACAGGCTCTTAACCCGTTCAACAATTAAGCTATCTTGATGATCAATATCGATAATCATCACATCAGGGATTTGGTTGCGACGGGAAGAAGCAAGTGTATCCTGATCAAACAGTACATGTATCGGTATTGTTGATTCAGATTTATCGTTTTTGGATATGTTTTCCTTTGTTTGTATCCGCTCTTTCTCATCTATATCAATTATTCCAACTGTAATCATGATATTTCACATTTTATTAAATTGAAAACTATAAGCTTAACTAATTCTCACGCTATATTCATCCCAGTCTGATCAACCTATTGTAGTAAAGACAAACCTGTCCTTAAAATTGTTTCTAAAGAAAAAAATAGCCAAAATAAAATTCAGACCCAGTTAAAATTAACAACGTTAAAAATGAATTTCACAATAATTTACTTAAGACCAACAAATAGATTGAAAACAATTTATATAAATATAATTTTTATTATTTAGAAATTCAAGTTTCCTTGTTGGAAAATTCAAGATAATAACATTATCTGCGATTGACAACGCTACCAAAAGCGATCTAAACTTTACTAAAAACTTAATTATATTTGAAAAAAAATTCCGATGAGCCGCCTTTCTATCTTATTTACTTTTATTTCAACAATGTTGTTCAGCTCTTTTGCCTACGGCCAAAATAGTGGCTGGGACAAGTTAGACAAGCAACTCGCGGAAGCAAGCAACGATTCGACCCGAGTATTGGCTTATTATAAAACCGCCTCAGAAATTTACCGCAACAATCCCCAAGAAGCACAGGAAATTGTTTCAAAAGGCATTAATATGGCTTCAGAAAAGAAGTTTTCAGCGTTGGAAATTGACTTGCTTAATCTCCAAGGTGTTATATATCTGAAGCTAAATAAGTTCGATGAAAGTGTAAAAACCCATTTTAACGTACTCAAAAAGCGGGAAGAACGTAACGATAAGAAAGGGGTGATGCTTTCTTACCTTAACATAGGAAATGTCTTTAATAAGAGTTATGATCCCGATCAGGCTTTAAAATACTACCAACGAGCACTAGACCTTTCAAAGGAAATTCATGATACCAGGAATCGAGCCAATATATCAACCAATATTGGGAATATATATGCGCAAAATGCATTGAATGGAGAAAACAAGAAGGATGTAGACCATGCTATTAACTACTTAGTAAAAACGGTTGAATTCTGTAAAGCCAATGCGCCGGAAGTTGATCTATTTAACACCTACATTTTACTAAGCTATCTCTATCTCAAGGCGGATAAACTCGAGTGGAGTACGTACTATACCGACCTTGCAATTGATATCACCACGACAAAAAAAGACCCTGTTGGTGAAAGTTATGCCCGTATTAATCGAGCCAATATTTACGTCAAAGAAAAGCGTTTTGATCTGGCAGCAAAAGAAGTAGCTCTTATCAAAAGTGTGATCGCAAAAAGCGGTTTTACAAATTTGACGGAAGATCTTCAAGGGGATTTTGACAAAATAGCAAAAGCAATCAAAGCGCAGGATGCACATTTAATACTGAGCGATCAAGATAGTTCGGATCGGAAGTTTCACGAAGATGCCGAAGTCCTCCGCGTACGTATCCGGGAAGAACTCCGCGAAAAGTATGAAAGCGACAAGAAAGAGCTTGAAAATAAAAACTTATTACTGAAAAACGCGAATGTAGAACGAGAAGCCCATTGGATAAAATTGATTTGGCTAGCCACCTTCTTTGTCCTTTTAATTATCTCAGTTATGGTACTGTTACTGATCAAAAAGAACAGACTATTACGTGAAGAAAAACAGAAAGTCGTTCAGCAAGCCGCCGAGATCAGGCATCAACATGAAGATCTTGTCCAGGCAGATCGATTTCGATCGAGCATCTTTTCCGTTGTCTCCCATGACCTCCGAAGTCCTTTGTCAACTTTCCAAGCGCTGCTTGCTGTATCCAAAATTGTCGACCTTCCAGCAGACGAAATTAAAAGTATGCTAATCAATATAGGCAATCAAGTTACAACAGCTTCCAAAATGCTCGATAGCCTACTCGTATGGTCTTCACAACAAATGGCAAATGAAAAGCTTGAAATACAGGAAATTTCACCTTATCAAATTGTTAGGGAATGTGAGGCATTATTTATCGATCGGATTAATCTAAAAAATTTATCAATAGACGTCCGTATTTCCCCTCAATTGACCATCCAAAGTGATGTTAAACGATTTGAATTTATTATTCGCAATATCTTTAACAACGCTATTAAGTTTTCCTTTAGTGGTAAGACTATTATTTTCGACCAGCGGGAAACAGACAGCGAAGTACTTATTTCAATTACAGATCAGGGAATTGGAATGGACGAGCGAAAAATTGCTGCACTTAAAAATATGGAGAAACAGCAACACAGTCTAGAAGGCACTTTTGAAGAAAAGGGAGCAGGTATCGGCCTAATGCTTTGCCATGAATTTGCAAACCGTATGGGTTATTCGATTACGGTTGAAAGTAGCGAAGGTTTTGGAAGTACATTTATCGTTCATATACCAAAATAGCATTCTGTCCCAGAAAACAGAATGCAAATAAATGATTAAAAGCTTTTTACAATTCGCTTTAAGTACTCTCCGTACCCTGACTTACAGAGAGGTACAGAAAGTTTTAGCAACTGCTGGACATCAATGTAACCCATTCTGTAAGCGACTTCTTCAATTGCTCCTATTTTCATTCCTTGCCGCTCCTCGATTACTTGCACAAATTGACCTGCTTGCATAAGCGACTGTATAGTCCCGGTATCCAACCATGCTGTGCCACGATCAAAAATACCGACCTTTAATTTGCCCCGGCGAAGATACTCTTTATTGATATCCGTGATCTCGAGCTCACCACGAGGAGAAGGCTCTATATTCTTAGCAATCCGAACCACCTCGTTGTCATAAAAATAAACGCCAGGAACAGCATAATTCGACTTTGGAAATTGTGGCTTTTCTTCAATAGAAATAACGTTATTTCTTTCATCAAATTCAACGACACCATACCGTTCCGGATCCTGCACCGGATAGGCAAAGACTACCCCACCATCAGGATCTGCCGATGATTGCAATAGTTTTGAAAGCCCTGAGCCATAAAAGATATTATCGCCTAAAATTAAGGCTACTTTATCCTCACCAATAAATTCTTCTCCAAGCAAAAATGCTTGCGCCAGTCCATCTGGACTAGGCTGCTCTTTATATTCGAAGCGACAGCCTAATTGCGAACCATCCCCCAATAACTTTTCAAAATTTGGCAAGTCTTGCGGTGTCGATATAATCAAAATCTCGCGTATACCAGCCAGCATCAATGTCGACAAGGGGTAGTATATCATAGGTTTATCATATACAGGCATTAATTGCTTGCTTACGGCCAATGTAAGTGGGTGTAAGCGAGTCCCTGAGCCCCCAGCTAATATAATTCCTTTCATTTTACTTTTATTTAATAAAAAAGACTTTACAACGATATTGACAAAGTCTCCTTATTCTTTCTAATTATCTTTAAATCCTTCAGCGAGCATATCGCCCAGACTTATTTTCCAATCCGGCACTTCCACGCCAAATATTCTCTTAATTTTTGATTTATCAAGTAGCGAATACTTTGGCCTGCGAGCAGGTGTGGGGTACGCACTTGTGGGAATCGGTTTTACCTGACAATCGAACGATCGGAAATCACGTATTGCTACAGCAAAATCGTACCAAGAAATTTCACCTTCGTTGCTATAATGATAAATACCACCCTCCCATTCGTAGGAATCTACAATTTTTACTATTACCGAGGCTAGATCCTTCGCATAGGTCGGGCTTCCAATTTGATCCTTAATGACACCTACTTCATCACGCTCATCCATTAAACGACACATGGTTTTAACAAAATTTTTGCCGTAGGTGGAATATACCCAAGAGGTACGTATGATGATTGCTTCAGGACACCATTTTTGGATTGCCTGTTCCCCGGCCAGTTTCGTTCGTCCATATACATTGATAGGGGCTGTATGGGCAGTTTCTGCTAAAGCAGAAGCAGAAGACCCGTCAAAAACATAATCTGTCGAAATAGCGATTAGGCGTGTACCATGTAGATGGCAGTATTGTGCGATCTCTTCGCAAGCTACGTGATTGACCAAATCAGCCGTTACCTGATCCTCTTCCGCTTTATCCACAGCCGTATAAGCTCCCGCATGAATAATAAGGTCCGGCTCATACATTGCCAAAATTTGCTGTATGATCTGAATTTGATCCAATGGTAATTGTTTCCGGTCTAGAAAATAACACTCCTTTTGGGTATTATCCCACAAAAGATCTTTTAGTTCTGAGCCAAGTTGTCCTGAAGCTCCGGTTATAACAATCCGCATATCCTATGATATTAATTTCAAACGTAACTCTTCAAAGGATTGTGCCTTCTGATCTTTTTGAGAGAGAATCATTCGTTCGCTAGGAATTTGCCAGTCTATCGCTAATTCTGAATCCAATGGATTTACACCATCTTCCGACTCTTTATGGTAGCCGTTGTCACATTTATAGAAAAAGACCGCATGTTCAGACAATACAGAAAAGCCATGCAAAAAGCCTCTAGGAACAAATAATTGCTTTTTATTTTCAGTCGAAAGTTCAACCGAAATATGCTGCCCAAAAGTAGGTGATCCTGGACGCACATCGACAGCGACATCCAATACTTTACCTTCCACAACACGGACCAATTTCGCCTGCGCATTTTCACCGGCCTGTAAATGTAGACCTCGCACCACACCAAACTGTGATTTGGATTGGTTATCCTGTACAAAGTGCGGTGTGTAACCGAGTATGGCGGTTAGTTTGTTTTCATTAAAAGCTTCAAAAAAATAACCTCTCTCATCTTCAAATACAGTCGGTTCAAGTATAAAACAGCCTTTTAATTTTGTTTCCGTATATGTCATGCTATGCGTCTTTGTATTGGTTGTCGTAATATTTTTGATAATCACCAGAAGTCACGTGATCCAACCACTCGTGATTAGCTAAGAACCAGTCTATCGTCCGGGATAAACCCTCTTCAAAGGTTACCGAAGGTTTCCAGCCCAATTCCTGATTAATCTTCGTGGCATCAATGGCGTAGCGCAAATCATGACCAGGTCTGTCTTTCACAAAGGTAATCAACTGTGCTGAGGAGCCTTTTTCACGCCCCAATTTCTCATCCATTTGTTTGCACAGCTCCTTGATCAGGTCTATATTTTGCCATTCATTGAATCCACCCACGTTATAGGAATCGCCATTTTTCCCTTCATGAAAAACGAGGTCGATGGCTTTTGCATGGTCTATTACGTATAACCAATCGCGAGTATATTTCCCATCACCGTAAACAGGTAGCGGTTTATGATTTAAAATATTATGAATGCACAGCGGAATCAATTTCTCCGGGAAATGATTCGGTCCATAATTATTGGAGCAGTTCGTTAAAACAATAGGCAAGCCATAAGTATCATGATAAGCGCGCACAAAATGATCGGAGCTTGCTTTGGAGGCCGAATACGGTGAGTGGGGATCGTAGCTTGTTTCTTCCGTAAAAAATCCGGTGTCACCGAGCGCGCCAAACACCTCATCCGTTGATACATGGTGAAATCTCTTTCCTTCAAAATTATCCTTCCAAATTGTCTTCGCCGCATTCAATAAATTGACCGTTCCAATCACGTTAGTCATAACGAAAGCCATGGGATCGACAATTGAACGATCGACATGCGACTCTGCAGCCAAATGGATAATACCATCGGGCTGATATTCTTGAAAAATAGCCGCGACAGCCTGCTGATCCGTAATATCCGCCTTAACAAAGGTATAATTTGGCAAATGCTCTATATCCTTTAAATTCTCTAGATTACCAGCATAGGTCAAAGCATCCAAATTTATAATTTGATATTCAGGGTATTTCAACACAAACTCACGGACAACGTGTGAACCTATAAAGCCTGCTCCTCCAGTAATTAAAATTGTTTTATTCATATAATGATTCTCGAATGTTTAGACCATTGGTCTGCGAATGATGAGTTCACCAAATAGTTCGCTAAAATTAGGATGATTTTTGTTAATTGACAAGTTTTAATCCATGAGTAAATGGAATAAACAAAAAAAGCCTTCTATTCAGAGGGCTTTTCACTTCTTTATCGTGCTATTATCTAAAACTTACCTGTTTTATAATAGCATTACAATACATTCTTTACCAACGAATATACCGGCACCTCCGCTGCGGATTCATGAATCAATTCGATCTCCTTTTCCTCCGCCACTGTATCCAGCACTTCATATTCCGAATTTTGGGATTTAAACTCCGGAACAATTTGCTTCATTCCGGCAACAAGCTCCATAAAATCTGGCAATTTAGTATCAGCATCCAAAATCCGCTGACAGATCGCATTAATACGTTCTGCTTTAAGCGACAATTCATCGTGATTTACTTTTGCGATCATGATTTTTGGATGGTGTGTCTTTACCGTATTCTCATTATTTGCCAACAATTCCTCATAAATTTTCTCGCCAGGACGGAGCCCAACAATTTTAATATCAATATCTTCCGGGTAACGATAACCTTTCAATTTGATCATGCGTTTTGCCAGATCGATGATTTTAACAGACTTGCCCATATCGAACACAAAGATCTCACCTCCTTTACCCATCACGCCAGCCTCTTGTACCAATTGACATGCTTCGGGTATGGTCATAAAGAAACGCGTGATTTCAGGATGGGTCAGGGTAAGTGGGCCACCTTCTGCCATTTGCTTCTCAAAGAGCGGGATAACCGAACCATTTGAACCAAGTACATTTCCAAAACGTGTAATGATAAAACTCGTATTGGATTTACCACTGCAACTGCTCACATAAATCTCAGCCATGCGTTTAGTCGCCCCCATCACATTGGTTGGGTTAACAGCCTTATCCGTAGATACCATGACCATCTTTTTAGTGCCATATTGCATACAGAGATCAGCCACATTTTTGCTTCCCAATACATTGGTCTGAATCGACTCGTAGGGGTTCGCTTCCATTAATGGCACGTGCTTATAAGCCGCGGCATGAAAAACCAAATCGGGTTTGTATTGCGCAAAAATTTTCTGCATAAAGGCATAATTACGCACATCACCAACCACGCAATGCATCTGCTCAGGCTGTGTAGCCCTGATCGACTGCTGGATATCATATAGCGCAGACTCGGCTTGATCCAATAGAATCAACGTCTTATAGTGACGTCTGGCGATCTGACGGGCCAATTCCGAACCGATGGATCCGGCGGCGCCGGTCACCAAAATCACCTTCCCTTGCATCTCTTGTTCAATTTCAGGATGATCCAATTTGATCGGCTTACGTCCCAATAAATCTTCAATCTTTAGTGGCCTGATTTCACGTTTGGCTCCTGAATTAAGTAAAATTCGTGCCGGCGGCATGATTTTGAGTTCAAGTCCAATATTTTGGAACCAGTCTGATACATATTCCAAACGCTCGGGGTCATTATTTTCAACTGCGATGATGACCTGCGAAATTTGGCATTTTTCGACATAGTCTTTTGTAATCTCGGTAATATCTTTAATTTTAATTCCTGCTAATCGCTTTCCTATCCGTGATATCTTATCTTCCACAAAAGCAACTACTTGATATTTCGTTCTCGGATCCTCCTTCAATAAGGAGAATGATACTAGGCCTGGTCTCGAAGCTCCAAATATCAACACATTTTCACCTTTCCGGCTAGGCAAGAAGAGATATTCGTAAATTGTCCGATAGATTACACGTGCGCCTACCATAATAACCAGCAATATTGTGGCTTGCATAGTCAACACACCGTAAGACAATCTAAGATAATCTCCCGCCAAAGTTCCTTTCTCAAAAATAGCTTTAATAATGAAGGTGAACAGCATTAAAATCACATAGGCAGAACCAACTGTTTTAAAGATTTTAATGGTATCCCGAATACCCGTCTGCCGAACGATACCCCTAAAAGTATCATAGCATAAAAACATTAAAAGGTATATCGGCAATATCACGACAACTTTCTTCAACATCAATCCGATATCAAATACCCCCTTAAAGTTATTGACCACAAAATTAGAAAAGACGTAGCTTGCAAATACAAACCACATATCGATCATTAAAATGACCCATCTTGGATTGTCCTTTCTCAGGCGCCTTCTTAAATCTCCTAGAGAACCCATCATAGCTTTTTCTCTTATTTAATTAAAATTTTACTGACCGTGTCTGCGACAAACGAACACGATCTGATATGGCTTTATTACAATATTTTACAAAGGAGACGCAAGATAGTCAAATTTTCACACGTCAAACACCTCTTTGATAAAATATCATTAAAAAAGAACCCTAATCATTCGATCAATTTATCAACGTGGATTAAGCAACTATTATACCGAAACTGTTACATTGACAAAATATTATGAAATATCATTATAATTTAAAATGCAGGCTCATAAAAGACCAATATTTACCGGCATCCTTCGATACAATCCGGCATTCTATGCACCACCTTAGTTACTAACATGATTATTGGCATATTGTTTGTGTTAATTTATTGATAGTCATGGAAAGGAATTAAATTTTTACTTCTCCGCTTAATATAAACTGAAACGCCGCTCCTTAACTAAACTATTTTTCACAACATAATTAATGTACATCATGGGATTTTTTAGCAACCTGTTTGGGAAAAAGACTTCATCTATTCGCTCTTTTGCGCAGTTGGAATTTCTAGAAGTAGATATGCATAATCATCTGTTGCCAGGTATTGACGATGGAAGCGATTCTGTACAACAGTCCTTACATTATATACAGGAGCTTCAACGCTTAGGCCTTAAAAAGTTTATCTGTACGCCACATATCATGGCTGGTGTTCATCAAAACACCAAATTCAGTATTGAACATGCGAAAGATTCGCTTGTCGAGGGACTAAAAAACTCGGCCAATAATGTGGATATATTTGGCGCTGCCGAGCATATGATTGACGAAAATCTTCCTTTACTAATTCGTGAAAATGAATTGTGCGTCATGCCCGGTGGTTATGTGCTGATCGAGATGTCGTACCTTTCAGAATCGAAAGCTTTATTCCACACGATTAGAGATATTCAAAAATTAGGGTATAAACCCATTCTTGCGCATCCCGAACGCTATAATTATTACCATAGCAATTTTAATATTTATAAGCAAATTAAAGATGCAGGTTGTCTGCTACAGTTAAATCTCCTTTCATTAAGCCGATATTATGGTGTCGATGTGAAAGCCATTGCTATGACTCTATTGAAATCAGGCATGTATGATTTTGTGGGAACTGACCTGCACCATCAGCGCCATCTGGACGCTTTAAAAAATATTGTTGAGAAATACCCCATTCGTGAGATGTTGAAAACCTCACCAATTTTAAATGAAACGCTTCTTGATCATATCACGCAGCATAAAGCGCAAGTTATCGCTGGATAAAGCAATAATATAACAGATTGGCGTTAATACTTTATAAACATGTTTTAAAATACGCTATTGTCTTGGACAGTCCTTCTTCCAGTTGAACTGTAGGATTCCAACCCAAGCTTTTCTTCGCAAGTTCAATGTCTGGTTTTCTTTGTTGTGGGTCGTCCTGTGGTAATGGTAAAAACTTAATCTTTGATTTTGATCCAGTTTGTAGAATCACCTGTTCCGCCAATTGTAGTATAGTGAATTCATTGGGATTACCAATGTTTACCGGCCCAATAAAAGACTTTTCAGTAGCCATCATGCGGATCATTCCTTCTACCAGATCATCTACATATTGAAAACTACGAGTCTGATTGCCTTCACCATAAATGGTAATGTCTTTATTTTGAAGAGCTTGCATAATAAAATTAGAAACTACACGTCCATCCTGAGGGTGCATGCGTGGACCATAAGTATTAAATATCCGTACGATCTTTATCGCAATATGATGCTGTCGGTGATAATCCATAAAGAGCGTTTCTGCACATCGCTTTCCCTCATCATAACAAGATCGAATACCGACAGGATTTACATTTCCCCAATAGCTTTCTTGCTGCGGATGAACCTTCGGATCGCCATATACTTCACTGGTAGAAGCTTGTAAAACGCGTGCGTTGACCCGTTTTGCAAGCCCAAGCATATTGATCGCTCCCATCACCGAAGTTTTAATGGTTTTAATTGGATTGTACTGATAATGAACAGGGCTTGCTGGACAGGCCAGATTATATATTTCATCAACCTCAGCCAAAAAAGGCTCCGTCACATCGTGCCGCACAAGCTCAAAATAGGGATTCTGTAGCAAATGAACAATATTCGATTTATCCCCAGTAAAAAAATTGTCCATACAGACCACTTCATTACCATCGTTCAATAAACGTTCACAAAGATGAGACCCTATAAATCCAGCTCCACCCGAAACCAGAATTCTTTTTTTTAGGTTATACATAAATTATCAATTTATAATTTCGAGTTTTTACCGATTAGATGCTGTGTCCATTAGCGGAATACGAAAACCGAAACGGGAGCCGACATTTTCTTCCGACTCAAAAAAGAATGCTCCACCATTTTGATGGATAAAATGGTAAACTACCCATAGACCTAAACCTTTACCTTTCTCCCGCATAGGGGTTATCTTTCCCTCTTCCATTATCTGCTCTTGCAGTTGGCGTTGTGCTTCCACACTCATTCCTACCCCCGTATCGACAAATTCAACAAGAACATCATCTCCATCTCGGTATAAATTCAGCTTAATCAGGGAATCTTCATGGCTAAACTTCACAGCATTAATCAAAAGATTCCTTAAGATACTTTTCATGATATCCGCATCAAAAAAGATTTGTAATCCGGATTGTAATGTTAATTGAATTTCGATATTTTTTAATTTAGCTGTAGGCTGAAGAGTCTCTACCACACCTTTGATCATTTCATCGAGTTCAATTTCTTGTGGCATATAGCTCAATACACCCAGGCTGTTTTTGGTCCACTTAAGCAGATTGTCCAAAACACTGAAAAGTTGTTCCGCAATATCATTGCCTGTATTGATCATATCTCCATACCCAGTATCACTTCCCTCAGGACTCATAGTCAAAATATTTAAGATCATTTTGAGCGAAGAAATCGGACTTCGGAGATCGTGTGCCAGAATAGCATACATTCTATCGCGGTTTAATATTGCTTCCTGAAGCTGTGCTGTCTGCTTGGCAATTGTATGGCTCGATTCAATAAGCTTGATTTGATGTTTGATGCGCTGAAGTAATTCCTTTTTATTGAAAGGTTTCGGAATATAATCTACACCGCCACTATCAAATCCACGTACAACATCATCCGGCGATTTTAAGTTCGTAATAAATAACACTGGAATATGCTTATAGAGCTCCATGGATTTCAGTTCCTTGGTTAGATCAAATCCGTTGGTATTCCCCATCATGACGTCCATTAAAATAAGATCTATCTTTTGCTGTTGCAAATTTTCAAATGCCCCTTTAGCACCGGAAGCGGAGAATACGTTGAAGTGCTCACGTTCTAAAATCTCTTTTAGCACAAAAAGATTGAGCTCAGAATCCTCTAAGATCAGAATATTATACATTGAAAAATCGATTTCCATAGATCATTATTAGCTTGTTTAGACACTGTCTAGAAGGATGCTATCCTTTTTATAAAATTCATAAATCAATAATACACTAATAATTGCACCCATAATTTGTGTAGCAAAAATGTTATATATCAATTTACTTTAAAATCAACCAATACAGGAAGATGATCGCTATAATCTACATCGCCTGTTCTGTAATTTACAGCCTGAAAAGTAGCTCCAGAAAAGAATACAAAGTCAATGCGAAAGAGCTTCATTAAATTACTGTAAGTATATCCATAGCCATTCCCTGCTTCGCGAAAAGCATCCTTTAAGTTTCCTTTAATTTTATGATAACTATAGGAATTAGGACTATTATTAAAGTCACCGCAAATAACCGTAGGAAAAGAAGATTGATCGATTAAATTTCTTAAATAATCAGCCTGCCCACCTCTCAGCCTAAAATTTTCAGACATTGTTTTAATTGCATTCCACCATTTAAAGGCCGTATTCTCAGCAGGCAGTAAATCCCCTTTTACCTGGTTCCAATTTGTTGTCTGCAAGTGACATGTTCCGATCCTGATCTTTTCGCCTCTGAGGGAAAGATCGGCAAAAAGTGCACAGTTAGGCCGCTCTTTAAACGAAACAGCCTGTACTGAGTCCAGCGGAAATTTACTTAAGATAGCAAGTTGATTCTGCCCGGATTTACTCCCTGTCATTATGAAATATTGAAACTGGCCAAACGACTGCTTGAGTTCCGACACGGAACAGTCGGCAGGGACTTCCTGTAAACATAAGGTATTTACTCGCTGCGAATCAATATAGGAAGCAATCTGTTGCATCGAAGATAGATTAAAAATCATTTTGAATTCACGAACGTTGTAAGATGCGAAATGTATGTCTATCGTTTCTGTTTGCGCTATCCCGTTTATCTGAATTACTTTTATGAAATAATGAAAGTTAGCCAATAGTGCTATTAAAGGGCAAATACTGTACCAACTACGCTTATATACCCCGATAATAAAAAAAAGAAAATTACTACATATAAGCCCTGGTAACAACACACCAATCCATTGGAAAATAACAGTGGTCTGCGGGGAAATAAACAAAGCCAAAAACGAAAAGGAGGCAAGTATAGCCACCATAAGGATGACAATCCGGATCAGCAACCCGGAGATGTTCACCGGCCTAAATTCAATACCTTTAGTCATGGTGTGCTCTTTTAATTTTGTTCGCTTAAGGGCAATCTTATGCTAAAAGTAGCTCCTTGTCCAAGCTCCGATTCGACACCCAGCTGTCCATTCATCTGCTCAACAATACTTTTGCAAATTGCCAGCCCCAATCCCGTACCCTTATCCATTGAATTAATCTTATAAAATCTATTGAAGATCAACTGTTGATTTTCCTTGGCTATGCCAATACCATTATCTATAACATAGAATTCTACATGATCATTACTTAATCTGTAACCAACGTGTATAGTACCCTCAGGTGGTGTAAATTTTAAGCTGTTGTTAATTAAATTGACAAGTACCTGAATCACTCTTCCACGATCCAAACGTGTCACCAATTCCTTTTCAGGAATGTCAAAAATTATGGCTGGCTGTTCCTCATCTGACAAGAAACTCATCGATAGCTCGTTTAATATTCCTTTAAGGGACACGTCCGAATTCTTTAACCTTACTTTACCCGCATCCATCTGTGACATTTCCAATACATCCGTTATCAGCCGTAGCAACTGGCTGCTATTTGCATTGAGGAGCTCACCATATTCCTTTCGCAGCTCAGGATCTGGCGTATCGGCAATAATACTTCCAAAGCCCATAATGGCGCTAAGCGGCGTCCGGATTTCATGATTCATATTGGAGATAAATGCAGATTTTAACCGCTCAGATTCCTCAGCAGCTTCTTTTGAACGCAACAGCTGCTCCTCGTAACGAAGCTGATCCGAAATATCCCGCTTGATGGTCCAGATGATATCTTCACCGTTACCATTTTTGATCATCAACGAACTGCATTCTGAGCCAATTATATCCAGTTCTGGATACACCGTATCACAACGATATTGATAATAACCCGAAGCAGAAATGATTTTTCGAACAGATAAGGCCCAGGCTTCTTCTGTTGTAAACTCCCGCAGGCATTCAAAAACTTTTAAGCCAGCAATGATCTCTTCTTCTTTCAGGCCATTTTGCTGTCGGCATGCCTTATTCGCAAAAGCCATCGTCCCATTTTTATGGCATGCGAAAATACTGTATGGTGCATTATCAACAACAGCAAGCACCATTTCAAGTTCATTTCGATTCTTAATAAAATCGCTTACATTCTGTGAAAAGCCATCTATGATACGAATATTGTTTTCAAGGCGTTTCGCATATTTTGTCGCCCGTACATACGTGATGGGTGTATCGGGCTGTTTTATCCGGTACTCAAATGTGCTATACTCAATAGCGTCATTATGCAGAAAAGCCTCCATCTTCTTTCTATCATCCGGGTGAACCTGTGCGAGCAGATCCTGCAAAGCGATTTTCTCAGGCTCTTCAAGATTTTTCTTTCGAAGGTTCGAATAGCCATTATGCGTAAACTCCTGCTGCTGCTGATCATAAGTCCAATGCCCAATCATAGCGACCTTTCCCACCTCAAGTTGGGCGGTCAGTGCAGATTTAAGGCGGTACTTCATGTTACTACGCTGCGTGATATCCCGATATTGGCAAATCAGATGTTCCTCGTCAAATTTGTGAATGACGAACTTAAAATAATACATCTGCTCTTCAGTAGGCAGGTCGTAATTTAGATTGGAAGTCTCTCCTGTTTGGCGGCAAAAGTTAAATTCATGTTCGATAAGCGCCGAAGTTGGCTGAGGTAAAATAGACAACAAATTTTTCCCAACTATATCAATATCGGAATTTAAAACCGGATTGTTTGTCTTCATTATCGCATCTACACATATATTATCTTTATTCACCAGCAACAATGTATCACAAGTCATATTCAAGACCTTCTCCAAGAACTTTAAATCATGTAATATTTTTTTATCCATAACATTCATTAGATTATTTTCTTTGAGATTTCTCCCACCCGCCAATAAAGCTTCTACTAAACAAATAATAAATCCCGCGTATTACATTGATGTTCATAAACAGAAAGTAATATGGAATATAAAACAACTTTGTACTATTGGGATTATTTCGCATCAAATACCCTAAAACCGCACAAAGATAAAAGACACACTGAAGCACAAAAATGACAGAAAACACATTGAGAGGTGACAAACACCGATATCCAAGCATTGCCGCCAAGGGGAAGAGTGTAAAAAGCGCAAAAGGTGTAACAGACCAACGCAATACACGATGTGAAATATATTGAAAGCTCAACTTTCCAAATTTAAAGCCATTTAGTAACGGCAGTAATCTTCCTATAGACTGCCATCCCCCAGCAGCAATACGTCGTTTCCTTTTTCCTTCCTCTTCCATATTCAGCGAACCATATTCAACAGCATAGGCGTCCGCTGTGTATGCAATACGGTAGCCTTTTAATGCGATGCGCATGGATAGCATAAAATCATCCAACAAGGTATCTTCCTCCATCGCAGCGAATAATTCTGTCCGTATAGCAAACAATTCTCCAGCGGCACCTACAGCAGAATAAAATTCGTAATCCAATTTTTTTAATAGCGACTCATATTTCCAATAGGCTCCCTCACCTTTTGAAGAAACAGTATCGTCATTATCAAAAGCCACTCTTTTTTCACCCGAGACACAGCCAATTGTCGGATCTTCAAATTGGCGAGCAATAATCTTCAACGCCCCGGCATTCAGTAAACAATTTGCATCGCTAAAGACGACAATTGGAGTTTTCACATATTCCATACCGTGATTAACGGCAGCTGTTTTACCTTTCCTATGGGCTGAACCGATAATCTTTACCATCGGATACTTTGCTAACAGCTCACGACTATCATCAGTACTTCCGTCTATAACCCAAAGAATGTTTAATTTATCTTTAGGATAATCAAGCTCAAGGCAGTTCAGCATTTTATCTGCAATTATTTCGGACTCATTGTAGGCTGTAATAAATAGGGTCAATGGCGGAAGCTCATTCCCGTCGCTATTTTGAAACATCTCCTTTATGGCAATAGGGTATGGAAATAATCTTGCCAATATATAAATTATGATAGCATAACCGATATAGGTATATAGCACTAAGGATATACAAGTCCAGAAGACAAATTGAAGCATAGGCGGATAGAATTTAGACAAAAATAGACAATTATTTTTACTGAATCCTATTCGATTCCTCATCCTGGTAATGCTTTTTTCCCGAAAATAGCCCACCCATGGATGTTATCGCTTTGCGCAACCTGACAAAAAAGCTATTCGCAAGAGATCCGTCGGCAGAGATTGTATTCTGTCCCGTCATCGCCCGCGCCTTTGAACTTCGAATAAAATGAATCTTTCCATAGGCCTTAAGTCCCAAAGCCATTGACCCGTCTTCGCCACGTTTTATATCTGTTCTAAAATTAACCTTTCGCCCCAGCTCGGTCTTAAAGGAAAAAACCATCCCCCGCACGCATAATTCAGGCCTTTTTATAAATTGCAGGTTCAGGTAAATATCCCGAAGTCCTTCATAAAACCAAAGGAAAGTTCTCGACTGCCCAGCTTGGGGCAAGAAACTCCACAAACTGCATGTGGCTGATATACCTGGCCTATCTAATAATTTCACATGCATTTCAGCGTAGCTTGGGGGATACATGGTGTCTCCATCTACGCAAAGCATTAATTTGCCACGTGCTTGATCAAGACCACATTGCCTAGCAAAGCCCGGCCCCTGCTTTAGTTCATTGTGATAAGTCGCACCAAGTCGCTTTAAAAGTGATTCCGTTTGATCCGTCGAATTATTGTTAACGACAATTAATTCCATGGGCAAATGACAACGCTGTTCTGCTAAAGACCAGAGACATGCCAAAAGCTTCTTTTCTTCATTATAAGCGATGACCACAATACTTATAATTGGGTCAGAACTTGAAGAAAGCTGAATCTGTGCCCGAACCTTCTCGATAACATCATTATCTACAGAACCCACTTCTTGGTCATAGACCTTCGCATATTGTGTATACCATTTAGCCATCCTAGCGTCAATTATTTTATTAAACATTAAATTGCTTGCAGCACTTTATTCATCTGTTCGGCCCATGATAAGTCCAAAATACTATTTCGAATACAGGATGGGTCAAATTTTTCCTTCTTTAAAAATTCCAGTATTTTAGTGATATCAATAGCGGATTCATCAGGACTCGCTTTAAGTACATAAGGTTTACTGTCAAAATCAGCGTCAGATTCCGAATAGATAAAGGGAATTCCGCGCGCTGCATATTCTCTATTTTTTAAGGTTTTTATGACCTGTATACCACTGCGATGACGGCCTAAACTACCGATTGCAAAGTTGGCCAGATTAAATATGGCATCCAATTCTTCTCCCCAAAGCGGACCGTGTAAGACGACGTGTTTCTGAAGATTGAATTGTGCTATCGGTTCCAAAATAGATGAGCGTTCACGTTCGCCGGTGAATTGCCCCACCAAGTGAAAAATGATTTGGCAATCAGGGTGACTTTGTTTATAAATACCAAGTCCGCGAACCAGCCGGTCAAATCCATGCCAATAATGGATTTCCGCAACGCCCAGCAAATGGATCGTTCGTTTTTCTGCTCCTTCCTGCGGTTTACGAACTGGAATGGCACTGAAGTCTATCCCATTGGAGATAGGTATCGCTCGCTGCCCAAAAATTGTTCGGACATCAGAAAAAGTCACAAACGCATTTAATTGCTTTGCAAGCTTTTTACGATAAAGACGGTCTATTGCCAATTCGAGGCGCATGCGCAAGGTGACATACTCCTGATCATAGGGATAAGTCGGAATCTCCAATAACACCTTTGCGCCCGAAAGCCGCATCTTCTTCACCATGTTTAATGTGAAAGGATTGGCATTATGGTCGGACCGGATATAAATCAGTTGGAACTTATTTTTCCGTACGTATTCTGAAATCGCCCGATAGTCTATACGTTTACGTATTTTGGCTATTGGACCTCTACCGAAATCCCTAAGAATCTCGTCTCCGATCTTCCATACACGTGATCCATTCCTCTCTACAGTGTAATAACAAAGCTGCACATCGACGCCATTGGATTTCAAACCATTAATTTGACCCCATATTTTTTTACTTATACCATTATGTTCACTAAAACCATGGAATACTAAAAAAAGTACCTTATACGATTTATCTTTCACTGGAACCTTCACGTTCGATTGTTGTTAAATACTTTTGCTGCTGGACTGGAAAATACGAAAAGAATATCAATACAAGAAAAAATGATCAAAATGCTCTGATTAAAATGCGTAGTAAGCTATTTTAATCTTGTTAAAGTGATGACTTACGTAAAAATGCCAACAGCAGATTGCGATACCCTCCGAACCAAATCATTAATATCATAGAAAAAACATAGATACCTGTTTTGAGTGCTAAGCGAAACCCCAAACTATCGGGCAAATAGTACCCTACTACCAAATGAAAAATAAGCCCAAGTAGGAGTGCAAAAAAGATGGGGCGCCATAGGCTATTGAAAAAGCCAACCATACTCCGTTTGAATACCACGCGATACATTAGCCAGTAGGCCTGTACAAAATTGACACTAAATGTAACCAATAAACACATAGCCACTGCGTCAATACTTTTAGCGTAAAATACACCAAATAGTATTCCCGCAACATTTAATACGGCCGAAAACAAGCCGCATATAAACAGATTTTTGGTATCACCAGCTGTTTGGAAAATGGAGCCCGATGAGGATAGTATCAATTGGATCCCGACCGTTAGACTCAATATTTTAAAGGAAGGAATAGCTAATCCCCACTGCGGTCCAAAAAATAATAAAATGAGTTCTTCAGCCGAAAAAAAAAGGAAAACAGAAAGCGGAAATCCGATCAGCGACAATAAACTGGTTAATTTTAGATTTGCCTCATAAAGATAGCCATTATCCTTTCCCTTCTGACTTAATATCGGATGGATCACTGGTGTGATCACCTGCGTAATGTTTTGGAGTGGCAATGACATTAGTCGATAAGATTTGTCATAGAATCCCAGCGGTACCATGCCCAGGTATTTACCAATTAATAGCGTATCCGAATTTCTGCTGAAATAGTTGATAATATTAAATAAAAACTGAAAAATAGAATAAGAAAATAAAGGCCGAAGAGGTTGAAATGGAAAACGTAGGCTAAATTTTAATGGATACTTTAAATATGAAATAATAAAAATCAATAGTGATGAGAATATCGGATTTAAAATAAGCGCGTACACCCCCATTCCTTTAAAGGCAGCAATTATAGATAGACCACCGCCCACAATTTGAACAATCAAACTTCGTAAAGCGATCGATTTAAATAACCTATCGCGAAAAAATAAGGCATTGGGAACTACGGTAATTCCCGAAAAAAATAGGCTTAGCGCCAGCAATTGGCAGATTGGTTTCAATTGGGGCTGTGCATACCATTTTTCAATAATTTCAGCAGACAAAAAGAATAGTACTGACAAAGTGATAGCAATATATACAGAAAGGGAAAATAAATAGCCTAATGCCTTTCGATCCAGCTCTTTGTGCTGTATAACTGCAGGAGACAGTCCGAAATCAGCTATTAAATTTAGAAAAGCAATCGCCACCGTAGCTATGGCCACTACGCCAAACTGATCTGGTGCGAGCAATCGTGCTAAAACCGCGGTAACGACCAGCGAAATCACCAAATTCGCATATTTGGCCAATGCCGTGAAAAATACCCCAGAAACGATTTCCTTTTTTATGTTATCCATGCAAAAAGCCTTTCTTAAACAGTAGAACTCCGATCGTTTTAAATGAAACATATCTTCGCCAATGCGTTAAAACCAACAGAAATACTTTCCAGCGGTCAGCGGTCGATAGCACATGTGCTTTCCATACCACTGCGTTCAACATACGATGCAGATACGACTCAATAATTTGTCTGCTATCCGAATACTTTCGTCCGTACTCCCTCAAACGCCGGGCAACTGTGAAGTAACATGTTATATTAAAAAGTTTTAGTCGGCTTGTCATAATGGAATCCGGCCTGACACGCCTCTGAAAAAATTGCTGTGGGATATAAGCAACTCGAGCTGCCACTAGATACAATAAGACTGTAAATAATTCATCCTCATGCACAATACCGGGTTCAAATCCAAATCCATTACGATCAAGTATGTCTTTACGAATTAAATACATACAAGCTGAAGAGAAAAAGTCGTCTGTGTTCAGTTGCTGTTGCAATGCGTCGGGCCCACTAAAAACAATATAAGCCGGCATTTTTTGTCGGGAATAATTAAAATCCTTTAGTATGGAGCTATCCGAATTATCCGCAAAAACCGAAGCATCAAAATAAACAAAATCGAGGTCTTTCTTTTCACAATAATCCAAACACATGGATAGTGCATCTGCACGCAGCAGGTCATCACTATCCATAAAATAAATATACTGGCCGTTCGCAAGAGAAAGGCCTCTATTTCTGGCAGCAGATAGGCCTTGATTTTCCTGGGAAAATAATTTGACACGGTTATCGCATGAACTCCATTTTTCCAGTATGGAGAGACTTTGATCGGTCGAACCATCGTTGATTAGTATAAGTTCAACATCAGCATATTCCTGATGAATAATACTCTGTATAGCCTGATCAACATACATAGCTGTATTATAAACAGGCATTATAATGCTAATCAACGGTCTTTCATTCATTGTTTGATCCAGACATTAAGATTAAAATCGTACTTTTTCACAATTTTGGCCGGGTTTCCAACGACAACACTATATGGCGGAACATCTTTTGTAACCACAGAGCCCGCGCCTATTACAGCATGCTCACCTATGCTAATACCTGCTAAAATAACGACATTCCCGCCGATCCAGACATCGTCAGCAATCGTCACTGGAGCGGTGCTGACTCCTTGGTCTGCAATAGCTTTGGTCACATCTTCATATGCGTGGTTTAATCCTGAAATAAGAACATTTTGACCGATATTCACTTTATTACCAATCGTCACTGGCCCAATGATCGTATTCGAAATTCCTATTCGGCTATTGTTGCCGATAAATAAATCGCCGACAGCGTTATTCAATACAGCAAATGACTCGACCACGGATCGAGACCCTATAATACATGTACGAAAAGGAACCAGATCACGACGCACACTACCATAAATCACCGAACCCGTCCCCCGTTTAACATAAAAAAACTGCAGCATACGAACATACCATCGCGGCCGTGTACGCACAGGATTCATGATAAACCAGTGCAGTAAGCGCTTGAACTTAGGATGATTATGAATGTACGCTTTCATATATTGCTAATGTATGTTTCCCTGTATGTTGCCAACTGAAAGCTTCGCTTCGCGCCAAACCTTTACTAACAAGCGAGCCATATAACTGTGGTTCATCTTCTAATTTCAACATGCCTGCTGCAATGGATTTGATATCCATCGGGTCCGTATATACCACATTATCCCCGGCTACCTCAGGAATAGCCGATGTATTTGAAGTAACCACAGGTGTGCCACAAGCCATAGCTTCAAGCAAAGGAAGTCCAAAGCTTTCCCGGATAGAAGGATACAAAAAAGCAAAAGCACCATTGTAAACTTCAACCAATTTGTCATGAGCTATATATTCTTCGACTACAATAAAATCTTTTATTGTCAACAGATCAAGTTCTTTTAATAATTTTTCCAAATATGTATGATCTAAATCGGCCAGGAGCAACCTTTTCTTGTAATTGCTTCTCTTCAAATAAAAAGCATAAGCCATCAAAGTATTCCTTAGGTTTTTTTTGGGATCCGTATTACCTAAAAGAAGCCAAAAAGCCCCCTTCTCAAGCTTTAAAAACGTACTTTCCGAAGGTATATCAATCGATTTAAATCGTGAACTTACACCATTATAGACTGTGATAAGTTTTTTCTGTAGATGCGGAAAGGCCGCTTCGATATTTCTTTTTTCAAAGTTAGAGACAGTGATGACGGTATGAACCCTTTTCAATACACGTGGCACGACCCAACGCCTATAGATACGGCCCAAGTTTTGATACATGGACGAATTGCTACCAATCTTTTTCTCCATAAAGATGATATCGTGCAACGTAAGTACCAAGGGAATAGATAACCCCAATGGGGCAGTGTTGGAGGTACAGTGCAGGATATCCGCATTGCTGGTTTTAATAAGTTTAGGTAAGAGAAGTTGCTCCCAAATAAAATAATTAGAGCTTTCCAAAACTTTAATCTCAAAATTTGCTGAACCTTCCAAACAGCGGTCCTCTCCCGGTCCAACAGCAATAATATACCGGTTAAAGGTATCCAACTTTTGAAGCGCACGGATTACTTCCAATGCCACAAAATCCATCCCGTGTTTATTAAGGCGAAAGATTCGTTGTGCCTCAATTACTATTGTCTTCTTTTTTTTCGCCATGCGGTGTATGCACAAAAGTATTACGTCCCGATTTGATTCCCATAAAGCTACGTAAGATTGCCATAAAAATAAATGGTAATTTTAAAAAGCAGAGCAGAGTCCTGCGCGTATAAAATCTATTAGGTATAGCCAGAGCAAGTGACACGATAAACAAGCCATAGAGTATAAGCCATTTATAGGCCAATGCTGGAGCTACCAAATAGACGATACAGCCCAAAATAGGAACCATTCCGAGCAAAATAATGCGAGGTGGAATCGACCATTGGATCAGTTTGTCGAGCATAGGCCAGTTGCGGGTACGAATTATTGTACGAAATCGCTTCAAAGTGATTAAAAAGGTGTCAATTTGAGCTGCAATCCATCTTTTTCGCTGGTTGGATAGGTCGCGACGGTTCTGTACTTTCTCGTCTAGTACATACACATCTTCCAAATAAACGGTAAATATCTTATCTAAAAGCAAATAATACTCCAGCTCTTTATCCTCACCCATGGAGCTTATTTTAGCCATCGTATTTTTAAACCACTTAATTTCAAACAACATGCCCGAACCCGTCAATGCGGCGGGTAACCCCAGGTTCACATGCCCCTGCCTAAAAATTGAATTATTTATTTCCTCACTGATCCCATCGAGATATGCGGTATCGGTATTGCTATTTTTTGCTATGCGATGTGTTTGGACGGCAACCGCGCCAGATGCAAAGCAATCGTTGACGAGTGCTAGATAATTTGGAGAAACTAAATTATCAGCATCCAATATAACAACGCCATCAAAATCTTCTTCTTTGATAACGTTCATTGTCAGATTTAGAGCAGCTGCTTTGGATCTTTTTTCATACGTAGGAATAAGTATTCGAACGCCTAACTCTTCAAGTTCCTGGTTTGTCTCTCTCGTCATACTATCAGAAACAACGATAATTTCGAAAAGCTCTTTTGGATAGTCTTGTTTTAAAAAAGAGCGTATGCTATCAACGATTACTGCATCCTCCTTATATGCTGGAAATATGATAAGGAATCGATGTTGAATATTCGATCGTTCAAAGAATAATTTCTTAGGAATGCGAAAGCCGACTGCAAAAACAAAGAAATACATGATCCAGACAAGGAAAGGAATAAAAATCAATGTTTCAATAACAAACAAAACCGTTTCCATCAGCTTAGATTCTTTTTAGAAAATAATTTAATCCCAGACCATGTCCCTGAACATACTGCGCCAATATGCCTCCACATACCCGAAAAAACAAATTTAATCAATCTTGTACTATTCGCTATCCCAATAAGATAAAAAACAGCCAAAATCCGGCTCATCCCCGACCTATTTCGATAAGCAAATAACAAGCGATTACGTGTCAGATAAAATGTTTTTAATGGGGAGTCCTGGCCCGTGGAAGCGCTTTCTTTATGATAGATATGGGCAGCTGCAAAATACACTAATTTATACTTTTTATTGATCCGACAGCTCCAGTCCAACTCCTCATAGTAAAGAAAGAAAAGCTCCGACATCATACCAATTTCTCTGATCGTTCTTTTGGGTACCACCATAGCTGCACCATGCAAATAGGGGATCTCCATGCTTGTATCATATTGACCTTTATCCATTTCCCGATAACCGATCTGTTTATTACGTAGGGTAATTGATGTCAGCGGTGTACACCCAGCAAATTGGATCATTCCCTTGGGTTGATAATACATTATCTTAGGTGAAATTCCACCTACTTGTGAATCTAGCGCAAATACTTCTAACATGCCCAAAATTTCGCTATCGGCGTTTTCTGGAAGCAGTGTATCATTATTTAAGAAATAAATAAATTCACCAGTAGCGATTTCCAGCCCCAAGTTATTTCCTCCTGCAAATCCCAGGTTCATTCGGTTATAATAGCCTTTGATATTAGGAAATTGACGTTTGATCAGACTATATTCATCTTTTAACGAACCATTATCGATGACAATAACCTCATATGCAAAAGATAGTCTTGCATTTAGAATACTTTCCAATAGGGAAATTGTATCGGCCAATCCATTGTAATTGACCGTTATGAAAGATATTTTATACGGTTCTGATGTCATCGCTCAATTTTTTGTCCAAATAAGGCGAAAGCATAATAACCCCCATTAGAATGTATACGGTCTGCCCAGTAGGCATTTGATGGAGCACTTCATTCGCATACCCCGCGACCATAATTCCTGCAAGTCCGGCTGCAGAAGCCATTGCAATAGACTTGATCCGCCTATCTTTCAGTCGAAATAGCACGTAGTATGTGCCATATCCCAATATCGTGAGACATAAAATAATATAGCAAATAAGACCGAAGATCCCCGTTTCTACCCATATAAAAACGAAGGAAGAATCTGTTGCGATACCATGTATTGCATCTCCTTCATTCGCATGTTTAGACCCGCCCAATCCTATACCAAACGGATGGTCGCCCATAAAGGTTCGCATTTTTTTCTGGTTTTCCAAGCGAACATTAAAGGAAGCATCCTTTGAAAAAGAGAAAGCCGTCCGCATACGACGGATATCGGAACTGCTATTGCCAATGGTCGTTAAATTAAAGAAAGCAAAAGCCATTATTAATAAAGAAAGACCAAAGATTATCCACTTCCACTCCTTTACAAGGACAATGAAGAAAGCAAAGCCTGCAAAAGGAACAGCAATAGCGGCCCTTGTCCCGGATATCATTAGCCCGTAAGCCGCAAAAGCGACAACAAAAATATAAAGAAAACGTCTTTTTGCCTGCTTCTCATAAATAGCTAAGATCGTAAAAACTACCACAGCCAAGCCCATATGGCAGCCAAAGTTTGCTGCATCACTAAAGAACGAAAAGTAGCGGATCCCACTATAAATAACATGCGTATGAGCGCCGAATGTATATAGCCAAGCAGACTCGAATCGGTCTAAACCAATATATTTTTGGCCTATTGCCTTTAAAGCTCCCAACAGAACAAGTATACCCCAAACTTTAAAAAATAAGCGCAATTTGGCAATATTATCCAGACTAATAAAAACCAATAATTGAAATAAGACAATATGCATTCCAATGCTACGGACTGTCGTGATCCAGTTCGCAAAACTGGACATTGGATTTACAATCTCCAGCATGCAATAGAGCATCCAAAGGATGGAGATCAGGAGAAAAGAATTAAAGTAAACCTTGCCTAAAGGATTTCCCCGAATAAAATGTAAAGCTAGCGAGAGAAAATTAAATAAGATCAAAAGATCGAGTATGACGCCTACCGGGAGCGGAAATGTGATATAGCGACCAAAACCCATCACCAGGTAGGATACAATATATAATAGAAAGAAACAACTTATTGGCGAAGACAGCAGGACAATAATAACCAATAGAAATACAGGCAACATATAGAACACCATAGCCGATGACACACCTGCAAAAATAAAAATGCAAGTTCCTGCCAATCCCCCGAGTATAAGGAAAAGCAGGAGCAAATGCCGACTGGTTATCATCGATTTTGTATGATCATACTGCATCATAGCCCACTATTTTCCCAGCGATGTCAGACCAAAATTACCCAATTGATATTCCAGGCGTCTCAAAAAGGTAAACGGAGGCAACATTCCTGTAAACTCTTCCACAACATATTTTTCAGCGTTCATCAGGCAAATTACGATTGGTTTACCGGCAGAACGTTGCAATAGATCTGCAAACATCAACTCATCTTCTGTTTTCCATACCGAGTCAGCCCTTAATACCAATAACGTAGCCATCCCGCGCTCTAAAAATAGAGAAGGAATAGGGCGTAATGCCATAGAGCCATGCTTGACTAATGAAATATCATAATTACCGAGTTTTTCAGCCCAGGCACCATCCACTAAATATTCCCTCGATTCTGCACTAAAATCAGTTCCTTCTTTATAGGCCAGTACATTAATACCCAATCCCTGCCAGTAGGCTGTTAAAATGTCTGTCAGTGAGCCCAAATCTAGTGTTGAAGAGAACTTGACGATATTGATAAAATTTATAGGATTTGAGTTGTTGTAAAAACCATATAATCTATTGGCCAAAACATGGATCGCTCTTTCTTCAATTTTAGTCTGTTTGACACCACTTTTCCCAAGCTTAGGTAGCGCTGCAATCACTTTTCCTTTTGTAATCCGTTCGGTTCGTGTTTTATCCCTTAGTGTACGGTCAAAAAGTTCAATAATAAGTAAAATACCGAGTATAAATGCCACAGTCCCAAAAAAGACAGCAAATACAATCAATTTTCTGCTATGCGGAAGTGCATTTAATGGAAAGCTTGCCGGATTGATCACTTTTAGCGTAGCCGAATTCATTTCCAAGCTCTTTAATCTCAACCGCGCGGCATTTAAACTGGATAAGATTGACAAATAAGATTGCTCGCTAAAGGATATACCACGTTCCTTACGTTTTAAGACAGAGCCAATAGGTGAATATTGGGTGTATTTATGATCCAGTTCCTGCTTAAAATCACGGGCGACATTAAGTTCCGCCTCCGAGCGTTTGAAACGTAGAAGTTCTTCTACCCATTGTTTCACATAATTTGAATTTGGATAGCCGTTTTTTGTGTATTTTTCCGCAGTATATTGGTCCATAAACGAACGGAAGCCCTTCTCCTTTTGATCCAATTCATGCGACAGTACATCTAGATCAGCTCCGCCCTGTTTTTGCTTAAGAGAATCTACACTCAACGTCCGTATCTTTGAAATATTATAGTTGATGTCTGCAATCTGATTCATGCGTGCCAAAAATTCCGTATTATTTTTGATCGCACGCATATTGGCATCCATTCCCGACTCCAATTGTTTTATAGCTGCTTGCGCACTGTTATACACAAACAACACATCTTGGTGCCTTAGTTCATACTCTTTATCCAATAACGCAATCGCCTCTGTCTGTTTATCGTAATTGATCACCCGGTTTTCAACGTTATACATTGTCAAAGAATCTTCCTGTCCGCGAAGTTCCCGGCCTATACGTTCAAGCTCAGCCTCGAAATACCGGATGACATTGTTGGTACTGCCGAATTGCAAATTGGTATATTCGATCGCAAAAACTTTACTCAAAATATCCAATGTCTGAAAAGCAACCCCTGGATCGTTTGCCTGATAGTTGATCTGTAAAATATCGCTATTGTCTACCCTGTTGATCTTAATATTTTCGCGGAGAGCATTATAGCTGAAATAAGGATGGTTCCAGTTGAAAAGACCGTAGACAAAATTATTACGGTCTGCTTTCTCATATTTTTCCAAATTCTTTACCGTATTCTCTTCCGAGCTCTTATCAATCAACTTCTGTACGTCTTTGGGGGTAATTGCGACAAGCTCCTTGTAATGTTTTGCGGTAATATAGACATTATCTTTAGTAGGATCGCCGTGAATCATAAGCCGTGCATAAAGCTGCATGGAAAGCCTTTTGATCGTTTCCTTCGAATTAATGGTATTGATAATATTCTGGATCGAATTATTTAATACGTTCCAGTCTTGCGAAGCATTGGATTCTCCCGGATCACTTCCATAACTTGAAATAACACCTGTATAAATTGTAATATCAGTCTTATACTGCCGATCCATTTGACGAGTCAGGTAGATCGCCAGCAAGGCAAAACCTAGCGGCAAAATCAACAGCCACCACTTAATTCTGAAAATGGCCCGAAAGATATAATGGAAAATATTCATGATGCTATTGGCTTATAATTTTTGTCTTACTCAGGATTTCTAAGGTAAGGATTTCATTGGTAATAATAGATTCGTTGGTTTTCAGAATTTCATAAGCCTCTGTCTCCAACTTCTTTGCTGTATTAAGATCGCTTATATTTGCATTGCCTGACTTAAATTCATTCTCAGTCATTTTGTAATTCGCTAAGGCGATATTGTAATCTTCAATTTTTTTCTTGAGTGTAGAAAGAGCTGTTTTTACTTTCGTATAGGAGTTGACGATACGGATGCGTTGCTCATCAAGCCATTTGTCCAATTCCAGCTGCGTAAATCGCTGTTCCATCTTCTGACGTTTGATTTTATTGCCTCGATCGAAGAGATCATCCAAAGGAATATTCACTCCGGCAGTTCCGTAATAGGAGCTTTGGGTTACGCCAGAAGACTGATAAAAAAGAGGAGTATATTCATTCGTAAACGCTGAATTAATCGCGATATTGCCATACTGCCAAGATCCACCAACCCTGAAATATTTTAACCAGCTTCTCTTTTCTGTTATCAACTGATTAGCTTGAGCCTCCATTTTTGCCTCATACATTTCCACTCCTGGACTTTGCTTGGCATTTTGATAAAGGGTTTCCAAAGGCGGAAGTTTAAGCTTTGTAAAATCAACCATATCCGTTGGGTCCATCACAGATTGTGCTTTTAGCAATAGGCTTGCTGTAACTAAATTTAACAGCAAAAAAGCCCTTTTAAGCAATAAGTTCATCGAAATTAATATTTATGTTATTAAACATCCGCCTTTTGGATGAATGCGGAAAACGTCTTATACAATATTTTTAAATCCATCCAGACCGAATAATGCTGTGCATAGTCAATATCCAGTTTTATTCGTTCCTGATCGGACATACTTCCATTATCGCCCCGCTTTTCAACCTGCCATAGGCCCGTTATACCCGCCGGAGCCATAAATCGCTCAACACTATCGTCTGTCGTCAGCATCTCGGCTTCATAGAGTGGCAAGGGCCTATTACCCACAATAGACATATCGCCTTTAAGTACATTAAACAACTGGGGCAGTTCATCAATGCTATATTTACGGAGAATGCGACCTACCTTGGTTACACGCGGATCTTTCTCAAGTTTAAAAAAAGCCGCTTTTTTTTGTCTTCCAGCACTATTAGAACTTTTTACAACAGTATCATCATCAATAAGTACATCACGTAGCTCATCTGTCGTAAAAAGTTGCGCATCACCATCGCTTATCATAGTCGCGACAGTGCTACGATTAACGCTCAACGATGCATCCGCATATTGATTAAGCGCCATATATTCCTTTAGACGCTTGTCAGCATCCGGGTACATGGATCTGAATTTATAAAAATCAAACATATAATAGCCAGATCCTATCCGTTTCGACTTATAGACTGCCGAACCTTTACTTTCCAATTTGATGGCAATATAAGCGATTGCCAGTATCGGAGAAAGTAAGAGGATTAAAATCGAAGAAACTGCAATATCAAACAATCTTTTTCCCAGCGGAATTCCTATTTGAGGAAAAGAAGTGTTTGCTGTTTCAAATTTTTCAGTCTGCGTTGTCGCCTCAAAATATAGCCTTATGTATTTTCTAATTGACTCAAAAACATCTGCATGCGCGCGTGGACTAATGGTATTTGTGATACCAGCCTCAAAATAAGATTGTTTCTCAAAACGTGAAAGATCATTTCCAATCAAGATCAATAATGTATCTTTCCCATGTTGAACAAGCTTTTTCAACCGTGATAAGTCTTTACTTAGACTTTTGCTTTTTTCATAGAATATTACAGAAAAAAACTGCCCTTCTTGTTCTTGAAAATACATATCCATGGCTTCAAATGAGTCAAAAAACCTCAAGTCAACACCCAAAATGTCTTGGACTTGTTGATGAAAATAATCAAAAGTTTCGAGATTATCGCCAAAGTATATATAATCGCTATATTGGGGCATTATTTTAATGCTTTTTTAATCCGTAATTTTAACTCAAGGGGATTAAATGGTTTTAAGATAAAATCATCGGCGCCAGCTTCGAGCAGACTGATGCGCGTATTGGAACTATCCTCACCAGACAAAAAGATAACCGGAATATTCTTTAGAAACTCGTTTTGCTTAATCATAATGAGCAAATCGTATCCATTCATCTCCGGCATGGTATAATCCGATAAAATTAAATCAACACTGTTCCCTTCCTTCAGCCAATTATAGGCGTCCATCGCATTACTAAAGAAACGAAAGTCATAATCTGCACTTAAATAAAGTGTAATCAACTGACCAATTGCTGGTTTGTCATCAATTATTAGAATCTTTTTTTTCATGACGTCTTTAGAATATAATGTTTAGGCTAGGGACTGCGTTATTTAGGCGATCCCAATGTACCAAAGCACTCCTTTCTATTGGACTACTTTGGTACATGGAGATGTTGCTATTTCTATTATTTCTTTTTTAGATACCAATCTGCATTTTGGCTACCTCCGCTCGTTGCCCATGACTCAAAGAGCGGATAAGCAGTTGTAATCGCCTGTCCTTCCAATGGATATACAAAAGAAACCGGAACTAACAAACCAAATGGTTCATTCGCTTTTGTCTTAAATGGATCTGTAGCTGACAACAGGTTCCCTGTTTCCTTCAACACCAAACTTTTATTGATTTTATCGGTCGCTTTATAACCAACCAAGTGCACTTCATTTCGGCCGGCAAGGTTTTGATTGAAGTTTACAATAAAGGCATTTAATGTCCCATAGGTAAAATTATCTATCGGAGTATTAAACTCAACGGTTACAAGTACCTCCACTGGTGCATATTGGCCAGTTTGAGTCGAGATAAAACGTGTATCCGACACACCAAAAGCTTTATGCGCATCATCCCATAATGGAAGCACAGCATACGTTTGCCCGGATTCCGTACCATTTGCGCCAAGAGGCAAGGCTGTACCTACCAAATCTTTGCGTGAATACGTTACACTTTTGACATTTCCCGTTGCGATACCATCAAGCTGTATTGCAGTGGAAAAACGGATCGAAGCACCTATTGATCTTAATTTTGCTTTCAAGGCCACTTTAGTCACTTTATTCGCTGTATTTTGAAATTTGGTGATGTTCATATCCAACACACAGTCATTCATGTCATAGTCATCTTTAGACGGCCATCTATCTTCAAAGATGTAAGAATACGTTCCTAAATCAACTTCAGTTACCGTTTGATCTGTTGGATTGCCACCAGAGGCATTATTACCACCAGCGTTACAAGAAGTACCTGCAATCACCACGGTAGATTTATCGTAAGGAACCAATTTTGCTGGACTATTAATCACATAATAAGTGCTCCATTGTGCATTCGCTGTATGATCTGAGCAAGCTACCTCTAGGTTACCACCATAGGTAATAGCCATCCACTGGTTACTTACATCAACCTTTTTGAGACGAGCCAATGCCTGACCTGAACTTGGTCCAGTCATGGTGCTCGACTGGCTGTTAAATTTGGCTAGGGTTTTCACTTCCAAAATAGATGCTGTTGCCAAATTAATTTTTGTGCCACCCGCATCTAATTTATCTAAACTCAATAAAGCTCCTTGAGAAACCGAAATAGTTGCTCCATTGGTTGTTAATGAATTGATCACCGTATGACAAACAGCTTCCAAAGTCGCATTGGTCAAAGTCGCATTCTGTACAGTAAGAGTCCCCTCATTGCGCACGACTGTACCGTTTGTAGTACTGCTCAGATTTTGGATTGTCGCCACCCCATAATTGGTAAAGTTACCATTGGTGATATCCGCTTTATCAGCTGTAAGTGTACCATAGTTTACATACAAGGTATTGTTTTTTGTTTCCATTTTGGAAAGCGAAGCCGAGCCATAATTGACAAAGCCACCCACTGTATTCTGCGTTACATTCACTAGGTCAATCGAACCCGCCTGTGTGATGTATAGTCCATTATTGCTTCCAAGGTTTAGTTCAAAGCTTGTATTTTTCCAAGATCCCTGTACGTAAATCTTCACATTACTTGTACCGTTGTTAGCATCGATCTTACCTGTAAAAGTAACACCAGCTTTGACTACATAAGATTTATTCGACTCGACCGAAATTGTCGAGTTGCCCGATAGCGCGATCGCGTCCGAAGGGACCACTACTGGTGTAGCTTCAACCGCTGCTGCCTTTAAGCTACTACTAGCCAACGCACTCGTCGTGGTCGCAGCACGCAAAACACTCGCTTTGCTGCTTGATCCCGCTTTCGCACCGTCGACAGTGATTGTATTTTGTTGTCCAACTTCAATCATGCTGATAGCCGCAATACCCAGAGGACTAGTTTCTCTCAAATAGACATATTTCGCAATTGTCGGAATCATCAGCTTGCCAACAAAATCCTGACCTGATTTAGCCTGACCGGCAGCCAGCAAATTTGCTCCACTAGACAAAGTCGGATCATTATCAAAAATCTCAACCCGATAAAAATATTTACCGCTAAATTGATCGTCTACAGCAACGCGCACATCTACAGAGCGTGTTGAATTCCACATAAAATCGGCTGAAATATTGCCGCCCCCAGGTAAAAGAGTGGATGAATCAGATCCTTTTTCGGTTTCGTTGTACAAATCTTTTACTTTTGAACAACTTGCCCCGAAGAGCACAATCCCTGCAAGACCCACCAAGAAGAGATTTAAGCTTTTTCTGTTATACATAATTAAATAATAATAGATCAATACCAAACAGCCCCATCATAGATGTCACAAGACTTTAATACTTGGCTTTGCGAATAATATTAAGGTCGAACTGTTTAAAGCAAAGATATAACTAATTCAGCTGAGAATAAGGCAAAATACACAACTACAGTATAAATCACAAATCTTGTAGCGCTTCAACTACAACAGCGCACCGTAAACTACAAAAAGAGTTTATAACTAACAAAAAGACATTTAACTATAAGGGTTATTTCTGCCACCTTCTTCGGTATTCAGTGGGCGTCAAGGTGGTTTCTTTCAAGAAAAAAGTACTGAAGTTATTCACATCAGCATAACCAAGCTCCCAAGCGATCTGTTTGATGCTCATCGACGATTCAACGATAAGCTTTTTACTAACACGTAGCAATTCTTTGACAATAAGTTCTTTTGGAGTTGCTCCCAAAATTTCTTTAGTTAAGTTGGTTAATTTTTTATTTCCGACCTTGAGTTGTTCGGCATAGAAGGCGACCTGTTTTTCGTGTTTTACATGTTTTTTGATCAGTTCCTGGAAAAGTGTTATCAGCTTTGTATCAGCACCTTGGCCCACTAATCCATTTGACGGCCTATCCTCTGCAGAAATTGCTGCAAGGAGCACAATCTGTTTAACGATATTATGCGCTAAATCGCGATAAATTGCCAGATTATAATTCTGCTTAGAAAGCTTAAGCTGCATGCTTACAAATTCGTAATAACTCGCGTATTCCGCAGGAACACGCAGTACACGGTAAGTATATTCGTTTTTATTGAATGATTTAAAGTTATGCAGAAAAGCGGTATCTATCTCCGTACGTGCAAAAAAACTTTCCGAAAAATAAATGATAAGAAACGACCGCTGTTCATCTGGGTTAGCTTCAATTTTTATACCTCTTGGAATTAACACCAAACAAAATTCTTCAATTTCTGTAATCTGATTATTGACCTCCACGCTACAGCCACCCTTTGACACAAAAAGAACAACATAATTTTCTTTTGCTGTTGCATCCTTAATTTCAGAAGGCTCCTGCGCTACACCAATGACCCGATGAACTCCAAATTCCATATTTTTATCTAATGCATATAAATAAAGCCCGACAACCAATTCATATTACTGAAATAGGGGCAATTTAGGAAATAAAAGCCAAACACAAAAAATTCATTTCCTAAAGAAACCATGGGTTTGCAATATGTTTTTTAGAGCGCATCAGAAAAACTCAAATGTTCGTTATAGAGGGCGCTCTCCAACTAAAATCTACCAACCATTCTATAAGAGACACTAACATGAAATAGAATACAATTAGGTTGGCGAAACAAATATTAGATAATTATCCCCACGCAGCCCTCAAAAAATCTTTTATTTTACAACAAAAAAATCATTTAGTTAAACCAACAGGCATTTCCATAAATCTTCACTTTAAGATTAATAAGCCTGTTTTTTAACACTTCTTAACACAACAGCTTAAGGCGACAACAGTTTAGTTGCAACTGCAATTTTCCTAAAATGAAACAAAAGAAACAAATAAAATGAATTTAAAATTTAAAACACAAACAACATCGTGTATCATTAAAATATAACACAACTATAAAAATATTGAATTTCGATAAATTAAACATCTACAGAGAAGAATATAAAGATATTTAATTACTAAAAAGAAATAAAAATAAAATACCACACATGTCACAACAGGAAATATATTTCCAATTAAAGCCCGTAATATTGAATAATCGGCTTCTAAAAACAAACTGTTTAAACATATTAATTATAAAACAATAATTAGACAAAAAAAATATTTTATAAAAAATGTTAAACAAAATAAACGATGACTTGTTAATGAAACAGATGGCAGGAAGAGGGCCAGCTTTTATCGCGCTTAAATTCAGATTTGAAAGCGATAAAAGAGAATAACCGAAACATTTTATAGAATAATAACAATGAAGAAAGTTGTTTTATTACAAAATCAATAATAGTTGAAAAAAAAGTTTACAATTTTTTTTTGCACAAGTTGATATTAAGTCGTAATATTACAATTCAATTCGGGAAAAATATTACTAGCCGATAGCGAAAAAGTATTAACAATTAAATTAGGAATCAACAAACAGACAAAAAATTTAGGAGCACCTAAGTGATAACAGCAATATATTGCCTATACGCAAAGGCAAGCCGTTATATGCTTAAGTATTTCTACCAAATAAACGAGGGTTAAATTGTCCATTAAATTTAAACCCCATGTTGGTAACAGCATGGATTATCCAAATAATATTATCATGAATAAGAACGCAAAAAAAATGTACGTAGCTCCGTCCATCAAGGAGCACGTTGTAGAACTTGAGCAAGGTATTGCTGCAGGTTCTCAGGCACAACCCGGTGTAACACCACAAACCGACGGTTGGGGAGCAGGTCCAGACGGTACCACTACCGGAGAAGGCGCTTAACGCATTATCATCAAAATTTCTAACAACACGAAAAAGCACTAAAATGAGATTTAATCTGACTAAAAGAGCGAACTGGGTTGTTGCGATGGCAATGCTAGCAATCCCCGGGACATTAATCACAAGTTGTTCCAAGGACAACAAGACTGAAAATGTCGAAAACAAAAGCAATGTACTTACTTTCGCCGTAGGCGGAATTAAGACAAACGGTACTGGTGACGCAGTGAAGGTCGGCTCGACAAAATCGAACGCCACGACCAGCAAAGTACATTCATTTTCGGACGTCGACATGGTTGTTTCTACGGACAACAATTTACCAACCATAACTAGCGATGCGATCGGCGTAAAACGCTCCGGCGGTCCAGCGGCTGATGTTGCCCCCGGTGTCACAGAAGATATGGTATCCGGCACAAAGTATGTTGTTTATATCTATTCTGGAACAACGTTAGTTACATCAAAGGAATTTACGGCAGGAACAGCGGGTACTATTGAAGGGCTTAATCCCGCGACTACGTATACATGGGTCGCGTTATCTTACAATACATCGGATGCTAATCAACCTGCACTTACGCCAACAAATGGATCAATTGCTCTTGCGCAAAATAAAGATGTCCTTTATGCTAGTGGAACTGTCAACCTTGCAACCAATTCAAACATCAGTATCCAATTCAGTCATAAGTTTTCACGCATAGGAATTGAATTGAATACCAAAGGCGTTTTTGGTAATATCACAGGCAATCCTACAGTGAACGTAACGGGTTTAAATTTAGCAACAGGTAGTATCGCATTGCTGGGTGGAACTGTTACTGCAGGAGCAAGTTTTACCCCGACGCTAACATATGCCAACTTTACAAATATTGACCCTGCCTTCAATGATGCAAAAATTGCCTATGTTTATACCGCATCTACAGCAGCACAAAGTGCAGTTAATGTTCAAGTCCAAAACCTAAACATTAGCCACGTCGACGGCAGTTTAGCACGCACCTATTTTTCGACAGCGTCCAACTTCGGATTTTCTGTTACACCACAATTGGGCAATAGCCATCGCTTGTTGTTAAACGTGGTGGAATCTCCATTAGTGACAAGTTATGCTGGCCGTACGGTGAGATGGGCGCGCTCCAACTTGTTCTATAGAGGAAATAATGGAAACGGCCGCAATTATGCATTCTACGCGAATAATCAGCTGACCGCTAGAGCAAATGGCTATTTTGCTTTCGGAAGTATTGTTCCTGGACAATTTGCGACCACAACGACAAATAATGGAGATCCTTGTGCTTTGGTTTATCCAGCGGGACTTTGGAAACAACCAGCAAAGGCAGATTTTGCCAATATGGTTCGTGGGGACATCGAGTTGAATTCTCTTACAGGAGCGCTGGGAGGTTTGGGTCAAGTTGTTGATGCCACAGGGTTAACCGGTGTTTTAAACATCATTACCAATCTTTTAGGAAACACTGTATCTGTACTAGTCAATACGGCGGCTCCTAATTCATCACTGGCACCATCAAGTCCATATAATTATGGTCAATACACACTTGCGTCCGGAGCTAATGGGGCTCCCACCTCAGGCTCCAATGCTTTTGGCGATATCAATAGCGCATCCAACAGACTACGCTTCTATTACAATGGGCAAATTTCAAATATAAACATATTGCCTCTCCTTGGAAATGGTGGTTTAGCCAATGTTGGCTTGAATGATCTTAGCGTTGATATCTCAAACTTCCAGGTTGTAAGCTTGGGTCTTCCTCTTCTTGACAGCTACGGTAGAGCAACTACATTGTGGACAAATGAACAAGGCGCAAATATTGTTGGCTTAGTCGGCGCAGGTACATGGGGTTATTATGGTAATGCTGGCCGAGGAATCGCTCTACTACCTGTTCCATCGTTAGGGACAAGATTCCATATGGCAAACAATACAGGAGAACTTTTAAATGGTGTAAGCGCATTAGGTGCAAATGTACTAAGTACATCATTCAAAAACGTTCGCTGCGTACGTGCAAACTAAAAATAGTAATAATTAAAGCTTCGGCAACCAAACGAAGACGGCTAGAAATTCTAGCCGTCTTTTTTTTATGAATGATGTAGCCCTTCAACTACCCCGTAGATTTTTACACGATAATGGTAAATTTTTACCAGAGAATTTCAATAATATTTTTTTACATTTGGGCCATCAAGTCATTTTTTTTGCGTTCGACTTGATAATATTAATGGATATAATGGGGCGAAGGCGTTCGCCCCATTTATTTTTACACCCTTACAAACTTCGTTAAAACACCTATTTCCGGGTTTGATTTGAACTCAAACTCCAAGCTTAATTCATTATATACTAAGATGATTACTGACTCGATTCAGCTAATCTGCTTAATCAGCATGATGTATACGATAACTTGCACCAAAAAACAAAACAACCAAATGGTAAGAAACAGCAAATAACCAGATCGGGCTCTTCTGCGGCTCGAACAGCATTCAGACCAGGATTCTATACATCTAAAAAGGATGACAAAAGTCGTTATCACGAGCGTGGGAATTCCTACAATAATACAAGCATAAAATAATTTCTGCGGCCACAACACGATCAATTCATTATCTGAGATACTCAAAGCAGCTATTAACATAGCCGAAAACGTGAGCGCAAGTAAACAAAAAAATGCTATCCGCTCCCAAATTAGTCCTGCGCTATTAACGACAGTAGCCTTTCGATAGCCCCAGCAAATCAAATTATAGCTAAAAAAAGCCCCAAGCATAGCACAGGGTAAATACAGCAAAAAAGACAAAAAACCATTTCCTAATGACATAATGATTTTCTTAGGTCAGATAATCGGTTCAATAAATTTAGGAAAAATTCCCTTTAAGATTACCCAAATATTTCTAAATCCTCCGTCCCTATTTTCTCACGTGAATTTCATCTATAGCAAAAAGCGGGTTACGATGCTTCGACCCTTCAAACCAATGTGGAAATTCTTGCGAAAAAGAAATTTTCACTTTTAAAAAACGTGCTTTTTGTTGTTTTAGGCCAAATGAAACTGGAAAACATATCGGGCCTTCAGGAATAAGACCAGTATCGATCTTATACGTCCCGATGTTCATGTACGAAATATTATCTTCTGAGGATTCTACCGCTATTCCATCCGGAAGAAATAGATAATGCGCCGGATCCAATAGAAAATTAAGCTGAATTTGCGAAGCCATTGTTTCATTCGGAAAAGGAAAAGTAATCTCCACATCCTTACTATCAAATAATAGCCAGTTGTAACTATAATCTGTTGTTCCCGATAAGCCATCATTCAGTGTTGTTTTTCCATTTGCGGGAAAATCTTCCAAAAACGAAGGTGTAAACTGAGGATGTATTCCTTGGAGCAATGAAGGCAAATAGGATTTATTTAATAGTGTTAGCCATTGCTGCCGGTATTGCTCAAGACTACCACCGGTTTCAGCCAATTCGATAGCTCCGCCTCGAATTGCATGGTCCAAAAATTCATCTATCCGCTTCATCCAATTGGGATTGACTATCCATTCACCATCAGCTTTCCTGTTCAAAAAGCCGAACGGATGGTCTCCATAAGCCTTTGCCTGCTCCAAGGCTGCATACTCGAGACCTAACGCAATCAATTTGACACGACTTAAAAATTTCGGATCTCCAGCTACAGCTTTTTGTGCGTTATTCAAAAGTTCCTTAAAAATTTTCATCTTTTCTAAACGCAGATATCCATGTCGCGAAAGGATGGGGTTACCGTATATATCAAGCGTCGAGCGACTTGTTTTTCGAGCTTCAATAAGATGTTTTAGATACTTTTTAATATCCTTTGATGCTGCACCATAATAACCGTTCAAAAAATCCTCTTCCACCTCAGCTTGATCTAGCTCAGGATTCCATAGGCTCTTGGCCTGCATATAACTGGCATAGGCAGACATATCAGCCAGCGTATGTCCAGGCCCATGTTCAAAGATCCCTTTTACACCGTTTTGATACATATAGGCGATATTACTCTGGTAGTGATCATACATCGGAAAAGGATTTAAATAGGCTGTAAATTGCGTGGTATAATCCCATACAAAAATATGCGATGAGATCTTTGACCAGTCTTTGAGCTGGCGTCGAAAAGGAGCAGCTGTCGGATTAACAGCCAGGCCCTGCTCCCGCGTTGCATCTATCGTACTTAGCAACACATGTACATTGGCCGATGGCCGAGATATTTTGGGAGCTTCTGCGGTGTAACCATAGGCTAAGGTCGTAAAATTCTGTTCTGGAAATTGAGCTGCCACACTGTTCACAAATCGGATCAGTGTACCCTGCGGTCCGCCTTCCTCCTGGTCAACCTTTGTACAGCGATCGCAGGTACAGTAACCTTTTCCATCCATTGGCGCTATAGACCAATAGACCGCATCAGGATTATCGGCAATGGCCTGTCGAAAATAATTGATTGCTATTTTTTGGACGTCAGAATTTGTTAAACAGAGTTGTGTTGCGCTGCGCTTTCCGTTTGTTAAAGCGAAATATTCAGGATGCTGCTGAAAATAGTCTTCCGGTGGTATAATTTTAAAAAATGAATGTCCCCATAAGCCCCACAGATCTTCAAATCGATGCAAATGATGCCAATCCAGGTATTCACCATCCGCAGAAGCAGGGTAGTAAGACTCTCTATAACGTAATGGAGGTTCAAAGCGAAAATTGAAATCCTGAGGAAGTGACAGATTCGCACGCTTCGGGACCCATGCAGGCCCTTGATCATATTTCCGAGCGCCAAATTGCTTCTCGATAAGTTCATATACGCCATACAGTAGTCCTTTTCCTGAACCTCCAGTCAGATAAACTTGTCCGTCCCGAATACTAATTTCAAAACCTTCGTTTCCAAGCTCAACCTTCTTTCCAATCCGCTGTTGATAAAAATTATTCCCGATATATACTACGTGTTTTTTCGTCCCAGAAGGGCTCGACAATATCGCTAATGGTACGCCAGTAATACGTTTAATGTACTCTTGCAATACCAGAGCCGCCTTACGCTCCAAATTTGTTGGATGCGAGGAAATAAGGATTTCAGTTTCGGCTTTCCTATCGCGTACGATGTCCACTTGCTGCGCCATACAGCTGCTAATCAACAGCAATCCAACAAGAACGAACAGGTTCAGTTTATAATTTGCATCTTTCATCATTGCATATTAAACTAGATCAACAAGTCCACTTCTTGCTTATCCATGATCGCACAATCCACAAAAGAAGCTATCGTATCAAGTACCATGCGCAAGCGGCCCATATTTTCATAATACGGTATACCAAAACGCAGTACATGTCCAACCTTCGCTTCTACTCTACAGTGCTTAATGCATTTAATATGTATGTCTTTCTTTCTCAAAAACTCGTACAGCGGATAAGGATCATAATCTGACACCAGCAGACTTACGACCGGAGATACATCGTCTCCCATAAAAGAGTACGTAATGCCTGCATGGCCCAAGATCCCATTAAGCTCTCTTTTCAGATAAGCTGCCAGATAGGTACTGCGATCAAGGATTGCTTTCGGCCCAATTTCTCGATAACGTTTTAGGCTTTGCCTCAACCTTTCATACAATAAGAAATCCTGCCCCCCCGGAATGCTGAACCCATGGGTTTGCGGCTCTTCAAAAAGATGCTGCTTATTCCAATATAAGGCCCCGATCCAACTTGCAAAATCTTCTTTGAACCAAGCTAAACCACCGCCCAAAGGTCCATGTAACCATTTATGTGTACTCCCGATCAATACATCAGCATCCCCAAAAGGAAGTTGCTGAATCCCTAACGACTGTGCTACGTCAAGAATCAGAATTGCATTCGGAACAGCCTTTTTTATATTGCTCAGGCGCCACTTGTCTTGCATCAGTTTTCCTGTGGGATAATAGACATGGGATAAGAACACGATGTCTGGTTGCATTTCGCGCAAGCATCTGTTAAATTCCTCCGCGTCATTAAGGACAACATCAGGGAGATAAGTGAGCTTATATTCTGGCAAATGTTCAAAGGGGCCGATACCGCCCGGATGTTCATGCTCACTTGTCAGGACCTGAAAACACCTCTTCCCATCCTCCTGCAACCTCCGTAAAAGCACCAATGCCAATAAATTCATGGCCTGAGATGTGCTGGAAGTCACATTACAGCGATAACCGATAGCCGGCCACAATTTAGCACATTCCTCCTGTATGGAAGTAAAAGCTTCCCTCCCTAAAGCATATAAAGAAAGTGGATTGCCGTTTACCTGATTTTTGATGGTTTCGAGCCGATCCTGTGGCAACGTAGCCAGGCAGCCCGGATTCAGATTCACCCGGGTAGAAGGAAATGTATTGACCCTGATCTGATCCCAATACGCTTCATTTTCTATTTTTCGGACGGCATCTACTCTTTTAAGATCAAGATTTTTCCCATCAGAAAATTCGTTCCAGGCACTATGGGGTGAAAAATGATGCGATAGAAGTGTACTATATTGCTTTTGTAAAAGACTGATGGATTCCCTTATCACGGTATGGAAATCGGTATGATACAAATGACTCCCCTGCAAACTTGTCTCAATGCTGTATATAGGCTTCTTGGCAGCACTTTCCCCCCTAAGATCGGAGGTAAAAGAAATCTTGGGATCCAACCCAACACCTCTGGCAATGTCAGCAATATCCTCCGCTAATTCATTGATGGAATAGTGTGTTTCTGTCACATGGTTCACCACACGATGTTCACCAATTGGTGGTACATCTTCAACAAACCGGGCCAACGAATTGACCGCATCGTTCAACGCCATGAGTCCAGTACGCTGGTTTCCGCTACCATATACTGTCATCGGAGAACCAGAAACTACCTGCGCTAGAAAACGGTTGGCTACCGTTCCAAAGATCGGATCGTAATCAAAACGGGTAAAAAGATCAGGCGAGGCATCCATTTCTGAAGTTAGCAGACCAAATACTGTTGCTTGCATCACTTCCGTGATGCGAAGCCCCCAGGTACGCGCCGCCATCGCTACATAATTCGAGTCATTTATTTTGGAAACATGATATATATCGTTTGCCGCCCTAGGGTAAGGTAAAGGTTTCGACGCCAACTGCCCTTTATAACCAGGCTTAAAATAGCCTTCGGCTATCGGCAATCCGCCCTTGGCATATTCACCAAACGATCCAAGCTTAATAATATGGGCTTTCGGAACATATTCGCGTACTGCCCAGAGCAGACGCATATTGCCTTCTTCATTGTTACGGATGGTGTAAAGAGCCTGTTGTAATCCCAACATCGAATAACTCGCCGAACACTGCTGTGCGAGATGATAAATTGTATGCGGCCGTTCCCGACGAATCAGTTCCGCCAATTCGTCCGAACAAACCTCAGCGTGCACAGCACACATATTAGCTAAACGATATTTTCGGCCAAATGCTTCGATACGACTTGAGAGATCCGGAATCTGTAGCCAGGGCCCAAATCCGAGATTGGCAACCGTGCTTTTGCGCCAGCCATTATCCAGCAATATAATTTTTTGGTCTGGATAGTGCAGCGCTAACCTCATGGCCAGCGGCCAGCCCAAGTACCCTTCGGCACCTAAAATTAAAATTGTACGATTCATTGTTCAGTTATTGGCTAGAGTTAAAATTTCACCTGTAAGGCGAGCAGTAGATCATATTGATTACGAAATGTTGCCGTACCAATTTTTTGACTTGTGTAAGTACCATTTAAACCTATCGATGTACGATAATTTATTGTACGTCTGTATCCCGCGCCCACACTTCGACTCATAACACCACCCAATTCAGGCAATAGAATAAGCCTGCTTCTGTCGTCTGGTGAAGTTCCAAGTCCAAAATTTGCCTGTAATAAATCAGCTTCAGTAAGCTCATATTTTGCGCCTGCCTGAAAAGCGAAGTAGAAATCCTTTTCCTCCTTAATGGCAAAGATTCGTGCATTCAGCAGAAAAGGGTCAAAACTTTTGCTCGCACCAACAACCACTGATACCGCTTTGATCGCGACAACTTCCAGAAAACGCGCCCCAATCTCCCCTTCGAAACCTTTTCCGAGCTGCCGATAAAGCGAATAGGCCATTCTATATTTGGGAAGCAACACATTATTGGATATACCTATCGAAGCATTCCAGTAAAGTAATTTATTCGCCGTATACGTCAGGTCGCCTTCTCCCATAATGCCCGCACCTGATTGCCTTCCCGTGAATAACAGCTGTGCACCATAACTTATTTTTGGCGACAATCGACGGGTGTAATACAGTGTCGCAATACGGTATGCAGGTGGCGCTGGATTATCATCAACACCTGAAAAGGAGCTATTCAGCAAAGAAATTCCAAAAGCGTTCTGCATGGTTTTACTTCGCAAAAGAGCTGCATATTCCCTGTGCTTCCGTAGGTCGAAGCGCTTGGAGAGTGTATCGGCATAATGTGCCGCTTCAACAAATCGACCCAAACTGTCGAGTACGATTATTTTTTTTAGAAGAAAAGGCTCGGCATACTCAAAATGCTGTAATGCCGTATCCACACTCTGTAGGGCATATACAAAGTCTCCTTTTGCCATCAGAAGGTTTATTTTATTACTATAAGCAAGCGAATCTGTTCGATTGCCCTCAAGCACGCGATCAAAACAAAAAATTGCGCTATCGGCTACCCCCTTTTTCTGAAAAGACAATCCAGCCGACATCCACGCATCCTGTACCATAGTACGGTACTTTTGATTGTACGGATATTCTGTCCGCAGCATGGTGGCGACCTGAGCAGCTGCCATATACTGCGCACTATTATGAAGGATTGAAGCTTTCTTCTGAAGAAATTCGCGGTCACCCGGATAACTTTGCAGGGCCTGCTGAACAACGAGCAAAGCTTCCGGATAGCGTCTTCTGAGGTCAAGAATATTAGAAAGGTAGTGTAGGGCTTCTTTATTATCGTTGTCTTCGATGAGTAATTGACGAAGATGCGTTTCCGCTTCTCCGTACTCTTCCACCAGTATGCAGGCATTGGCTGCGGCCAGCTTTTGCTCCAAATAAAGCGATTTAATTTTCGGATTTCCCGGATAACTGGCGTAAAGTTTTTCGCTTAAAGCTACAGCCTGCTGTATTTTGCCCGATTGTGCCAGGAAACCCGCCTTTTTTAAGTGTAAATCGATATCATTTGGATAATAACTGATCGCCTGCTCCAATTCCCGAAGGGCCGAGGATAAATTATTTTGCAGGATAAGAGCGGAAATACGCCCTTGCAGAGCTGGCATATTTCTCGGATCTAAGTGAAGCGTACGATCGTAGTAAACGATGGCGCTGTCGGCTTGTTGCTGCTGCAAATAATAACTGCCACAGGCATTGATCATTTGCAATGCTTCTGATCGGAAAGCTTTATCACCATTGCCCCCATACAGCTTAACAGCAATATCTGCCGCTGTCTGGTAACGGCGCAGTTGAAATTCAAAATCCATTTTTCGGCGCAGCAATATACGGTCACCTGCATTTCGCTGTAAAGCACGGTCTACCCAATACAGTGCCTGTGTCGTCTCGCCCCGAGAAGCGGCTATGCCAACCACCTTTTCCAAGGCTTCCCGATCGCCTGGATTCTGATCCAAAATCGACTGATAAAGTGCATAAGTATCCGTGTTCTGATAATATCCGGCTGCTTCTTTCCGTAAACTATTATTTAGATCAAGGGCTTTTTTATCTTTCGGATAGTAGCGTAAGATCAGGCGTAACACTTCTAAAGCCTCTGCATAACGATGTGATTCCTGTAGCAGGCCGAGCTTTTGGAATAATGCATTGTAAGATTTACTATCGCTGTTCAATATCGCATTTGCCTTGGCAATTCGGGCGTCATAATCACCGCCTTGGGACACAATATTGTTCATTTTTTCGATGAGATCTGTATTTTTCGGCGCGAGTTCGAGCGCCTTTTCATAATAAGAATTGGCCAGATTATCCATTTTATTGCTTTTGTACCAATCCGCTTTTGCTTCATAATGACCGGCCATCGCGAGTCTTACACTCCCATCGGTAGGAAAACGCCGGATCAGAACCTGTGCCCAGGAATCTCCATCCTGATAGCGTTTGAGCATATCCAGTATATTGAGCTTTTTGATTCCGAAATCTTTATTGGCATTAAAACGCGACAATCCCATTTCGACGTATCGCAAGGCTTCAGCAGGCCGATTTTTTGATAAATAAGAACCTATAATATAATAATACACATCTTCATATTCGGGCGAAGCACGCAGTACCAGTTGTGCAGTACGGATCGACTGATCATAGTGTTTCTGCGCCATATAGATTCGGGCAAGTTGCACCTGCGCATCGATATGGGCTGGATTCAGCTTTATGGCCTCCTCCAATGACTTCAAAGCTTTCTGCTGCTGAGCAGATTTAATTTCTACCACAGCCTGCTGGTACAATTTTTCGGCACGCACGGAATTCCAGGTCTGTGCTCGCAGCACCTGTGTAGACAGTAGGAAGAGAATAAAAATAGTATAACGGAAATTCATAATAGCTTAAGCTTGATTTTTGACAGTAGACTTTTGGCTTGCAAAACCTTTACGCTGCATATTCCCCCATACCAGCTTTTGCCTGAACATGGACTGTATGTAGCCTTTGATACTAAAAAAAACAATGAGCGGATGATAAATAAACGGTTCAGCAAAGGCCGTGAGGCACAATCCTATCACCTCACTCGTTTTGCGGTAATGTCTTTCAATTAATTGATCCCACAGCACGGCTATGGAGCTTACTAGGACAGAAAACATATATAGAAAAGCGAGTAATGTAAATGTATTTTCCCAATTGATGGCGCCGATTACAATAAGATAGATGTAAAACAACAGCCCCAATACCTCGAAAATAGGCGCCAAAAACTCAAATAGGAAGTTATAAGGAAAGACTATCAGCCCGAGCCTTTTAAACTTAAAATTAAATAAAACATGACGGTGGAGCAGCATGATCTGGATCAACCCCCTAGCCCAGCGTACACGTTGTCTACTGAATACCGGCAAGGTTTGTGGTCCTTCCGTCCAGCACAATGAAACAGGAATATACCGAATCGCATATTTGTGATTATTCTGGATCATGTAAACACTCATGCGTGTCACCATATCAATATCTTCGGCAAATGAGCGTGGATCATAGCCCCCAACCTTAACGGCAATATGCTTGTCAAAAAGACCAAGTCCTCCAGACACATTTGGAACACAATTAATTGAGCTCCACGCCATTTTTGAAAGCAGGTATGCACGAATATACTCCAGTTCCTGAAAACGTGGGAGTACTTTATGTGGCGGTTTAAAGCGTGTTATTACTCCATTATCCACTTCAGACGAATTGATCATCCGCAGGGGCGCCCCGACCGCTATGACCCGTCGCTGATTGTTCTCCACGTGGATGTATCCGGTATCGGGTATCACCTGGATGTCTTTTAGGCGGCTCCGGCTCTTTTCGTCTAAAATGGGACGCATTAGTCTGGAAAGTGTGTCTTCATGCAGGATGCAATCTACATCTGTACAGAGAAAATAATCAAATTTTGAGGCATTGATGCCGGCATTCGAAGCGTCTGCTTTACCTTTTCCGTTCTCTTTATCAATGACTAGCAACTTTTCGTAGGCACGATTAGTAGATCGAAAAAAGCGCTTTACAGTCTTCGTTTTGATCTTTTCATTGTAAGGAAGATCTACTTCCTTAAGTTCGAAATGCTGAACCAATTTTTCCAATGTATCATCCGTACTACCGTCATTGACAATAATAACTTCATACAATGGATAATTCAGATGCATTAATGCATATACATTATCAATGATTGTCAGGCCCTCGTTGTAAGCCGGGGCAATGACCGAGATGCCCGGTGAAAGTGGGCTCGAAATTACATTTTGGGTATAGTGCTCTCTATTTTTCCGTCTATATAACATAATTCCCTTATACGATAGCACCGCCATGATGACATAGATCACCATGGTCAGGCTACTGTAGGAAAATATAAAAAGTTGGAAAACGTCAATTATATCTTGGATCATATTGTATGCGTTATTGTTCGTGCAGATAATAGTTTAGAATGCGCTCTTTTCGTGAAGGCAGATGTAAAGGATTCCAGGCCAATTGTTTGTTGCGTACTAAGCGGGCGAGTATTGACGCAACATGATTTTCGATTTCAAAATCAAAAGCTGACTGGAATTGTTCCGTTAGAAATTCCATAGCTCTCGTCGTCCGAAACATGCCGAGCGAAAACAGAATTTCGCACTGGCAGTCGACAGGTTGGTTTGGATACATTTTGATCAATGTTTCCTGTGTATGGATAGCCCTTAAATGCCCCAGCGCATTGATGGCGTGCGAACGTAAACTGTGGTCGTTCACATTGAGCAATCCTTCGATACTGTCTATGGCCTCCAGACTCTGCTCGTGTGCGGCAAGCTTCATGCAGCAAATAACAACTGTTTTGTTGCGCGAATAACGGATCCAGTTTGCAAAGTTTGATTTTACCGTATCGCGGGATTGTTCGAGAATCCGAAAAAAACCGATCAATTCCCAAATACTCAATGGATCGCGCACCTCATCAAAAAAGCGGAAAGGCTCGTTCTTGCTGAAGCGCATAAAAGCGCTTCGGGCTGCAGAGCGCAGTTCAGATTCTTCGCTGAGATTGAATCGGAGAATATCAATATCAGAGATCGCGTAATCCATTAGCGTCAGTTCGTGTAATCCCTGAACATTGCGATACCATTTGCGCGATTTCATCTTTTGCAGCGAATCCAGATTTAGCCCAAGTAGCACATAAATTCGATGAAGAATCAACGCATTAGTTCCCGCCACATGCCATCGGAGACGGATTAAGGTATCAATTAAGGTTTGGCGGTTTCTTTTGTCCATCAGGGCTAACTCATCAAGCACGGCCTGATCGATGGATACATGCGCACTTTCGTTCCCCATTTCCTGAATAAACTGGGGCAGTATACGATCTTCAATCAGCTGGTCAAGCTTATCTTGCCGACGCTGTGATTTTGCCGTTCGGAAACGGAGCACCATGATCACAGCATAAGCGACAAAAGTTCCAATAAAGGATGTTGCCACAATCCCCTGAATCACCGCAATAAACGTTTGATCTACCGTCATACCTTAGTTTTCAGCAAGGGCTACACGCGTTTGTATATTCCCAAGATCGATTCCGACCGGTAATTTGGACTGATCCTGAATGTAACGCATGGAATTTAGTAAATAGCCTTTTACAGCGAGGGATTCAGGCTGGTCGACAATTTTGACACCGGCAATATCGCCAAACTCTTCGAGAATACAGTCGATGAGATCGCCATAGTGCGCCCCGCCGCCACACAGAAATATCCGGTTTGATTTAGCCAGATTTCTATCATTGACCACATCACCCAATGCTGGCGAAACAATTTCGGCATAATAGATCTGTATCGCTTTTTTGCGCAGTCCCTGAAGGTCAATTTTTTTACGGTTGATATAGAGGTAGCCGTTTCGAAAAGCCTCATCGAGCTGCTGGATGCTCTGAAAAGAGAGGTCATACGTCTGCTGCAGCTGTTCGCGGAGGATATTGACAGCATAATGCATACCCGGAGCACTCCCCATCGCATTTTCTACTACGCCTTCATCGGTACTTAGCCCAGTTTCCAATGTGCCGAAGCCAAAACTAAAAACGAAGAAAGCCCCCTTTTCACAACTTTCTCCCCTGCGCAACGCCACCATGCAACTCACTACCTCCGGCAATACGTCAATATGCGCAACCTCAATTGGCAAGATACCGGATCCGTCCTCACCATAAACAGCGGGATCCGACTGGATAATATGTTTACCACGGAGCGTTTGTTCAGCCGTTTCCCGGTATAAGCGGTAGGTGCTATTGGGTAAGCCGATGGTTATCATCAGTGGGGTATCAGCGCTGACTCCACTGGTTAAAATTGCAGCCTTAAACAACAGCTGGCATTCCAGTGATTCCGGAGATGCATTCAGCGGTCTTCTAGGGCTATTCCCTTCATTTAGTGCCAATTTACCACAGATATACCACTGCTGCCCCATTTGTATTTTCAAGCCGGTCAATAGTGAATTGGCGGTGTTTACCAAGGGGGAATTTGTCGCCTGCATTAGGCTTGAGAATGACTGTATTGTATACATAAAATTTTTCGTGTGTACTAATTATTTACCACCATCGTTTACCTGACATGACTGGCAACTTCTGTGTAGCCGCTAGTAAAACAGGTTGTTCAGGTACGATATCTATTGCCAAGATTTCTTCCCTTGCCACATATTCAGCGACAAAAAGCTCATTCATCGCATCTTCTTGCGCACGTACCACCGCCTGCATATCTATCTTTTCCTGTACCTCTTCTATCTCACGCACAGCTATTAGCTCCTCCACAACTACTAAATCTTGCACAGCTATTAGCTCCTCCACAACTACTAAATCTTGCACAGCTACTAGTTCCTCCCCAGCTAACAAATCTTGTACACTTACTATTCCCTGAGGTTGCTCGGAATGTGCTATTTTTGAGTTTTGCAGGAAAGAATCTAATTGCATCTGATGCGGCAAAGCTTCGTCGCACTGGCTCTCAGGCATATTTATGACCTTCGGCCCAAGCTCACCTTCCATGATGAGCTTCACTCTTTCCAATAGTTTTCCCACGACAAGTGGCTTTTTAAAACAGTCTTCACGGACAATTTCCAGTCCCTCACGAATATGGAGGTAACTCATGTTGGATGTAATAATTGTCCGGGTACGCGGCGATTCCTTCAGCACCTTATTAATAATTTCATACCCGTTTGCATATTGCATATGCATTTCGGTAATGACGATATCATACTGATAGTCTCTCGCTTCTAAAAGGGCAAAGGCTTCTTTTCCATTGGCAGCGGAATCCAGCTGAAATGCTTCATTGGAGAAAACATTCGAAATTATTTTTCGCATGAGCAGATCGCTGTCTGCATGCAATACCGAAAACACCCTACGTTGCTTAGGTGGGAGATCATAACTTTGCATACTTTTAATTAAATAGATTAAGTTGCTTTAAAATGGCATCACAAATTTAAAAATACAGGCAAAGTGATTACCCGCCCATAAGGGTGGTTTTTACAAAAAAAATTAACTTAAAATAGGTGTTTGTCGGTAGGATAGAATCTTCTTAAGATGTTCTTAAGAAGATCTCAAAAACAGATAGTGTATGCACCGCAGAGTTAATCCACCGATTGAAACGAGCAGCATGTTTTCTTTAGGCATTGTTTTTCACGAAAAGAAGTTCTGTCAAATCGGTTTATTATATTTCAGCATAAGCTCCGAACGGCTGTTAACCTGTAATTTTCCATAGATGTTCCTAATGTGGAATTTCACGGTATCAACACTAATAAACGCGGTTTCAGCAACTTTTTTATAGGTATACCCCTGTTGCAAAAGGGATACAATTTCGATCTCGCGGGGGGTAAGCTGCTCACGGTGCCGGTAATCGGCTTTATGATCGAGTGCAGGGTTAAAGTGAGATATGACCAGACGAGCCACCTGCGGACTCATCACCGAACCTCCCTTCATGACTTCCACGAGCAACTGCTCCATCTCCGGTAAGGGTGTACTTTTAAGCAGATAACCGGCGGCACCCGCACAAAGTGCCTGAAATATATGTTCTTTATCATCAAACACCGTAAACATAACAACCTGAATATGGGGGAATTTACGTTTTATAAACCAAGTTATTTCAATGCCATTTTTATTTGGCAGCCCAATATCACAGAGCAGTAGATCTAAACATTCAGGGCTCCAGGCAGCATCCAGCAGCTCATCAAGTTCACGTGCAGCAACGACCAGGTCAAACTGAGCGTTATCCTCAAAGTAAGACTTTAACGATTCGAGAACAGGCATACGGTCTTCTATGATTGCAAGTCTAAATTTTGTGTTTGGCATAAAAAATATAAGATAAATGTGTGTTATTTTAATAGTATAATGTTGATTTTTTATTTCCATCCAGCATAAACCACAGGCTAAACAAAAGAAAGCAAAAGCTTACCCAGACAAGTTTATCCAGACTTTTAAGAATATAGGCCTCCTGACTGCTGTTAAGGATAATAGCTAACACGATACTACATTGCAACAATAGATAGGTGCTGTAAACGCAGTTAAAAATCAGTACTTCCCTTTTCGTAACTTTCGCATCTATATCTGTATTATAATATATCCGCCATTGCCCAATGACATAGGCAATAGCGAGCCCAAATCGCAGCATATAATGTAATTGCTGATCCACAAAACCATAATGGTGCTTAAATCCAAGCGGAATGTCTTCCACCAGCATCCTGAGTAGTTTTTTCTGCTCTTCTACAGGGGCTACCGCATATGGAATGACATCAATCAATCCAAAGCAAAACGGTAATAAATGCAATATCCAATGCTTAGGCAGTGTCGCATTGGGATTAAATTTGAGCCAAACATAAAAATAGAAAAACGGGCCCACAAGATAATAAAAGGGTATCCCTTTGTTATAAATACGCGGATAATATTGAATTTCTCCCGTATAGATCATGCAATAGATCATGACATGCCAAATCAAAGCCATCACCCCCACACTGATCAGTAGCTGCCCTATATCCTTGTATTTAAAAAAACGATAAAAGCGTGATAAAAGACCTAATATGCAAAAAACTCCCCCCAATATAGCGAAGCTTAAACTTATCCAAAATTGAGGGTTATGCTGCATCATATCAATTAAAAAAGTCAAGAAAAAGTTTATTCACTTTAAACTTCGCTACTAATTGAATGCAATAACGGTCTTCGGACCTTGCTGCTTCGAATTTAGCCCCTATAGCCTCTGCCCTGCGTTTCATATTAATCGTACCTTGACCGCGACGTCTTGCATACGCTGGATATGAAGCCGTTCCTTCGATTTTCTTTAAGGAATTTGACAGCTTTAAAATAAGCTGATGATGATCTATTTTTAAAAATATATCAACTTTCGCATTTGGGCTGTGTTTACAGATATTATGCAATGCTTCTTTAAAGATAAGGTATACATTCTGACGTACATATTGAGGCAGCTGGCCGGCGCTCTGCAGATTTATATCAAATTTGACATCGACATCCTGCATCGGCAGGATCTGCGAAACCAAAAACCTCATCCGGTCTTCTAAGCTTCCCTGACTATTATTGCGCGAGTCTATTGCCCAGATGACATCATCCATCGTTTGTACCGCCTCCCGGCTATAGGCTGCAATTTTTTCTAGCGACTGATGCCGTCCAGCGGACTGCTGACCTATAGCCATAAGATCAGTCTGCATCGCAATTCCAGTGAGCAGGCCGCCAACCTCGTCATGCAGATCGCGCGCGAGTTCCAGCCGGAGCTTTTTATCCCGCTTGAGCTGCGAAGACCGCATAATTGCAATGACATAAAGAACAACGCCCAGCCCTAGTGTAACCAACACATAAAAAAGCTGTGTCTCATAAAATTTCGGCTTTTTATAAAACAGCCACCGCTTGGTTTTCACACTTAGACCATTGTCGCTTATCGTCTTCAATTCAAGTTCGTACTCGCCTGTTTTCAGATCGGAAAGGTTAATTTCTCCCGATGCCGGCACTTCCTGAAAGGTTTTAATGAGGGGCCGGAGGCGAAAGTAGATTTTGTAATTTTGCTTATAAGCATCTATTTTTGCTATCCTAAGATTTGCAAATTCAATTTTTTTGTCGAAAATCAGCGTGTCCTGACCATCCTTTGGTGTAAAGGAAGTTACGATATTCCCGGAGCTGGTACCCATAGAAATTGTTGACAATACCGGCGGAGGCACTGTTTCCTGCTTCAGATTATACAAAAACTGCTGCGGCTGGATGGCAATACAGCCGAGCACACCGCCGATAAGCAATTGCCCTTGAAGCTTATCTTCGAGTATAGAAGCCTGATTAAATTCTTCAAATGGCAGCCCATGCATCGCATAAGCATTATAAAAATTTTTACCGTCCCAAATCGACAGCCCCCGGAATGTCCCCAAAAACAACAGGTTATCCACCCATGCCATATTAAAAACCACATTATGTGCTAGCCCGCCATTCGTGTTATAGGTATCAACATGTCCTGTGCTTGCGTCAATGGCTATCAGCCCCTTTCCTTTTGTGGCCAGGAAAACCTTATTATGCCGAAATGAATGGCTGTACACCTGGAGTTTCTCGCTTTGTTGCGGATAAATTTTCCTCAGCCGGCCCGCCAAGTATTCAAAATAACCGTTTTCGGTGGTATAGGAGATGACCTGTTGTCGTACTTGAATGGAATTGACACGCTCGCCCATTCCAACAAGTTTTCCCATGCTATCCCTTAACGGACTAACTAATCCCGTATCGCGATTGTAGAGCCATAGTCCACAGGACGTGCCAACCAGATAGGTGTTTTTCCGATAGTGACAGAGGCTGTACACCATGGTGGACAAATCCTCGAGGGTGCCCTTAGCCTTTTTATATGATAAAGATCTAAATTTTCCATTGACCAATAAACCCAAAAAATTACCCTCCAAACCGACAAGCGCAGTGTCTTTGTCAATTGGCAGAAAAGCATAATAATTATTGAGCGGGGCTGATTCTTTTATGGCAAGGTTATTTGGCGTAAAATATTTTAACGGAGCATAGCCCCCCACATAGTACTTATCCTGCTGTTTTACGATTGCCCTGGCCGTACCCGTGTTCCAGTAATTCAGCTCAAAGGCTCTTCTGGCAAGACTATACAAGCCATTCTCTGTTGCACAGAGACCTTCGTGCCCATTAAAATCAAGCTGGTTGAGCCTTGATTTGAACAGATTTCTGCGGATATCGTGTTTGTCCTGACGTAAGAGCGTCATTGCGAGGTTATTTCTAAATTCAAAATAGCGGCCATCACCGAAAAGGAATATGATCTTTTCCGTTTCCGCAAAGGACCAATGCGCCCAATCACGCATATCACCTGCATTGAGCCCCTGAAGATGTAATTGGTGAAATTCCCTTCCGTCAAAGGTCATATAACCCAAGCCATAATTTCGCAGCAGCAGACCATTTTCCAATAAAAATAGATCATCTAGCCCCTGATAGACCCTTTTTGGCATCTGAACATGCTGCGTTTTCCCCGTTTTTAAATCTACAAAAAAGAGTAAGCTGTTGTAAGCAAACCAAAGCCTGCTTTCATCCGCAAGGAGACTTTTACCCACCGGCCGTCGCATTTCGGATAAAGCGGGCTGAAACTCCATCAGCTTTTTTTTTCGAGAACCGCTGATCTGCCAGAGAATACCCGATCGGGTTGCAACAAAAAGATTTTTCCCTTGATTAAATAGTGCAATGACATCCTCGCCCACGAGCCCTTTTGAAAACATATCTTTTTGAATAAATCGCCATAGCTGTGTATCAAAGATGAACAGCCCATTTCTTGTCTCCAGCCATAACCGCCCCAAATCATCGGTGGTCAGTTTATTCACTTCCGTGAAACCCAAAGGTTCTGTATAAAGTTCATTAAATGCTTTTATTGCAATGCCATCATACCGGTAAAGAAGGCTTCCTGCAACAAACCAGATAAACCCTTGTTTATCCCGGGCCACAGATTCTATATTACGGTGAAAGGGATCAATTCCCGAAAGAATTTCGATTTCATAATAGCCTGAAGCCATTAACCTGTTAAAAACAGGCATAGCAAAACAAGTGCTTAATAGCAATAGAATTTTTAGCGCTTTTTCAAACACAATCGACTAAGTTCAATAATATGGACAGATCAAATATAGTTATTTGAAAATAATTATATATTAATAATCGATATAAAATTTTCCTCCGAAGAGATTTTAAAACCTGGAGAAATAACTGCTTTAAGTTAAATAGGTGACAGCTGGCAACATTTTGCTATCAGAAAAACCAGTTCCGCTAAAGCTGATAAATAATGCGCAAAAAGGAACTTAGCCTATTTTCCGCTCCCCCTATCGGTAAGCCGACTGCCATACCGATGGCCAACTTATTGCTGAGGCCGAGTTTGATCTGGGGATGCAAAACTGTATGTATGCCTTCGGACGAAATTTCCTGGTTGATCTCAACACCGACAAAATGATCGGTATTCGGTACAGTATAATGAAATGACGTATTGACCTGCCAATTCAAAGCCGTTTTGGATGTGGCGTATTGATAAGCAATCTCCGGTCCGGTGTAAATTAACGTATGCCAATGACGCTGCCAATTTTTGGCGGCTATAAAAAAAGGATTAAAGGCGGTACCACCGTTGACAAAGTTAAAGATCTGTGTATACCCGACAGCCAAGGTTGTCGCATTCTTTTTTGATACATAGAATGAATATTGGGACGACAATCGCAATCTTTCCAATTGATTTGTTGAAGGTACATTGGCAATACGGCTTTTAGCATAGGCAAAATCCGTTTCCACCTCGAGTCCTAAGCGATCAATTGGTGCAAATTCATACTCCATGAGATATCCAAAGTCATCCTTTAGACTTGTTCGTTTGATATCCGCTCCCAGATTAAATTCTTTTTCCCCTTTTCTTGCGCCAAGGTCGCGTACAAGGTCATTATAAAGGGGCTCAGCATGGTGCACCTTGTCCGGTAAATTTTTATTCTCCTGAGCAAGTAGAGCACAGGAAAAGAACAGACTGTAGGACAAAAATATAGATTTCCACAGCTTGGTATTTTGAAAATTTCTTGTCATAACACAAACCTCTCGCTGAACTTTGGAAAGAAATGGGAATTTGCACACGATAATCCCTGTTTCTTACACGTTATTTATTACTTTATTAACCTAGCTTTGAAGATCAGTTTCTTAAAACAAGCAACGGTAGACCCTCATGTACCTAGTGGAACTTATGGATTAAACAGTGTTGCAATACGCTCACATGATAAAACTGCAGACAAGAAAAGATGAATTATGGGAAAAATATCAGATCAGCAAATAGCAGAATTAATTTCAAAAAGAATACTGGAAATCATCGATTTAACAGGATTAACCTTAGAGAGCCTGGCCAGTTTTGTAGGGGTATCCACATCCACTATTCGGAGTGCGTACCGTAAAACCGGTTCATTGTCTGTGGATAGCCTTTCAAAAATCTGTCGGCCATTTGCCATTCAACTAGCAGATTTCTTTGATGCGGCCCTAGCTTTAAAGATAGACGAAGAACACCTACCAGATTTAAAGGAATTTAAGAAGAGCTACTTTGCGGATCAAGAATTAACGAGTCCGGCATCTTCATTTGATGAAAGCAACAGCCAAAGCGAGCACCATCGCCAACAACGCGAGCTTATCGCCTATATAATCTATCGATCCGACTATTTCGACAGTCCAAAAACACTCGAAGCGATGGTCGCCGACTTTAGGAAAGATTACCAGGCAGCTTTCACCTCGGAAAGATTATATGCCTTGCTGTTAAAATACTTAGGCAGTGGAATCCTCGACAAAAAAGCCTTGCCGAGAACTGCCCGCCGGATGCCGGCCAATAAGCGTCCATATTTATACTTCAAAAAAGAATCTAAAAAAGCATAAACGAGTTCCCAAAGTTAAATTTGACGATAGGCAAGCGGATTACTACCTGTCTGTCTTTTAAAAAAATTGCGAAAATTAGATTCATCCGAGAAGCCCATCTCATAGGAAATCTGAGATATCGAAAGATCAGTATGCTTTATATAGCGCAAAGCCTGTTGGGCCACAACAGTAGATATCACACATTTAGCCGATTTTCCGGCGACAGCAGAACACAACTCGGTCAACTTTCGTGGAGAGAGGTGCAGACGGTCCGCATAATACTGCACACTGGTATGTTCGCGGTAGTGCTTATGCAATAAGACCGAAAATCTGTTAAATAGCTGAACGGAAGCGATCTCTGCAGATACACGCGTTGTTTCTAGCGATAACATAGTTTGATATCCTTCGAGCAACAAGGACTCAAAGCAGTGGTGGGCAACCATCATATCAATGGTACGGTACTCAGCGCAGCCTTTCAAACGTTCTACAAATAGCTTCTTGAATACCAGCTCTGTTCTATAGTCCCGCATAGAAAGAAAGGGATGACTTCCAAAAAACAATTCCGAATTGAGTATTTTGGTGTCAGCTTTTGATCTTTCGTAAAAATCAGCCGTAAACCACAATAAAAATCCGTCAGCGGTAATAGGCTCGACTACCCCAACTTCATAATGTGGTCCAATAAATAGGAGTTCGTTAGCAGCAATATCATATACCGTCGGACCAATTTTTATGCGCACAGGAGAGCCGGTTCGAATGATGGAAAAAACCAAGTTATTGTGTAGCATTTTACCCAGCTGACTACAATACTCTGCTAATTCTAACCCACCGAATTGCATCTTTTCTTTTCCTATAGTTGGTTTACAAAATTCCATTTCCCTAATAAATTCTTTTCAAAATCAATGCTATCCAGATTTTCACAGAGCCTCGTATAATGATAGATAGAGATCAGCATTTTACGGGGAGACTGTTTTGAGAAAACGAGCTTAACACCGCTGTCAAGAAACCTCTTTTTTTCATCTGCACTTTCGCTGGCCGAATAACCAAATAATCGAATCATGGGATAGCGGCGTCTTAGTAGGCGGGCTGTTTCCATGCCGTCCATGTCCGGCATATGCAAATCCAGAATGCACACATCCGGTTGTTCCATATTTGTCTCAAGCAGATGCAAAAGCTCTTTTCCATTATGGCAGGAGTATAGCATCTCATAGTTTCCCATTTCTCTGGCCAGATGCTCAATTACTTTCAGGTGCAATACATTATCATCTGCAAATGCAAGTTTTAATTTCTTGTCCATTAAGGCAGTTGCTAAATTATAAATTCGACACCTTGGATTTTTCAGGCTGGATATACCTGGCTTCATCGCACGCGCGCGTCTTGATGAAATTGTCGAAGCTATTCTCCAATACAATTAAAAGCATTTCAATT